>JAHZIV010000064.1 GCA_022601255.1 Gammaproteobacteria bacterium
GCAATTGGCCATGATCGATGATGGTTATTTTGCACAGAACAAACAAGTAAATAAAAAGTTAAATTATCCAACGCATTTGCTGCAAGTGCATGGTGAGAAGCATCACCTTAATATTGTGATGATTACGATCGATACTTGGCGCTTCGATGCAATGAATAAAAAAATTACGCCAAACATTGATGCGTTTGCGCAACAATCGTTGCAGTTTGAAGATCATATTAGTGGTGGTAATTGCACACGGCCGGGTATTTTCTCGATGTTCTATGGCATCCCTGCGAATTACTGGACGGCGATGCAGTCTCAAGAAACAGGGCCATTGCTGATACATGAATTACTGAAACAACATTATCAAATGGGTATCTATGCAAGTGCATCGTTGCAATATCCAGCGTTCAATCAGACGGTATTCCGCCAGGTGCCTAATTTACAGGTAGATACACCGGGAAATAGTTCGGCACAACGTGATGCGAAGATTACGCAAGAGTTTAAACAGTTTGTAGCGAAGCGTAATACGAATAAGCCTTTCTTTAGCTTCTTGTTTTATGATGAAGTACATAACTGGTGTGGTTCCGACCAACCTTATGCGAAGCCATTCCAACCTGCGGTGAAAGTATGTGATCGTTTGGTGTTAGATAAGGATACGAATCCGGTGCCTTATTTGAATCGTTATGACAATGCCGCACATTATGTCGATGGTCTCGTGGGACAAGTATTGAATACGTTAAAACAAAAACACTTATTAAAAAATACCATTGTGGTGATTACGGCAGATCATGGTGAAGAATTTAATGACGAGAATTTAGGTTACTGGGGCCATGCGAGTGCATTTGATCGTTATCAGGTGCATGTGCCGATGATTGTGTATTGGCCGGGAATGCAGCCACGCAAGATTGGTTATGCGACCAGCCATTTTGATATTGTACCAACGCTAATGCAGCAGGTGTTAGGTGTTACCAATACACTGCCGAGCTATACGGTAGGACAGTCGTTATTTACCAAAGGTAAGCGGCCGTTTTACATTGTGGGTAGTTATGTCGATTATGCGGTGTTACAGCCTAAGCGTATCAACGTGTTTTATTCGGGTGGTAATTACGATATTCAAAATCGTGATGGTCAGGAGTTGCAAGATGCGACAATAGATTCCCATGCATTAAATGCTTCTTTCAAGCAGCTGAATCGATTCTTCAAATAGATTGCTGGGTGAGCTTTATATTAGTTTCATCTCGGGATGAGATTTTTTGTCAGAATCTGATGAAGCAGTGACGGTTTTAAAAAACCTAGAGCCTGCGTGAAAGAGTTTATTTCCAACTGAGCTCATCATAAGATTAAAAAAGAAATACAGCGTCAATAATGCCAATGTATCCGTTATTTGATCTGGATTATCCCAAAGATATTTTGCCATGGGGGTGAATTGGTAGATAGTGAAGGCGGCACCAAGGCAATGACTTGTGAAATGACCGATACTATTTTCGAAGTGATCAATGGCAAATGCATACAATACCGACAATATTGGTACTACATTATTAAGTAATGCTCCAGCTGGAAACAGCGTATAGTGCTCTTGCGTAAAATAATTCGCAAGCGTAATGTCATGTTCGTGTGAGAGAACACCGCTAATATTTAGCAAGTATGTGAGAAGGAGTTGCATCGATAAACCATATTTAAAGTTATTACATAATATGCCATTGGTAATACCTAATAAGCCGATACATGCAGCATTGCCTAATGTGAAACCTTGAGTGCGAAAAGGTGGTTCGTATTTTATTGCGCCAGGAGCAACTGCTCGGGATAGATCATCAATAACCGTGGCATTAGTTTGATTGCTATAAAATCCAAAAGTATTTGTTTCCACGCACTTATCAAGCAGACCAGCAAATTCGCGTATCTCGATAGGAGTGAGTGGTTTTTTCTTAAAGTAATCGACAAGACCGGTCGCGCGACTATTTCCCCTATAAATAGGCGCCACTCTGGCTAACTTTGCTAAAGAAGCATTCATGGGCAATTTGTAAATATGGGTGCGCATGCTGCGGTCAGGTGAAAAGCAAGATTCTTTTGTTCTCTGTTGCGCAGCGTGGGCAAATGCTGAAAGCGAGCCGCTGCCTTCGAAGTTGGCTATGGTAATGCGAGGCAATAAATCTCTATAAATAGTACTTGGTGTCCCAGGAATACGCACGACTAAACTATTATTTTTTGGATTGATTAAAAAGTTTTTGACGGTGTTCACACTGCTGGCTTGATCACTATCTGTAAAATTAAATTGTGGGAAATTTTCTTGTAGAAATCCCCATGTTTCTGGAGAAATCATGCCGGTTAATAAATACATCTCTTTAGTCGGGTTTCTTTCATGTATTACCTGCATATGCTTTAGTATAGAGTGCTTTATATTTAGAATATTTTGACTGTAAATAATGGCTATCTCTGCATTTGTAGAAGGTGTCTGAAGAATTTGCTTAATTAAATCTGCCTTTATGGGGGCCAATATTCTAAACCTTTGCCGTTGTGCATTTAAGATTTTTGGGTCTATTGGGGGTAAAGAAAACCAAGCTTGAGGATGGCCATAATGCGACCCTTCTAAATGATCCATCCCAAAAAGACGCACATAGAGTCGAAATGATTTTTTAAAACCAATATTCCAATGTACACCCACATTAATTCGCGCATATTCTCTTAGAGGGTCCATGGGGCTAATAAGTGCCAAGTCTGCTATTGGGAGTGTTTCGCTGGCGGTATGAAAAGTTAATGCATGGGGGTTGTTGCTACATAGAGTATCGTTTAGCGAAAATGTATTTTCAGATAGCGGTAATCCAAGAAGGCGTTTAAAAGTGCTGCCCCCATTACTAGTGACAACTCTAATAGCGCCATTATAGCCATACAAACACATATTTTCTGCTAGCCCTAAAAGGGTAGCAGGTATACCGCCGCCATATGTATCACGCGCGACAACGATAAGGTTTCTTATATTTGAAAAATCAGGCATTGTACTCTTTCACGCTATTATTGTTGGTGAGAGTATATAGGCAGTGGAATTGCCAGGCAAGTCTTGTCGCCATTTAAGGTTTATTTAAGATCATGGTGTGATAAAATCGCATTCATGATTCAAATCCCAAAATCTTATCGACGCCCATTTGCATTTGCGATTGTTTTGCACGTGTTGATTCTGATTGCACTGACATTTCATTTTGTTGGCAAAAACTACCGTATGCCGGGTCCCGTTAGCAAAAATCCACCGCACATCGTGCAGGCTACTGCAATCAGTCACCGACAGCTTGAACATCAAATGCATGAAATCCGACGGCAGCGAATGGAGAAAATACTAGCTGAGAAACGCCATATCGAACGCATTCAAGCACAGAAGTTAGCGACAGAGCGTGCAAAGCGATTGGCGATTCTTGAGCGCGCGCGCATCAAGCAACAAAAAATCAAGCAGGCAAAACTTAAAAAATTACTTGCGCAGCAACAACAATTACAACAGAAACTAATGAAACGGCAATTCAATGCCGATCAGAAAAAACTGCAACAAATCAAAGCAGCACAAATAGCAGGAGAGGTCGATCAATACAAAGCAGCGATACTGCAAAAATTGCATGGCTATTGGCATGTCCCACCTGACATTGACCACAACCTACACTGTTTGTATAAAGTTGAGTTGGCTCCGAATGGCGTTGTGCTAAGCGCAACATTGATCAAAACCAGTGGCAACCCTGCCTTGGATCGTTTGGCAAAGCTTACAATCATGAAGGCATCGCCTTTGCCAGTGCCAAAAGATTCTGTAGTATTTGACAATATGCGTGAATTGCAGTTAATTATGACTCCGGGAACCCAGAATTTTGGATGGATAGGATGAGAACCATGAAAAAAATATTGAAGGCTTCATTGTTGTTGGCATTGGTGGTTATCCTGCCAGCACCTGCGGCGCTGCAGTTGGAATTAACTCAGAGCTTGAGCGCGGCGATGCCGATTGCAATCATGCCCTTTACAAATGGCAGTCAGGCTAAGGTTCCAGGTAATACACGTTTAACGACCGTAATCAAAAATGACCTGCAAAACAGTGGTCAGTTTAGAGCGTTGTCTCCGGGTTTGTTTTCTAAGTCGGATTTATCATACTGGAGAGAAAAGGGTGCTGACTATGTGTTAACTGGAACGGTGACGTCATTACCAGCGAATCAATTTAAAGTATCCTTCAAGTTATCCAGTGTGATTAGCAATAAAGTGATTGGCCAGCAGGCATTCACAGTTTCAAAAGCGGGTCTGCGTGCGTTGGCACATCGCATCAGTAATTCGATTTACCAGCAGCTCACAGGTGTGCGCGGTATATTCTCGACAAAAATCGCCTATATATTGATTCAAAGACCGGAAGATAAACCCGCAAGATATTTGTTGGAGGTTGCCGATGAGGATGGTTTTAATCCGCAGCCACTGTTGATTTCCAGGATGCCAATCATGTCGCCCTCCTGGTCCCCTGATGGTAAAGAGTTGGCTTATGTTTCGTTCGAGGATGATCACGCGTCTATTTATTTGCAAAATCTCGCTACGGGTAAGCGCCATTTAATCAGTCGTTATCCCGGTATCAATGGTGCGCCGGCGTTTTCGTCAGACGGCACTCGCATGGCGGTTGTGTTGACGCGCACGGGTAATCCCAAGATCTATGTGATGAACCTGCAGACACATAAATTAACAGAGTTGACCACAGGCTATTCGATCGATACGGAGCCGTCATGGGCGCCGGATAACCAGTCACTGTTATTTACCTCAGACCGTGGCGGCAATCCGCAAATTTATCGTTATAACTTTGCCGATCATGAGGTGCAACGGCTAACATTTGATGGCAACTACAATGCCAGTGCGCATTATCTGCCCAGTGAAAGAGGCGTTGTCATGATGCATCGGGAGACCGGCTTGTTTGGGATTGCATTACAGGATTTGAGTTCAGGCCAGGTTCAAATCTTAAGCCAAACAGGGTATGATGAGTCACCCAGTTTGGCGCCGAATGGCAAGATGGTGCTGTACGCTACTCTGTATGGGGGGCGGCGCGTATTGGCAGTGGTATCAACGGATGGGCACATTAAATTGCGCTTACCGGCGCAAGAGGGTGATGTGCAGGACCCAGCGTGGTCGCCGTTTTTGACATTGTAAAAGGAGAACAAGATGAACATAACAAGAATCGCAAAATTTACGAGCTTGGCTGCTGCTGCAGTTATTTTAACGGCCTGCAGCATTGCAAAACCAGGTCCAGGAGATCAAGCACAGGCGGGTAATCAAGGCGCAGCAGATGCAGCTAACAATGCTACGGCGCAGGCTTATGGGCTGCAGTCGGCTCCAACAGCACAATCCAGTAATGGTATGCACGTTAACGCCATGACAGCACCTGCGAACCAAACATATTATTTTGCATTTGATAAAAGCAATATGAATTCAGATGATGCGCAAGCTTTGCGAACGCAGGCGAATTATTTAGCGACTCATCCAAAAGCAAAAATAGTGTTACAAGGTAATACAGACGATCGCGGCAGTCGTGAGTATAATGTTGGGTTGGGATGGCGCCGTGACCAATCGGTTGCGCGGATCATGGAGCAACAAGGTGTGAATCCATCACAAATACAGATGGTGAGCTTTGGCAAAGAGCGTCCGGCTGTTTTAGGAGAAAATGAGCATGCATGGTCGCTAAATCGACGAGTGAACTTAGAGTATAAGGCTTATTAATAATGAAGGTAATGAAAACTTTTCTTTCTGCGGTGGTGTTGTTTACAGCACCATTAGCATTTGCAGTAGCACCTGTGACAGACCTGACACAGGCGCAGGCAGGTGTCAATAATGGATCTGCACAACCGATAGCAGATCAACAGGTGACTACGGATGAAACGCCGGTAACCACGACGCCTAGAACGGATATTTCGATTACACCTCCAGCTGCTACGCAGGAGCTAACCCTTCAGCAGCGTATTTTACGGCTTGAGCAGCAGGTGAGTAATTTGGTGCGAATGAATTTACCACAAGAAATAAGCAATATGCAGGAACAGATACAACAACTGAGTGGTCAGTTACAAGTGCAAGAGCATCAGATCAAAGTCTTGGATCAACAGCAACGTAGTTTTTATCAGGATTTAGATACGCAAATTAAACAAATTAAAAGTTTAAATGAAAATGATAACAGTACACCGAATAATGTTGTGCCTGTAAATCCTAGCGTGGCTCCTACGTCGGATAAGACAGCAAGTAAACCAAAGGCATCAACACCCACAAAAAAGAGTAACAAGATAAAGGAAACACAATCTTACAACAACGCCTTCGAATTGTTGCGCAAGAAAAAGTACAGTCAGTCTAAGGCAGCATTTAAGAGTTATATCGTCCATTATCCTAAGGGCCAGTTTGTGGCGAATACGCATTATTGGATGGGTGAAATTGCATTGGTGCAGAAACATTATTTAGACGCGCAGAAACAATTTAAAATCGTTATTACGAAATATACCAACAGCCCCAAAACGTCTGATGCAAAATTAAAACTTGCTACTGTAGAGGCAGCACGTGGGCAGTATACTATCGCACGTCGTCAACTAAAGGATGTTATGAAAGCGTACCCAGGTAGTACCGCTTCACAGTTGGCGAGCATTCAATTACAACAGATGGAACTGATGCAGCAAACAAATTCCTAAGATGGTGGTGTCTGCAGCTGAGCAAGTGCTCGATCAGTCGGTACGGATTACCGAAATATTCTATTCACTTCAGGGAGAAACAAAAACGGCTGGTTTGCCGACGGTTTTTGTTCGTTTGACCGGCTGTCCGCTGCGTTGTGGTTATTGTGATAGCGAGTATGCATTTTCCGGTGGTGAGCGATTAACACTGCAGGCCATTTTGGATCAAGTGGCGCAACACAAAACGCGTTATGTGACGGTAACAGGAGGGGAGCCTCTTGCACAACAGGCTTGTATTCCGTTGTTAACACTATTATGCGATCGTGGTTATAGTGTGTCGCTGGAGACAAGTGGTGCGATCAGTGTAAAGGCAGTCGATGCGCGGGTACACAAGGTATTAGATTTTAAAACACCGGGTTCTAAGGAATGCAGTAAAAATATTTATGATAATGTGGAATATTTGTTGCAGCAGGATCAGGTAAAGTTTGTCTGTTGTGATCGTGAAGATTATGATTGGGCCAAACAGCTGATCGAGAAGTATGATTTATTTAATAAGTGTGAGGTATTGTTTTCCGCGAGTTATCAGCAGTTGCAAGAGAAGCAGTTAGCAGAGTGGATGCTTGAGGATCAATTGCCTGCACGTTTTCAAATTCAATTACATAAATATTTATGGGGCGATGTGCCTGGGGTGTGAACATTATGCAGAAGAAAGCAGTTATATTATTATCGGGCGGCGTTGATTCCACAACCTGTTTGGCGTATGCCAAAGATCAAGATTACGCATGTTATGCGTTGACGTATGATTATGGTCAGCGCAATGCTATTGAAATACAATATGCCAAAAAAGTAGCAAATCATTTAGGTGTGGTGGCTCATCGCATTGTTAAAGTCGATATGGGTTCTTGGGGTGGTTCAGCATTAACGGACTCTGCATTAGAGATGCCAACAGACTGTGCGGACAATGAAATTCCGATGTCTTATGTGCCGGCGCGTAATACGATTTTTTTATCGATTGCGATGGGCTATGCGGAAGCCATCGATGCGCATGATATTTTTGTGGGTATGAATGCGGCGGATTATGCGCATTACCCCGATTGTCGACCTGAGTATTTAGAGGCTTTTACTAGGATGGCGAATTTGGCGACGCGTGAAGGTGTTGAGGGGCGTCGTTTGAATATTCATACACCACTCATCGAGTATTCTAAAAAGGAAATCGTTGCGTTGGGCCGGTCACTCGGAGTTGATTACTCTGAAACACTCAGTTGTTATGATCCAGATAAGAATGGCCAAGCCTGTCATGTGTGTGAGGCCTGTCAATTACGTGAAGCAGTATTATCGTTATGAAAAAACAATCCAAAATAAGTCGTAAGCTTGTTCATTACATGGGTAAGGCGATTGCCGATTATAAGCTTATCGAAAAGGGCGATCGTGTGATGGTGTGTTTGTCGGGTGGGAAAGATTCGTATACGATGCTGGCCTTATTAAATGAAATAAGAATCGAATCACATTATCGTTTCGAATTATTTTCATATACTTTGGATCAATCGCAGCCTGGCTGGAATGATCAGCATCTACGTGATTGGCTAGAGAGTCGTAAAATACCTTATGAGATTGAAACGCGCGACACTTATTCTGTTGTGAAAGAAAAGATTCCTGAAGGTAAAACTTATTGTTCGTTATGTTCGCGTTTAAGACGCGGTAATATTTATCGTTATGCAGAAGAGCATGATTTTAATAAAGTGGCGTTGGGGCATCATCGTGATGATTTGATTGAAACCTTGCTGATGTCGATTTTGTACAGTGGGCAGATTCGTTCGATGCCGCCAAAACTGTTAACCGATAGTAAAAAGCAGATTGTGATTCGACCAATGGCGTATTGCCAGGAACAAGATATTAAGGAATATGCGACAGAGCAAGCGTTTCCTATTATTCCGTGTAATTTATGTGGTTCGTAAGAAAACTTAGCGCGCCAACGTGTGAAGCGTTGGATTGCAGAAATGGCAAAACAAAACCCGAAGATCCCGAGTAATATTTTACATGCATTGTCGAGCGTTAAGCCCAGTCAATTGATGGATCGATCCCTGTGGGATTTTCTTGCTCTTGAGCCCTCGTTGTAGTCTGCACATCTAGGAGTCTTCTCTTAAAATCAGTGGGCGCTTTTTTAGCACGGAAGGCAATCAGAAGGTGAATCTTCAATGTCCTTTTGCGGAAGTAAAGCGCAGCCGACGGGATGGAGGCGAGCCATGAAGCAAAAGGATGTTGAAGAGTCACTGATTGCCTTCAGCAGCCGTCCATGGCGCGACTCATGAGTTCTTATAGGCTCCTGCCCATACGTACAACGCTACGCAAACTCGCGTTGCTCCCTGTATGGGCGTTCGCTTTCGCTCACCCACAGGTGCTGCTAGGCACGCAGACCGCATGACCATGTGATGCCATCATCTGTCCTTTACCACCATTGCAACAAGCGCCTTGCGATTGCGGACTATTAAGATTTGCTAAAATCTTTTTTTGTAAGTCACTTACATTGGCAAGCGGATCTTTTGCAGCGAGCGTTACCGCATATTCGTTTGCAATATGCTGCTTTTCTGCTGCCGACATAGGTTTCGATGCCATCGCCATTCCTGATATGCCAAGTAATCCTGTTAAAGTTAATATAATTGTAGTTTTCATTTTTTTATCCTCATGTTTATTGTTAACGAGAAGACACTCTAGCAAATCACCATAGATAAGTATAATTAATCATTTATATTATATGATTAATATATGTTATCATAGTGAATTTTTATGGACCATACTCCAGATATACGTCCGATATCCGGAGTATGGTCCGAGCTTGTTCGGATTGGGTCTCCATAAAAAGACTCAATTTGAGAATAAAAGTACTTCAATTATCCAAATTGACGACCTAAAAATGTCATGTTAGGGTGACAGCACATTATTTTTTATTAAAGGAGTAAATCATTATGAGTCTATCAATTGTTTTATCTGGAAAAATGACAACGGATCAAGGAGCACTAAAGTTAGATGAATCTTTAGTAGCCTTTCCGCCTGGTAATGATGATTACGTTATTGTGAAAACAACATCGAGTGCACAGTGTGTTGTTGCGTTTCGCAAAGACGGTCAGTATGGTTCGCGCACCATTACTGAGGGTCCGGCATTTGAAGCGTATCAACTATTTAGAGGGGCACTAGCTGAAAAGTCAGATGATACATTAGATTATCTGAATAAATTTTTAAAATTAGATGGTCTTGAGTATGCTAATGCGATCCAAGTTGATGGCACGTCTGAAGCATTCTATTTGCGTTTGCTGGGAAGAAGATTGAAACTTATTCCACTCAGTAACCCTAAGGTGGCTGGCCTGCAGCGGTGGGGTGTGTTTAATAAGTTTATGGCACTTGAGTCAGTAAGAACGGTGGCACTAGCAATTGTTGGTGCACGAGCAAAAAGCGAGATTATTTATTCCTACAATGGTTGTCCGGGTGGTGCAATGATGCAGAGTGCTGAGTATGGAAAAGCGGATGTCACAAGTCCAGTCATTAGCCATAGCGATGAAGCACCAGAAATTAAAGTTGAGGGAGAAAAGAAGGCATTTAATGCTGGGGGACGTGTTATATGTAGCGTTATGACGAACTTAGCAAATCTTGTTGCAGTATTTGCAATGGCAGGGTTGAAGGTTCCTGCGAGTGATCCTATCTTGGTGGATTCTGGTGCAGGATCACACCCTTGTTTTTCTGCAATCTATCCAGATGGTCAAATGTTTGCAGTTGAATTTGATAAGAAAGCTTGGAAAGAAGCTATCGCTGAATTTGATGCAGAGGGTGCGGATATTACTGCGGTGTATAGAAAGGTAACTGAGTTGCTCGTATCTGGAGGGATACCTTATACAGCTGCTACCTTTCATAAAGGTGATGCAACACCTGAGGGCCATTATGTTGCCGAGATGTGTGCTTATCTTGATAATCCAATGCTAGTGGTTAAGGCTAGAGAGGCAGCGGCAGCAGCAGAGAGAGTAGCTGCAGCAGCGGGAGCAGCTGCAGTGGCTAGACAAGGATCTGGTGCAGATGATGCTGGGGAAAACCCAGAAGTAGTTGCAGGTGCAGATGCAGCTACAGGGGGTGCGCCGGTAATGGGATCTCCGTAGACTCTTTAAGTATACTTTTTGCCATATAAAACTCGGGGGCAAGGCTCCCGAGTCACTTGACCGCACACTGTCAATTTGCGAAGCTATACCTTTATATATAGAAAACAAGGAGGTAGATTATGTCGCGAGGTGTATTTGCTTTAATATCATTGATTATATTAGCCGTTATCGGATATTTGGCCTCATTTTGGTTGCATGCGCTCTATCTTTTAATTCCATTTCTTCCGCTTATTATTTTAGGTTTTTGTGATATGCGTTCTACTCATAATGTATTACGCAATTATCCGGTGGTTGGGCATCTGCGTTACATGCTTGAATTCATTCGCCCCGAAATTCAGCAATATTTTGTGCAGACTGATTTAAGCGGTCGTCCGTTTAGTCGTGAGATGCGCTCGTTAGTTTATCGGCGTGCGAAGAACCTGGACGATACACATCCGTTTGGAACCGAGCATGACATTACTAAGTCGGGCTATGTTTTTGCGAACCATTCTATTGCTGTTAAGAAAGTTAAAAAAGAATGTGGGCGTGTCACCGTTGGCGGACCTGATTGCAAAAAACCTTATTCCGCTTCGATTATCAATGTCTCGGCGATGAGTTTCGGCGCGTTGAGTCAGACGGCAGTGATGGCGCTGAATTTAGGCGCAAAGAAAGGTAATTTTTATCAGAACACGGGTGAGGGTGGTCTGACGAAGTACCACCTTAAGCACGGCGGTGATATCACTTGGCAAATCGGTACTGGATACTTTGGTTGTCGTACTCCCGAAGGTGGTTTCGATGCTGAAAAATTTAAAGAAAAGGCGAATCTTGATGCTGTTAAGATGATTGAAATTAAAATATCACAAGGTGCAAAACCATCGCACGGTGGTGTTTTGCCAGGCGATAAAGTGAATGCAGAAATTTCAGAGATCCGTGGTGTTCCCATTGGGGTAGATTGTTTGTCACCACCAGACCATCAGACATTTTCTGATCCAACAGGTTTGATGCACTATATAAAGCAGCTGCGTGAATATACTGGGGGGAAACCAATCGGGTTTAAATTAGTGATCGGCATTAAGAGTCAGTTTATGGCAATGTGTAAAGCGATGTTAGAAACAGGAATCTTACCGGATTTTATCACGGTGGATGGTGCTGAGGGCGGTACGGGTGCTGCGCCGTTAGTTTTTTCTAATCGATTAGGAATGCCGTCCGATGAATCGGTGGCATTTGTACATAATTGCTTGGTGGGTTGTGGTGTGCGAGATAAAATACGTGTGATTTCGAGTGCAAAGACAGTCACTTCCTTTGATGTTTTACGTCGTTTTGCTTTGGGTGCGGACATGATTAATATGGCACGGCCATTTTTATTTTCGATTGGTTGTATTCAAGCAATTCGCTGTAATACTAACACGTGTCCAACGGGTGTTACGACGAATAAACCGAAGCGGTTTAAAGCAATTGTTCCTGATGAAAAATCTGAGCACGTTAAAAACTTTCATGATCGTACGATTGAATCGGTGTTGGAGTTATCAGGCGCAATGGGGTTAGAACACCCGTGTGACGTAACACCGGATAAAATTTTTATTCGTACGGATGAGGTCAAGTCGCGATCCATCTCAGATGAGTATGCATTTGTCGAGTCGGGTAATTTCTTGAGTGATAACATTCACGATTATTATAAGAAAGACTGGGCTGCAGCGAGCGCTAAGAGTTTCTAGTATTTTTCACCGTAACGTCATTACGAATGCAGCTACGTCATTGCGAACGTAGCGAAGCAATCTATTCATTCATACTTTTATTTTCTGGATTGCTGCGCTAACGCTCGCAATGACGTGGCGCATTGTCATTGCGAACGTAGTGAAGCAATCCAGCTACCATCTATGATAAGCTGGATGGCCGGGCGGTACCGCAACGAAGATACCGTGACACGTATCACAACATTTATCATTTGCAGATAACCGTCCATTCACAACTGCTTTATTGCCTTTAATTTCTTCAAGCGTAGCTTCTAATATTAATTCACAATCGACGGGTGTCGGTCTGAGTAATTTAATTGTATATTCTGCAGTTACAGTACTGGGTGCATGATCAAGATTTTGATCTTGCATCAGATACCAACACGCCGCCCAATTGCAATGACAATCTAAGATGCTACCAATGATGCCGCCACATAATACTCCTGGGAATGCATGATGATGTTCCTGAGGATGCCAATGTGCAATGACTTTATCATCTTTGACAACGCTTTCAATATGTAATCCCTGACTGTTTGCAGGTCCACAGCCATAGCAGATGCTGTTGGGTGCGTATTGTTGTTGTAGTGATTCTTGCATTACTTGACTCCTTAATATATAGGTAATATTTGCCATATTGTGTGGTTGACACCATTATGCTATTCTTCGCCCGGCATAATAATACTACACAGGAGAAGGTATATGGGGAAGAAGAAACATAAGAAAAAATATACATCTGAGGCAGCGGCACCAGCACCAGAAAAATTCGAAACATTAAGGGACGTTTTGTTAAAGGGTACCCCTGATGAGTTTGTTGAATTTTGGGTAGGCCATCCAGAGCTGGTTTCGCAACAAGCTGTTGAAGCGATGGTGCGTGCACAGCCCAATGGTGGCACAATCTGTGAAGTTAGGAGGTTGCTTACAAAAAGCGGAGTACCCGTACCATCATGGATACCGAAGACATTAAAAATACTGCAAGATGAAAGAATTCCTGGAGTGCCCATGGACTATTATTGTGATCTTGGGGTTGCTGGTAAATACCGCCGTAAGATGTGGCCTACGTTATCATTGGGGGTTCAGCTAAAGTTGAATGCTGCATCTAGAGTAGTGCGCCCTGTTCCTGAAAAAAAGCTTATGCTTTTTGAATTTCTCACTGTTGAGTTGATGGATGTTATCTGTAATTTAGTAATGCTTACCGAGCCAACCTGTGTAAGAGGGATTGGCTCTGGTTCGGGTATACTGGAAGTTTTGACTAAGCATATTTTAGAGACAAAATTTGGAAAAACGGATACTCGTATACGCGCTACAGATTCTTTTGCAGAAAAAATTGAAACCGTTAAAAGTATTGCTGTTGAGAGAATGTCAGTTGAAGAGATTTATGCAGAGGTTCATGCAGAATGTGAGGTAGGCAGAGCTGCACAACGCTATCTTTTCGTTAGCTCATGGCCTCGTAAAGAAATGGGAGGTGTACTTCAGAAGTTATTAGATGATACGCGCAGGTTTGGCTCTCATGCAATTATTATCGGTGATGATAAAGGAGGTTGCTTGGAAAAGACTTTTTACGAAAGTCTAGGTGGTGATGCACATGTTATTTCATTCTGTCATAAATCTATTGGTAATGATGAATATTTTGCACCTCATCAAGATAGATTTGATGGTAACGTTAGAAATTCTAGTATCCATGTGATTTGTTACCCTGGTAGTCCACTTTATGGCAAATCTTTTGAAGAAGCGGCAGAATTGCTGAAGATCTCTAAATCATTTTTATTAGATTTGCCCTCTGAAGGCGTTAAGAACTTGAAGGTGGTCAATGACACATTAGCTGTAGGGTTTTTGCCAAATTACGATTTTAAATTTGTGCTCTCATTGCTAGAAGAGGATGACCCTCATAGGGATAATAAAACAGTATTGGAAGAGTTACATGGCACTATATCTTTTATAAAAAACCCAAAGAAGGAGAAAAATGCATTCAGCTCAGATGAGGTTCTAGATGCGGAAACATTATTTAAAGATGTTATCAGTCATCTATGGTCTCAAAAGGATTTAGAAATGCTATATCTTTTTATATCCCAAGCACCACAAAGGTTTGAATGCGTTAAAGAAAGTCAGCAGAGGCTCTCAAAAGAAATATTTGGCATATTACAGTCACTATGGGGCTGCATTGCTCAAAAGCCCTCTGACGGTGTTGCAATAAGGCATGCTAAAAAGAAAAAAATGGCATTCTATGTAACACGCGACAAGGACTTTGTGGATATGGCGCAGGCACTTCTAAGAAAATTAAATATAGATTTTTCATGTAGTGATTGTCAGCCAAATGGTACGTATGTGCTTCAAATTCCAACATTCGATCAGTTTAAGAAGATTAGTTTGGGGTGTGGGTCACTTAAAAAATTGGCATCACAAGCATTGTCAGGTGATGTAGCGGATAATGCTGCAGCGGCTCCAGCTCCAGAACCAGCAGCATTGAGTTCAGCGGCGGTAGTGGGTCATCCTGGCAGTATGTGGCAAACTGGAGATGTTCTTGCAGCAGATGCAGTGATTGATGGTTCTGTGACACCGTTGTCAGCGCCGAGATGAACCTAGGAATTACCAGGCAATAAGGCTTGCCTGGTAATTTTACCCAGCTTACCATTTACAACTGCCTTCTTTTGATCTTGCATCAGATATCAACACTTAATACACCGGGAAACGCATGATGATGCTCCCTCTTAAGAATTTGTACGCGGTTTTAATGTTTATAAGTTGTGCGAATATGGCAAGTATGATATTTTTACACAAAATTTACAATACTGTCATCAATTGGAGTCATCATTATGCCGACTAGTAGAAGAAAGAAAAGAGCTTCAGCCGCAGCAGCACAACAAAAAGAGTTCACAGATTTAAGAGATGTTTTATTGTGTGGCACCCCTAATGATTTTGTGGAGTTCTGGAAGAAGCATCCAGAGAAGGTATCTGTGGATGCGGTTGAAGCAATGATACGTGCAGAAACTAATGGTGGAACCGCTAATGAGGTGCATAGATTAATGACGTGGCCACATGGTGTGCCAGATTGGCTTGAGAAGTTTTCTAGAATGCTTGAGGACAGTCAGAGTACGTTAGATGAGAAGGGAGTTAAATTACCTTTAGATCGCAGAGTCAGTGTTGAGGTTGCTCAATGGTTCATTGCGAAGAAGTTATCTAAGTTGCCTTCAGAATTACGAGAGAAGATAAGGCGCACAGAAGGAAAATTTGATCTTCATGCTAAAAAGAAACGTATTGAGTTGCATGAGTTTCCTACGAGAGAGCTGGTAGCGTTTATTTGTAATTTAGCAAAGCTTACGGAGTCATCTGGTGTAACGGGTCTGGGCTCGGGGGCGAGTATATTGGAGGCGCTGATTCAGCATTCGCTAGCGGATCCTGCTATTCATGTACGTGCGACTGACTCATTTGCAGAGACAATTCCAGTAGTTAAAAACATGGTGGTTGAGAGAAAGTCTGTCGCAGAGGTTGCTGAAGAGCATGCGCATGCAGCAGAAAAACAGCGTCAACTCTTTGTATGCTCATGGCCGCGTCCTGATATGGCGGATGAGTTGCGTGAGATATTGAGTCAAGCGAAGACGTCTGGCTCTCATGCCATGATTATTGGCCCCAATTCAGGTGGCTGCTTGAAGGAGGAGTTTTTTAAAGCACTGGGTGATGATGCGCATGTCATTACGCTGTATCATAGAGCAATCAGCAATGATGAATATTTTGCACCCCATCAAGACAAATTTAATGGTCAGGTTCGCACTTCTGTTATTCGTATCGTGTGTTATCCGGGTAGTCCGCTTTATGGTAAAAGTGTTGAAGAGGCAGCAGCATTGCTGGAATGCCCAGATGGATTTCTATTGCCTGAGCCAACAGATTTTCAGAAAGAAATGAAATGTGAAAATGAAATGATGACGGCAGGAGTACTGCCTAATATAGATATTGATAATGTGATTGCATTACTGGAACGAGATGATCCGAAAAGAGATAACCCTATGGTTTTTGCCTGTTTGCTCGATAGATTCTCTGAGGTGGTGTATTCAAATTTTGGGAGTAAGCGTCTGACATTTGATCCTGATCGGGTGCTTTCTGCAAAAGCTTTTTTTAAGTATTATAAAAATCTGCTTGACCAAATCAAGAAACGAGGATTTGAAAACTGGGATGATAGTGAGCGCTATTTTAAGGCATCATTTGAGTTTGCAAGTTATGCGCCTCAGTCGTTCCCATTTGTTATTGAGCATCAGAAGAGTCTTGTCTCAGATTTATGTGAGGCGCTACAATGCATAATGCCCGATTCCCAAGATGAGGAAGCTGAATTAAGTTACAGTGATGCGGTGCGTGAATTGCATTATGTGACCAATGATGCTGAGTCTATTGCTCAATTGAGGACATTGTTTGAGATGCATGAAATTGATTTCTCTATCGAAGATGTAGAGGGAGATAAAAAGATGTTTCGTATTCCAGCAACTCGCCAAGCCTATGCGCTTTATATGCTGAAAACACGCATCTTTGATGAATTAATTGAGAAGTTATCGTCGTACCCAACTCAACTAGGTTGTGCAGATCAAGTTGACTTGGAGTCAAATAAAGAAGCATATGCATTACGTTATTTATCCAGTGATCCAGACTTTATTGTTAAAGCAAGTGAATTGTTAGATCAACATGGTATCGGTTCTGTTCGTGGGGTCGATCAGAAAACGGGACAAGATATTCTTGAGATCCGGTTGTTTGGAGAAATTCATAAGTTCTATAAGTTGTTAGCCAGTCTGGATGTAGATTCTTCGGCAGAAGCTGCTGTACGGCCCGCAGAAATACAGGCATTGGTAGCTGGGGGGATGTTGGCAGCACCGGCAGCGGCAGCGGCACCAGCAGGAGAGGCAGCAGCACCAGCACCGGCAGCACCAGGTCCCGCCTAAAATTGCCTGGCAATTTTACTTGAAATCTTTCTCAATTGCCCTAATCTTAAGGACTAGGTCCTTAATTTATGGAGTTGAGCCTGATGAGAATGGATAAATTTACCAATATGTTCCAGAATGCTTTGGCGGATGCGCAGGGTATTGCAATTGAGAATGAAAATCAATTTATCGAGCCAGTACACCTATTGAAAGCCATGATTTCGCAAGAGCACGGCAGTGTCGCGCCACTATTACAACAGGCAGGCGCCGATATGTCGAAATTGATCGATGAGTTGGAACAAGCTATTTTGCGTATTGCAAAGGTGGAAGGGGCGCAGGGTGATGTGGCCGTTTCGAATGATTTATCGCGACTGCTCAACATGACATTCAAACAAGCCAAGGATCATGGTGACGAATACATTTCTTCAGAACTCTTTCTATTAGCTGTCATGGGCTCTAAAACGGCGCTACAAGAAATTTTAACAAAAGCAAAAGTTACTAAAAGTGCTTTAAAAAAATCAATTGAAGGTATACGCGGAGGAGAAAGTGTGAAGGATCAAAATGCAGAACAAAATCGTAAGGCACTCGAAAAGTATTGTATCGACATGACAGAACGCGCCGAGCTCGGTAAGTTAGATCCAGTGATCGGGCGTGATGATGAGATACGCCGTTCTATTCAAGTATTGCAGCGTCGCACCAAAAATAATCCGGTGTTAATTGGTGAGCCTGGTGTGGGTAAAACGGCTATTGTAGAGGGTTTGGCGCAGCGTATTGTGAATGGCGAGGTGCCGGAAGGTTTACGCGATCGGCGTTTGTTGTCGTTAGATATGGGTGCCTTGATTGCAGGTGCTAAATTTCGTGGCGAGTTTGAAGAACGTTTGAAGGCGGTATTGAGTGATTTGTCAAAACAAGAAGGCTCGGTGATTCTCTTTATCGATGAAATTCATACCATGGTGGGCGCGGGTAAGGCCGAAGGCTCGATGGATGCGGGCAATATGTTGAAGCCAGCCTTGTCGCGTGGTGAATTGCATTGTATCGGTGCGACGACCTTAGATGAATACCGTCAATACATCGAAAAAGATGCGGCGTTAGAGCGTCGCTTTCAGAAAGTATTGGTGGATGAGCCGAGTGTTGAAGATACCATTGCTATATTGCGTGGTTTGAAGGAGCGATATGAGGTGCATCATGGTGTCGAGATTATTGACCCTGCTATTGTAGCAGCAGCAACATTATCGCAACGCTATATTACCGATCGTAACTTGCCAGATAAGGCGATCGACTTGATTGATGAGGCGGCGAGTCAGATTCGGATGGAAATGGATTCAAAGCCGGTTGAATTAGATCGTTTGGAACGGCGTTTAATTCAGCTTAAAATTGAACGTGAGGCATTGAAAAAAGAAAAAGACGATGCCTCCAAGAAACGTCTGGCAGACCTTGAAACAGAAATCAAACAACATGAAAAAGAGTTTGCGGATCTTGAAGAGATTTGGAAATCTGAAAAAGCCAATTTGCAAGGTGCGCAACAAGTTAAAGAGGAGTTGGAGCAGGCGCGCTTAGATTTTGACGCGGCACGCCGCGCTTCCGATCTGGCGCGTATGTCAGAACTGCAGTATGGCACGATTCCAGATTTAGAAAAAAAGTTAGCTTCAGCGCAGCAAGCAGAAGATAAACCGCAGAAAAATACCTTATTGCGTAATCGTGTTACCGATGAAGAAATTGCCGAAGTGGTTTCTAAGTGGACGCATATTCCAGTTTCTAAAATGTTGGAAGGCGAAAAACAAAAGTTATTAGATATGGAAAAGGTGTTACACGGTCGTGTGATCGGCCAGGAGCAGGCGGTGAGTGCGGTTGCGAATGCGATTCGTCGCAGTCGTGCAGGGTTATCAGATCCGAATCGTCCCATTGGTTCATTTTTGTTTTTAGGTCCGACCGGTGTTGGTAAAACTGAGCTTTGTAAAACATTAGCCGCTTTTATGTTTGATACGGAAGAGGCGATGTTGCGTATCGATATGTCGGAGTTTATGGAGAAGCATTCGGTGGCACGTTTGATCGGTGCGCCTCCGGGGTATGTCGGTTATGAGGAAGGTGGTTATTTGACAGAAGCAGTACGCCGTCGTCCTTATTCGGTGATATTGATGGACGAAGTAGAAAAGGCACATGCCGATGTGTTTAATATTTTATTGCAGGTGTTGGATGATGGGCGTTTGACGGATGGTCAGGGGCGCACGGTGGACTTTAGGAATACGGTAATCGTGATGACTTCAAATTTAGGTTCGCACTTGATTCAAGATTTTAAGGGTGAAGATTACGATAAGATGAAGCAAGCGGTGATGGAAGTGGTGGGCGAGCACTTTAGGCCGGAGTTTATCAATCGTATTGATGAGTCGGTAGTGTTCCATGCGCTGGGTGAAAAACAAATTGCATCGATTGCAAAGATCCAAATAGAGAATATCAAAAAGCGTTTGGCAGAGAAGGATTATCATCTTGATGTTGCTAAAGGGGCCTTAGACTTTATTGCAAAAGTGGGTTATGACCCTGTTTATGGTGCACGGCCTTTAAAGCGTGCGGTGCAGCAATATCTTGAGAATCCATTGGCGGAAGATATCTTATCCGGCAAGTTTGCTCCAAATGATACCATTAAGGTGGCGCACAAGAACGATAAATTGGTTTTTAGTAAATAATTATATTTTGTTATCTAAAAAATCTAAATAATTATCAGGTGTTATAATGATGCCTTTAATACCGAGTTCTTGTTCTGCAGCATCCAGTGCGCGTTGTTCTCGTTGCATGGTTTCTGAGTTCTCTAAATCCCAGGCCACTTGATAACATTTCATATCTCCTGTGGCAGATCGGGTTACAAAATCGATTTCATAACGTTCTTTAGTAAGATAATAATAGATTTCATGTTGGCGTCTTCTTAGGTCAATATAAATTAGATTTTCAAATAATTGCCCATAGCTCTTAGAAAATCCAAAAATATAAGTATTGATTAAACCGGTATCAATAGAATATGTTTTCCGTGGGTTAGTGTTAACTTTACGTAATGAGGCATCATATAAAGGCACAGTGAATGCTAAGTAAGCATCTTCAATATAACTTAAATAATCATATAATGTATTGCGACCTATTGTGAAACCTTGGCTTTTAATATCATTATAAAATTTGTTGATTGAAAAGGGTGTGGCTGCATTTTTTAGTAATGTTTTGATCATATAACGAATAGATTCAATGTTGCTAATGTTATATCGCTCAATGATATCACGTAGAATGACAACGCTTACGTAGTCTTGTAGCACACGAGCTCGGTCTTCTTCTGTTAATGAAACGACTTCTGGAAAACCACCAACGTTTAAATATTTTTCTAGAAGTGCTCGATATTGATGTTTTGCTTTGGTTGATGCTGACTTTTTTGGTAGGGTTAATTTTTGATGTGCTAAATATTCATGGAAATTAAATGGCCATACTTCTGTTGCAATAGAGCGTCCTCGCAGAGAACTGGCAATTTCTTTACTGAGTAACTTTGCTGAAGAGCCGCTTAAATAAATTTGCAATCGCTTATTATTAAAAAAACGGCGCACGACTAATGCCCAATTATCAACATTCTGGATTTCATCTAGGAAGATATAACATTGGCGATCATGGTTTTCTGGGTAGCGTTGATAGAATGCATCGATTAATTGAGCGAGTTCCGATTGCCCCATTGGCAATAAGCGATCGTCTTCAAAATCAATAAATAGTATTTGCTCTGGGGCAACTCCTTTTGCGATGAGTTTTTGCACTTGCTGTAGTAATGCAACGGTCTTACCAGCACGGCGCATACCGATAGCCACCTTGATTTTACCCTCAATATTAGCAAACTTAATGCTAGCCCTTTCTGTGTAATTATATGATAAATCTAGAGATTCTCTAAATTCATCGATTAGCATGCCAAGTTTATTCATAAATCTGTACCTATATATAAGCACAGATTATCATAAATCTATACCTATGTATAGGTACAGATTTAAATCAAGGTATTTTCTTGAGCATTAAGAAGTTATCGTGACCTTTAAATACGCCTTTGTTGATTTGGTAGGTTCCAACCCTTTTAAAACCAGCTTTTTCATAAACGTGAATAGCCCTGGGATTATTGCTATCGGGGTCTGTTAAGAATGACACATAGATGAGCAGACGATTACGAGGGCTTATTACTAAAGCTTTCTTTTAAGAAGTAGCTGGCGATCAGGCTGATGACAAAACACAACGGCAACGTCAACATCGCCATCTGATAGTCATGACTACTGTAAACAGCAATACCGTTTTGCATTTGACCGCTCCAGAGACTATCGAGAATCTTGCCGATAATGGGTTGAAAGCAAGCACCAATCAGCACCGACGCCATATTAGCAAAACTCATCGAGGTGCCCGCAATGTTACGCGGAATAATTTCTGCGGCAACGGCATAAGAGGTTGCAACACCAACATTAAATAAACCATAGAGAAATAACAATACAAACAGCGCTGTCTCTGAAATATTAGGCATGTATAAAGTGATTGAAAGCATGACGGCACTTAAAACAATGGAGGTCATAATAATGGGTTTCCTGCGTTGAATACGATCGGAGATCCAACCCGCAATCGGGCTGCCAATCGCCCAGCCAATGAAAATCATGCCGACTGCAGTTGCGGCAACCTCAGCACCTATATGATGAACATGATGTAAATAATTCGCGCCCCATAACTCCGCAAAGGCAGCCGTTGGTGCATACAAAAAACCAACGATAATGCCATTGACCCACGTTTGCGGTGTTTTTAAAACTTTAATGAGTCCTGAGAGCATCGAAAATTGACGCACAGTTTTTTCTTTTGCTTGCCAGTTCTTAGGGTTATCACGCACGATCAAGACGATTAATAAAGATAAGGCTAATAATACAATGGCAATTAATTGCAAGGTATCACGCCAACCAATATGATGTACGAGCACAGAGACCGGGCCTTCGCCAACGGCGGCACCTAGCATGCCGAGTGCTTGTGTGGCGCCCGCAATAAAACCAAATCGAGAAGGGGCAAACCAGATGCTTGCTAACTTAAGTGCACCAACAAATGCAAAGGCCGCACTAAAACCCATTAAAAATCGGGATAATTCGGCAACACCTAAACTGTGTGTCCAAGAGAATAATAAACAACTAAAACCGCAAAGTGCCGCCATGACTGACAACAAGAGTCGTGGCCCAAAACGGTCAACCAGAGCACCGACAGGAATCTGCATGGAGACATAAGCATAATAGAAAAATGCAGACAGTGAACCTAGTTTAAATGCATTGACCTGAAAGGCTCGCATCAACTCGGGTACCATGACGCTGGGTGAGACACGTGCAAAGTATTCTGCGAAGAAAAATCCAGCAGTGAGAATCCAGATGATCCAGGGGTAGCTTTTTTTATGCTGTATCATTTGCAATATTTACCGTGACATTGTTTGTGAGCTTTTATGCACGTGTGGGTGCAACTTTTTTTGTGGCGCTTGGTTACGTGCCTACAGCGCCGTTTCATGCAAGATTTATACGAAGCTTGGCAACGCGAGCATTTTGTTTGTGTTGCTTTGTGCGTGGGTTTTTTGGGATAGGCATAAGCAGTAGTGAGACAAAAAGTTAGCGCTATCAATGTGAGTAAAATGATTTTCAATGAATTTAGCATGGTGTCAGAGCTCCCTATTTTGTGATTTTTTACGAGGTGATTATTATAACGCCTGACTGTGGTTTTGTGCTAGACTTATATTTCCGTTTTCGATTGTTTCATGTACAAGGAATGATGTCATGACATGGTGGGTTCTTCTGGAGTTCTTGTTTGGGTGTACTCTGTTAGGCTGGGGTGCTGAGCGTTTTATCGCCGGCTCCGTTGGGGTTGCCAAACGCTTTGGCATGTCACCTTTATTAATCGGCGTTGTGTTGATTGGATTTGGTACGACCTTTCCTGAAATTGTAGTTGCAATTATCGCATCGGCACATCATAAACCGGATATGGCAATTGGTAATGCGGTGGGTTCTTGTATTACTAACATTGCGTTGGTGATCAGTCTCACTATTTTAATAGCGCCGATCATGATTCGTTCTACGCTATTGAAACGCGAGTTTCCATTTTTATTAATTATCTCTGTTATTGTGAGTTTGATGCTGCTGAGCGGGCATTTGACAAGATTTGATGGCGTAGTTTTTCTCATCATTCTGTTCTTGTATTTATGGTTTCTGATGTACTTCCTCCCTAAAGATAAGACGATGGAGCACGCGGCGATTGATGAGGTGAAAGATTTCTCGGACAAATCCAGTATGACATTCACTGTAGCGTTGGCTTGGTGGGTATTTGGTTTGTTGTTATTGTTTGCAAGTTCTGAATTAATCGTGTATTCGGCATCGGCTTTCGCGCGTTGGCTGCATATTAGTGACTTGGTAATTGGTTTAACGGTTGTGGCTGTGGGTACTTCATTGCCAGAGTTGGCGGCGACTATTATTACGGCACGACGTAAGCAGCATGATATGGCGATTGGGAATATTATTGGCTCGAATGTTTTTAATATATTGGCCGTGTTAGCAATGCCGGCGTTGATTGCGCCTTCGGTTGTGTCTAAAGGTTTGTTGCATCGTGATCTTCCGGTGATGATCGGGCTAACCATTCTGCTGTGGATATTGTCAGTGTCACCACCAAATCGTATGAGGTTGGGGCGTGTTTCAGGTGTGATTCTTTTGGCCTGTTATGTGGGTTATGTTCTATTAGTTATCGCTTAAATTTTTGACTGAAAAATAAATTGCATCCGTATTTGCTGCGGTATAGTATGTTGTGGCACCTGGACTAATTGACTACTCGTATTGAAAATATAAAAGGAGGCTCATATGGCACCAAAGAACTTAGCTCAGCTCAGGAAGCAAGATGCATTTTATGCCGAACTTGCGCTTTTTGGATTTTTTGCGGCGAGTCCTTATTTCATTTTTGAGATGGAAACGGTCAATGATGGTTATACCTATGGTATTGGAATCGCCTCGTTGATTGGAGGGCTTTATCCTTTGCTGAAAAGGCCTATTATGGCTCAGCTTGGAGCAACGGCTGCCCCCACAACATCTGAGATAGTAAACTCACTTAAGGCGTATCAGATGGAGCTTGCGCTTTTAGGGTTTGTCTTGGCAAGTCCGTATCTCATTTATGACGTGGACAGTATTGGTGATGCCGTCATGCTGGGTAAAGGCCTAGGGTTTATTTTGGCAGGGTTTGTGCCGCATGTTCGTGATCATGCTTGGGAAACGGTTAAAAGTGTTGCCTCAACGGCAAGCCAGAGACTCGGTCATTCAGCTAAAGGGAATGAAGCAGGTGAGACTGCTCCCGCAGATAAAGGCTTTGTTCCTGTTAGGTAGGGCATAAGTTGTCTGTCATTGCGAGGACTGGTACCTCTATCATTGCGAGCGTAGCGAAGCAATCTAGAGAGTAGATGTCTGACTGTATAGATTGCTTCGCTGCGCTCGCAATGACGGGAGATTTGCTCGCAATGACGGGAAGTGTTGTTAGATCCAATATTTAAGATAAAGCATCAAGCGGCCGATAAAGCGTTGTAGCCAGGGACGGTGTTGTTTCCAAGTATTAAACATCATCTCTTTAGAATGTTTTAAGTCTTCTAGAAATTGATGTTCTAGCACTTCTTTGGATTGATCAGCCCGGACATTGATATCCACCTCAAGGTCGTGCAATAAACTGCGATGATTTAAATTACTGGATCCTAGCAGCATCCAATTATCCAGAATTAATAGTTTTGCATGTAGGTTGCTGGGCAAATATTCGAAGATTCTCACGCCTGCCTTTAACAAACTATAGTAAAATGTCGAAGAGGTCCATGGCATAACAGCCACATCTGATTTCTTGGGCAGAAGGATGCGAACATCAATACCAGACTTGGCTGCCTCGCGCAATTTACGTAATAAAAAGTTATCCGGCACGAAATAAGCATTGGTAATCCAGATGCGATCACGGCAGTTGGTAATTTTACGTAATAAATTCTTATATAAAATACGACGCCGGTGACGCGTGTGGTTAAGGCGAATAATTGGGTCTAGTCGGATCTGACGAAAAGCTTCTCGCAAACGTTCGCGAATCGTGCGGTGTGACCATGCAGCATTAAATGCTTTTGATAATGGTTTTAAATCGGTATTGCAAAGACGTACTGAAATGTCACGCCAGGCGTCACCACCTTGATCTTTAGCAAGATGGCACTTGGTGATATTGATGCTACCGATGTAGGCAATTTTGTTATCGATGATGCATACCTTGCGGTGGTTGCGATAGTTTGCTTTTAGCAACAAATAAATGCCTTTGAGCAGTGTGGGAAGTTTGATGACAGCGCGACTCCAATTCCACAGTTGCCAAGGAAATGGGTGAAACACGCGTGTTTCTGCGCCGGCTGTTTCTAATTTTTTAGCGAACTGTGCACTCCAGTATGGTGTGCCCGCGCCGTCTACTAGCACGCGTACTTTAACACCACGTGCAGCAGCGTCAGCCAGTGCAGCAGCGATGCGAATTCCGAGTACGTCTTTTTGAAAGATATAAGTTTCGAGCTCAATACTCTCCGTAGCTTCATCAATGTCTTTGAGTAGGTTTAAAAAATGCTGATCACCTGTTGAGAATATGGTTTCAGCAGGCAGCTTCTCTTCTGATTTAGGCGTCGTTGTTTTTTTCATCTTCATCATCTTCTTTACAGATCTTCAGTTGATTGTTTTTAGCAAAGTCTAAGATGGATTGATAAAGCTCGGGGTTTGACTTTTTTAGGTTGGGATCGAGAACCACACATTTATGTCCGTCACGAACGGAGGGTTGTAATAATGGAGAGTAGTGGATGCGACGCTTGCGGAACGTAGATAGTTTGCCGCTCATGCGCTCTGCCCAATCACTTGGTCGGAAGGTCTCGCCACTGTTGGTGACGCCTTCGATGATTATTTTTTTATCTTTATCGCTCATAATCCAGTAGTGTCATTTGGGTTTTTTGGTTATTGTGCACTATTGTTCAGTTTAACAGATTGATGCTGAGTAATATATCACCTGTGAGAAACAAGCCCACAAGGGTGACGATCATCATAAATCAAGGTGTTGCATCCAATAAGGCAGTCCAACTACATTTTGTGCCGGATTATAGCAAAGTTTAGTTATTTCCGCTAAACTTTATCAAATGACCGATCACCTATCACAACCACAGAAGCCACGTCGCGGGGTTTATCTATTGCCAAATCTGCTTACGATAGGGGCATTGTTTTGTGGTTTTTATGCGATTATTTCTGGGATGAAGGGCTACTTTGATAGCGCTGCGATATCGATTTATATTGCGATGCTATTGGATGGTCTCGATGGCCGTGTGGCGCGGATGACGCATTCCCAGAGTGAGTTTGGCGCGCAGCTGGATAGTTTGTCCGATATGGTCTGCTTTGGTTTGGCGCCGGCCTTGGTCTTGTACAGCTGGGTACTGTTTTCATTAGGTAAGCCGGGCTGGCTGATTGCCTTCATCTACACGACCTGTACAGCACTGCGTTTGGCGCGTTTTAATTCCCAGTCAGAAAATGAAGACAAGCGCTATTCACGAGGCATTACCACCACGGCAGCAGCGGGTTTTATAGCGGGACTGATTTGGATTGGCAGTATCTATCATTTGAATGGCCAAATAGTGGCGATCGTTGTGGCGGTTATTACGGCATTGGTTGGGCTGCTGAAGGTCAGTACATTACCTTATCGTAGTTACAAAGATATCGATGTGCGTGGCAAGGTGCCGTTTTTGGTTATTATCGCTATCATGTTAGTGTTTGTAATTATCTTTTATGATGCGCCAGATGTGCTGTTTGCGTTGTTCTCATTATATATATTATCAGGCCCGGCATTATGGCTGAAGCAGCGCTTTTTTAAGTAAGTTGACACCTATATGACGCTCATATATTATTGCAATAAAATAAATTGCAGGAGAAGAGAATATGCCACCAAAAAAACGCGGAAACAACGCTCATCCCAAGCATAAACGAGAATCTCGGCGCGCAGCAGCGGCATCAGGTACAGAGGATTCGGTGATAAAGTATAATATTGGTGGTGACTATAAGTTTGGCCCTGATGGTCCAGTGCTATTAGAGTTGATGGATCCATTTAGATCTTCACTTGTGAAGCAACCCGACAGTGCGAAGGAGAGGGATTCACTATCTGAACGCCTAGCGAACCAGTTAGGACCTAACTTGGTTTCAATAATGTTTACTCCTACTCAGGAGTATGAGGGTGGATCCGAGAGTGCCCTAAAAATTATGCATTCGCAGGGCTATCATAAGGTTAAAAAAGTATTTCTTATTCACCCTCAGAGTTTATTAGCGTATCTTAAAGGAGCCCGGGCTAGTAGAGGAAGTGCAAAGTATGAAGATATTTTAAAGGCATTATCTCGTAAAACTGTTTTCATTGTGGATTCTGGTGATAAATCGCCATTAACTTACGAGCTTGCTCATGAAATAAAAAAACAGGTGCCATCCTGTCGGATACCCATTACTAATCCAGTGTTTTCTAAGTATTTTGACGATAAAGTTATTTTTGCTGCAGTGGCTCAACACCTAGGTCTTAAGGTGCCTAGGCAATCATTTTACCCTCTGAGGGGGTTGGAAGAGTATGAGACTGGGAAATTGCTTGAGCAAGAGCACCTGGATGAGATAGAAAGATTTCTACAAACGTTTGATGATGCTGATCGTTTTATTATTAAGCCTGTCAATTCTAGTGGTGCAGAAGGTTGTTTTGTTTTGCCTAAATCTGAAGTTAGAAAATATTTGTTGCTCTTTAATATTATAGAGCAAACGATTTTTGATATGGTTCTGAGGTTAGATGGTCTTGCTCCTATAGCTCATGACTATGGTAAGTGTTTGGCGGTTTTTCGGGAGACAGCTGTTTTAGAGAAAGCTGTTCGGTCGATGATTGATTTGCATAAGGATGTTCCTGCTGCTGCTCCTGCTCCTGCTCCTGCTCCTGCTGCCGCTCCTGCCCCTGCTGCTGCAGTTAAGGGTCAGGATATTTCTTCTAATGGTATTGTAGGTTGCCCTGAAATTGAGGATCAGGATATTCGTTTTCTATTGGACCTTTATTTAGATCAATTTAAGCGAAATCAAGGTCGCCCGTCGCAAGGGGTATTGGTACAAGAGTTTGTTTCTCATGATCCAAAAATTGATGCGCAACTTAAGTATATTCCTTCTGATCCAGAAATTGATTCGCCACCACTGGAACCTTTTGAGGGTGGCTATGAGCCGAAATTACGCGCTGTTTTTGGGGTTGGTAGCGACGGTGCTTTAATATTTGAAGATTGTTGGTTTACCACTCCAGGGGAGAGGGCTGATGGGGCTGATCCGATAGCGCTTATGAGGCGCGCGACTGTTTCCGGTGAGTCTCTTGGTGCGGGGAGAAAAGCATTGGAATTTAAAGAGCAAAGAGATGTGGAAGCATTTTTTGCTGCTGTTGAAGGAGATTTAAGGAAGTTTAATGCGTTTGTTGATGGCGTAAACAGTGAGCGGGCACTTGCGGAGACTCTACATTCTTCTAAAGATGTCAGCCCAGCACTTAAGCGCTATGCTCATAAAGTACTGCTTCCTGATTCAGGGTCGGTGGCAACGAGAGCCCCCCATGCAGGATTTTTTGAGCCTGCTCTTGCGGTTGATGAAGCTGCGGCGGCTGCTCCAGCTGCTCCAGCTCCAACTGCCCCTGCTCCAGCTGCTCCAGCGTGCTAGTTATAAGCTGCTTCTTTGATTAACTGCTGAAAACTTTGCTTGACGCGACTGGGGGTTAGGCTGCTGTAACAAGCGGGTGCAGTGCACGCAGGTTTGTTATAGTTGCATTTTTTTAACCTACAAGGCGCACATTCAAAAGCGGCACATAAATGCCGTTGTTGTTTACCCACTGTGCCTACTTGTTTCGGGTCAGTCGGTCCATAAAGCGAAATGCTCGGTACATTTAAGGCAGCTGCTAAATGACCCAGGCCCGTGTCGACACCGATGACGGCTTCTGCATCGAGCATGATAGACCCCAGTTGACTTAGCGTGCAGTGTGGCAATACCGTCGCATTCTCTGCATGTTGGCTGATGCGTTCTACCCTTTGTTTTTCGAGGCGTGTATTCCAGGGTAAGTATAAATGATAGCCGAGTGACGCAAGGTGTTGAGTCAGGTCGACCCAATATGCTTCAGGCCAATGTTTCGTGGCCCAGGTGGTATTTGTTAATAACACAACGTATTTCTGTTTCAGTGTAATATCGGGCACTGAAAACTTTTGTGCTTGAATATTAGCATCAGGGTCAGTGTTAGGAAGTGTATAGCCCAATGCATTTGCGAACAGCGTTCGCGTGCGAATAATGGCATGTTGGCCTGGATCAATAGTGTGTTTGTCATCATAAAAAATTGATGCAAGGCTCTCACGTGCAGAATGAAAATCCAATCCGTGCGTTTTGCCCTTGCAGATAAAACTAAAGAAAGCGCTTTTTAGTAAACCTTGCGCATCGATGATGTGATCGTATTGCTTGCTGCGCAGGCGCGATAAAAAACTTTTTACTTTACCAGATTTGGCAACATCAACAGGGTGTTTCTTCCATTGACGCATTTTAATGGAAATGGTCTTGTTGATAAGAGGATGCCAGTTGGGAATCTCTGCAAATGCATCTTCGACGATCCAGTCAAACTTTATGTCAGGAAAATGGTTTCCTGCATCTGTCAGGGCTGGCAGTGTGTGGAGTACATCACCCATTGATGAAGTTTTGATCACTAATACATGCATTACTGGATTGTCTCGGCTAGTCAGGCTGGTATGATGGATTTTAGTTTGATTGGAGGTTGAGATGCAAGTGATTTCATATAATGTGAATGGTATTCGGGCAGCGGGTCGGAAAGGCTTTTATGATTGGCTCAAGCGTCAGAAGGCGGATGTTGTTTGTTTGCAAGAGACAAAAGCACAGATGGCACATTTGCCTGATGATCTATACCGTCCCTCGGAGTTCCACTGCCATTTTCATGATGCGGAAAAGAAAGGTTATAGCGGTGTGGGTATTTATTCGCGTCAAGAGCCTGATAAGGTGACGACGGGATTGGGTTGGCATCATGCCGATACGGAAGGTCGTTACATTCAGGCGGACTTTGGTAATCTAAGTGTCGTATCTATTTATTTGCCGTCTGGTAGCAGTAAAGAAGAACGTCAATTAATTAAGTTTGAATTTATGGATTATTATATGAAGGTGCTGAAGAAGCAAATTAAATCGGGGCGAGAATTTATTATTTGTGGTGATTGGAATATTGTGCATAAAGAAATTGATATTAAAAATTTTAAATCTAATCAAAAAAATTCTGGTTGTTTGCCAGAGGAGCGCGCATGGCTTGATGATGTATTCAATAAAGTAGGTTTTGTCGATGCGTTCCGTGTTGTTAATGAGAAACCAGAGCAATATACCTGGTGGTCGAACCGCGGACGTGCGCGCGAGAACAATGTTGGCTGGCGCATTGACTATCAAGTCATCACGCCGGGTTTAAAAGATAAAGTAACTGGCGCGAAAGTTTATAAAAACAAATGGTTCTCCGATCATGCGCCGTTAATTATCGATTACGATTTTTAGGTTGGGTTTAAGGATGTGGTGTAATGGCAATGATGGTAATTACATTTTTCTTTGGCCCATAAAACCAAAAAATACGATATGCACCTGGAGTATTATTTTCGGCATAGGCTTCAAAAATGTCTTCTCCATTGGGTCCAGATAGAGAAGTAAATTTATGTGTATTTAAACCGGGATGACGAGGATTAATTTGTAAGTAACCTAAAGCTTTGCGAACAGCCTTGAGTCTTTTTTTTAAAGCAGTATGATTTAATTCCGATAGATTGTCTTTTGCTTCGTTCGTAAATTGCAATGAGAATGGCATTATTCAGAGTCATCCTCTGTATACTGGGTGAAATCACCTAGAGATGAGGTGCGTTCATTAGCAGCATCTTCAATTCCGCGCTTGAGTTTGTTTAAGGTTTTTTTGTTAGTATATACCCATTTTTCTCTAGCGGGGATTTCAGTATAAGGAACTAGAATAATACGGTTTTCGCTATCTTTACTGACCGCAAAACTGCTGACGCCCTTGGCTAGCTTGCCAAGGCTGATGCGCCCTTTAATATCAGGTTTTACCTTTTTTGGAGTGGCTGACATGGTGCTGTCCTCACGTTAAGTCATTGCACATATTATAGTATAGGTGGGATATATGTCAAGTGGGAAATAGATATTTTGGGCTATTATGGTAATATAACTAATTGAAATATAGATAAATTAATGTGGTGGGGTATAATCATTTGTTTTTAAAATAGGGTAGATATTATGACGGCAC
>JAHZIV010000065.1 GCA_022601255.1 Gammaproteobacteria bacterium
GAATTGTGAAGTTGAAAATGATGAAGAGAAGTTGATCAGCAAATTAGAAGAAATAGGTTTTAGGCGCCCCACTATTCATAAGGCCTTTAACTGGTTGACCAACTTAGCAGATTTAGAAAGCACGCAGCCGAAGAATGAACAACCTCAAGCGATTCGTGTTTTTGCAGAGGAAGAGTGCAAAATGCTGGATATCGAATCACGAAATTTCCTTCTTTCTTTAGAGCGACAAGGTATCTTGTCTCCCTATATGCGCGAAGTTGTTATCAATCAGGTGATACAGCTCGAGCAAGAAGGCGTGGATCTCAACTTGATAAAGTGGGTTACTTTGATGGTGTTGTTTAATCAGCCTAAAAGTGATCCGGCACTAAGCCTCATGGAGCTTCTAGTATTGGATGAGAGCAGGGGTGGCATTCATTAATGACAGGTAAGTACTTGGTGATCGTAGAATCACCTGCAAAAGCAAAAACCATCAAAAAATATTTAGGTAAGGGCTATGAAGTCATGGCGTCTTATGGCCACGTTTGTGATTTAGTACCGAAGGAAGGTGCGGTTGATCCCGAGCATGACTTTGCAATGCAATACCAAGAAATTGATCGTAATCGCCGTCATGTTGATGCGATTGCTAAAGCATTAAAAAAATGCGATGGATTATTATTGGCGCCTGATCCCGATCGCGAGGGTGAGGCCATTGCTTGGCATGTGCAGCAAGTGCTGGAGAGCCGCAAGGGTTTGAAGAACAAAACTGTTGAACGTATTGTGTTCCACCAAATTACCAAAAAAGCAATTAAAGAAGCGGTTGAAAACCCGCGTGAAATTTCCATGGACTTGGTGAATGCGCAACAGGCGCGTCGAGCGTTAGATTTCTTGGTGGGCTTTACTTTATCGCCATTGTTATGGAAAAAAATTCGTGCGGGATTGTCGGCAGGTCGTGTGCAAAGTCCTGCGTTACGGATGATTGTTGAGCGTGAACTTGAGATTGAAAAATTTGTTAAGCAGGAATACTGGACAGTACATGCAGATGCTATTGCAGAGAAACAAGAATTTGGTGCTAAGTTAATCGAACACAATGGTGAGAAAATCGAGCAGTTTAGCATTACTGATGAGAAACAGTCTAATAAGGTAACAGAAGCGATCCGCAAAGCGGCAAATGGCAAGTTAACAGTGACTAAGGTTACCAAGAAACAACGCAAGCGCAATCCAACAGCACCCTTTATCACTTCAACTTTACAGCAAGAAGGTGTGCGTAAACTAGGATTTTCAGCATCACGCACCATGCAGATTGCACAGCAACTCTATGAAGGTATTGATGTGGGTGATGGCTCTGTCGGTTTAATTACTTACATGCGTACAGATTCCGTTACACTGGCAGCAGAAGCGATTGAGGAGATTCGTGATTTTGTCACAAAACGTTATGGTAAAGAGGATCTTCCCAGTGTGCCACGAGTTTTCAAAACAAAATCTAAGAATGCGCAAGAGGCACATGAGGCTATTCGCCCAACTTCCATCATGCGTACGCCAGATGAAGTAAAACAATATTTATCGATTGAGCAATTTAAGTTGTACAGTTTGATTTGGAAGCGTACGGTCGCCTCACAGATGATCGAAGCTACATTGAATACAGTTGCGGTGGATTTAACCGCTGGCAAGAGTGTGTTTCGCGCTAACGGTTCTACTATTGCAAACCCTGGATTCATTAAGGTGTATCAAGAGGATCAAGACGATAAGAAAAAAGATGATGGTGGTGAGAAGTTGCTGCCCGTGTTAGAAGAAGGTCAAGTGGTTGAGGCAAAAGAAATTCGTGGCGAACAACATTTCACGGAGCCGCCACCGCGTTATACAGAAGCAAGTTTAGTGAAGGCGCTAGAAGACCATGATATTGGCCGACCTTCTACTTATGCATCTATTATTGCAACCTTGAAGAATCGTAAATATGTCGACGTTGATAGTAAGCGTTTTAAGCCAACCGATGTGGGTCGAGTGGTGAATCGTTTCTTAACGAATTACTTTACACAATATGTTGATTATGGGTTTACTGCTGGACTGGAAGATGAGCTGGATGAGATTTCACGTGGCGATAAAGAATGGATTCCTGTTCTAAAGAATTTTTGGTCACCGTTCAAAAAAATCATCGATGACACTCAGGAGAATGTTAAGCGCAGTGATGTGACCCAAGAAAAAATGGATGAGAAGTGTCCTGAATGTGATGCGCCATTATCAATACGTTTAGGAAAGCGTGGTCGTTTCATTGGTTGTACGGCTTATCCAGATTGTAGTTATACGCGTAATTTAAATTCCGATGGCGAGTCTGATCAGCCTGAAATATTGGAAGATCGTCCTTGTCCGAAGTGTGAGAAACCGTTGGTGATTAAGCACGGCCGTTACGGAAAATTTATCGGTTGTACCGGTTATCCGGATTGTAAATTTATGGAGCCGCTTGAGAAACCAAAAGACACAGGCGTGCAGTGTCCTAAATGTAAAGAGGGTAACATTCTACAGCGTAAGTCTCGCCGCGGTAAGATTTTCTTTTCATGTGAACGTTATCCTAAATGTGAATATGCTATTTGGAATCAACCACTGAATGAGCCATGTCCATTATGTAAGTGGCCTATTGTCTCGGTTAAAACTACTAAGAAGCGTGGTACCGAAAAAGTTTGTCCGCAGCAGGATTGTAAGTTTGCAGAACCTTATGAACTTGATGAAACAGGAGAAGAAACTGATGAATAACCCTTTTGTTGCTATTTTAATGGGTTCAGATAGTGACTTGCCAGTCATGCAGCACTGTATGGATACTTTAAAAGAACTGGGAGTTCGCTTTGAAGCGAATATCCTATCGGCCCACCGCACGCCTGACAAGACGGCGGCCTATGTTAAGGATGCGGATCAGCGTGGTTGTCATGTATTTATTGCGGCTGCTGGATTGGCGGCTCATTTAGCAGGGGCAGTGGCTGCCAACACAATTCGCCCTGTGGTAGGTATTCCTTTAGATGCCGGTAGCCTTAAGGGTATGGACGCATTGTTGGCAACTGTGCAGATGCCTGGCGGCACGCCAGTAGCCTGCACGAGTATTGGCAAAGCGGGCGCTAAGAATGCGGCTTTTCTGGCTGCGCAAATTCTTGCTTTACATGATGATGGATTAAGCGCTAAACTGACTGCTACGCGTGATAAAAAGCGCCAATCACTACAGCAGGCAAATGAGAAACTTCAAAGCCAGCTGTAGCGTGGAGACAGACTTGGAGTTTAATCCGCATGGATGTTATTGATCCCATCAAAGCTGCTGCACAGGCCTTGCGCCAAGGCAAAATTATTGCTTATCCTACAGAATCAGTATTTGGTTTTGGTTGTGATCCTTTTAATCATGATGCGATTACTAGCTTGCTGCAATTAAAGAATCGTCCATTCTATAAAGGATTTATTTTAGTAGCTGCAGATTGGGAACAGGTCGAAAGCCTGACGCAACAAATCTCACCGATGTTATTGTGGCAGATTCAAAATACTTGGCCAGGCCCGATTACTTGGGTTTTTCCGGCAAGTCATGAAGTGCCAGAGTGGATTCGTGGTAATAATGAAAATGTTGCGCTCCGCATTAGTGATCATCCTATTATTCAAGAAATCTGCAAAGTATATGGCGGTCCAATCGTGTCGACCAGTGCTAATGTGAGTGGTGAAATTCCAACGGCGAACTACAACACCACTAAAATGGCCTATGGTGATAAGGTCGCGTATATTGTGCCGGGAGAGACGGGTGGTTTGTCAAAGCCAACTAAGATATGCGACGCCATCACCGGAGATATCCTTCGCGACGCTTAATTTAATTAGCCCTCGTTTTTGACTGCCCATCTATGTGGCCTTTTGAATGATAATGTTCGCTGCGCTGCTCGCTCGCATTATCCTCCAAAATGCCAGCATAGCTGAACAGCAGGCTTTGCGGGTACAGCTGCATCCGATACACCCTCGTTTTTGACTGCCCATCTATGTGTCATTTTGAATGATATTGAAGATTCACCTTCTGTTTGCCTTGTACGTCAAATGCCAGCATAGCTGAACAGCAGGCTTTGCGAGTACAGCTGCCATAAAGCATGGGAACACCTAACGATTTGTTGGTGTGGCTGGAAGCACAACAATAACTCGCAACCCCTTTGGCTTGCGATTCTTAAGAACAATACGACCATGATGTGCTTTAATAATATCTTGCGTTACCGCAAGACCCAAGCCAACACCACCAGTATTACGAGAGCGCGATTGTTCGCGACGATAATAAGGCGCAAACACACGTTCCAAATCACCTTCAGGAATTCCAGCTCCTTCATCATCAATATAAAGATAAATCAATTTGGCGCGCTGCGTTAAGCTCACAATAACTTTGTTACCATAGCGAATGCCATTATTAATTAAGTTGGTGATGGCGCGTTTAATGGCAAGCGGTCTGCCGGAAAAGCGCACACGATGCAGCTTGTTTTTAAAAGCGATATCATGTCCCATGTCATGGATGTCATCACAAATCGTTTGTAGCATAGAGACCAAGTCAAATGACACGGTCTTTTCCTTGTTGCAGTCTTCGCGAGCAAATGCCAACGTTTCATTAATCATTTGCTCCATTTCATCTAAATCCTTAGAGTAGCTGTCACTCAGTGATTCATCTTCTAGAAATTGACTGCGCAGTTTCATGCGAGTAATTGGTGTGCGAAGGTCGTGAGAAATTGCAGCAAGCACTTGTGTACGATCACTAATTAAATCAACGATGCGTTGTTGCATCTTATTCATCGCCTCTGATGCCTCACGCACCACAGAGGGGCCATAAATATCAACGGGCTTGGTGTTTATGTCAATGCCAAGACGTTCCGCAACTTTTTTAAAATTTTCTAACGGTTGCGTGAAGCGATTAATCGACCAGGCCGATATCAATAACGTTGCAAATATAAATATCTCGATGGCAATAAAAATCAATTGCTCTGAAAATAATCGCGCATATTCCGTTGCATTAAGATTGAGCCACTGATTCTTGTGCATGCGAATTGAAAGCGTAAAATTGCTCAGATGATCGCGCAGTGATTTGTTAATATTCCAAAACGATATGTTGTAAAAACGCAATGGCCATTTTGGTGTGGTCGTGAGTGAGGCTTTTAAGTTAGGATCGTCCGTTGCGGCTATTGCTTTAGCGCGTGCATCAACAGGCATCGCCTGAAGCAGGAAAATCGTATTAATGATTTTCTGTGAAATCGCATCATTGCGGGCTTGTTGTCGCATGATGCGATTATTCTGTAGATAATAGAACATCATGCCGATATGAATAACAACCACTAATGACAATGTTATCAATATCGCCTTACTGCCAATAAATTTGGAGAGCTCGGTTAGTTTCATAGAGCTGCAACACGTTCCTCTTCTGTCTGTTGGGTCATTTTAACAGTTGTTGCTAATACATAACCGCCACCTCGTACTGTTTTAATGAGGTTCGGTTTCTTATGGTCTTTTTCAATCTTATGCCGTAATCGACTAATCTGAATGTCAATGCTGCGATCAAACGGACCACAACTGCGATTCTTTGTAATGTCGAGCAGTTGATCACGACTCAGTACTTGCTGCTCTCGCTCTAGTAATGCGAGTAATAAACTGTATTCGCCCGTGCTTAGACTAATTTCTAAATTATCAGGAGAAAATAAACGACGCGCTGTTTTGTCTAAAGTCCAATCGCTAAACTGTAAGTAGGTATGGCGATGGTCCACCTCACCGGGTGGGTGGTCATGGTTATTACCAGCACTGCGGCGCAAAATGGCTTTTACACGTGCCAATAGTTCACGTGGATTAAACGGCTTACTTAAATAATCATCGGCGCCCATTTCTAAACCTAAAATTCGATCAACATCTTCACTGATTGCTGTCAGCATGATAATGGGGATCTGTGATTGGTTGCGAATTTCTCGGCATAAAGTAAGACCATCTTTACCGGGCATTAAAATATCTAAAATAACCAAGTCAGTATTGCCGCGCTGCAATATTGTTTCCATCTCATCACCATTGTGAGCAAGTTCTGTTGCAAAGCCGTGTTGTTGCAAAAACTTACCTAATAGGTCGCAGATGCCTTCGTCATCGTCGACTACTAAAATAGTGTGTGGTTTTAGATCTGTCATACCTGTCCATTATAACAAGAAAACACTTATAGTTAATGGTCTAGGTAGCCTTAATTGTTACTTAAGGAAGTATGAAAAACGGCATCCTAGAAACAGCAGTTGGATGCTCAGTAACGTGGTGCAATTGCGGTTTTTAGGATCATGTTTTTAATTTCGCCTTGTGCTGGTATGAGCGATCAATACTCGTTATATTGATCCTTTTAGGAGAAGGGTAATGCCAAAAGAAAAACCTTCTGAATCACCAGGACTACAGTTTAGCGCTCTGCCAGAAGATATTCAGCGTGAGATATTATCACATGCCTCTGTCAAAGAGATCATAATAAGTCGCCAGGTTTCAAGGACGTTGAAGTTATGTGGGGATCAACTATTGGGTATTTACGAAGGTGGTGAACTGAGAAAGGCACTAGAGTCTAGAGGGATTACGCCTGTATCGTATCTACTGCGCTTGTGGGAGAAAATGCCTTCAGATGAAATTATCAAGGCATTTATCCATCTTGCTAATAATCGTGAACTTGACAATTTACAGTTGTCCCAAGAGACCTTGGAATATCTACGGTCGCTTCCCTCATGCGATAATGATAATCCCAAACTACCCTGGGCGTTGGAATTATTTGGAAATCCTCATTATAGTTTTTTTGCAAAACAATTTAGAAGGGTGGGAGAGCGCTTCGGTGTGGTAGCAGTGCCAAAGTTGTCTACAAACAGGGATCATTTTGACCATTGTTTTATAGGTTTTTATGTGCCTGTCTTTATGTTGTATGCACCGCAGCATGCTGAGGCTCTCGTTGAGTCTATTACGAGTGCCTTTAGTGAAGAGAAATATCCTGCAACGGCTATTGCCATCGAGCTTTTGCCATTATTTCCTAGGGAAGGAAGTTTTTTTCATAAGTTGTATGAATGCCGTGAAACGGTTAGTGTTTCGATGACATATTCTAGAGGCCATGTTGTTATTTCTGCGTGTCAGTGGAGAAAAGATGTCGACTTTGAAGAAGACATCCTGTGGGCAGTTTTATTGCAAGATGCAGAAAAACTTAAAATGTTGTTTGTAAAACATCAGCATGAGCTATCGTTAGATAAGTTCAAGGGAGAGCATGGTTTGCTGGCAAAGATGCTTGTTTTAATCACCAGATCACGTTCATTAACAGAGGCCTTTTTGGGCCATTTTTGTGGCCCAAAGTTTAAAGGCAATATGGATAGTGTTGAGCAGGCAAAAGGTATTTTAAAGGCTGTATTAGAAGGTGCGCGTTGCTTCCCTGTGCGCCTCGTAGAGGAGCTTGTAAGAGTTCACGCAAATGCTATTCGTAATGATCTTTTTTGGGGAAAGAAAATAATTTTTTCTCGTGCGGTTAGAGATATATTGATAAGAATTATTAGATCGTCTATGGATGTGAGCGATAAAATCCTAGTCCCCCATTTTCCCTGGACAGAACAATATTGGTCTGGTTGCTTAAAGGCTTTTATTGACGCGCCCCGACCGGGTGAAGACATACCCAGTAGAGAAGATAAAATTCGTCTTTTTAAGCAATGTTGCGACGTGTTACTTTCTAGAGATAAAAGTGTTGAGTCTCAATTTATGAGTCATGCATTAGCGTACTCAATGTATTATTGTGAGGCAGATGTAGCATCGTGGATTTTACAGTTTGATCTAAAGTCAGAGGATTTAAAGAAATCATATAAGCTTATGGGCTATTCAATGGAAGGGCCACTGATAGCATTTGCGGTTCTATACAGTAGTCGACCTATCATTGATAAACTGCTTGCTAGAGGTGCAGTCATTTCAAACAGCCCTGTCAAGAGAGGTAAGTATACGCAGGATCTTCTGTTTCATGTTTGTAATGATATAACAATCGAAAAACTGAAGTGGGGAATGTACATGTTAGAATGGTTGTTCAAGCAAAGTAATGACTGGGACTATGATGCTGCTAGAAACCATTTACAAACTGTTCGCGTACGTAGTCATGTAATTGTAGGGGTTGTTGAAAAACTGGATGAGCTACAGGCACGGGTTCGAGCTCAACAGATTGAGCAAGGGAGTGCGCTCCGACAAGATCAGCCCGTTGCTGGTCCTGCAGCAATGCAGATTGAGCAAGGGCGTGCATCTGGGGCTGGGTTATTTTGTGCGCCCGTAGAAGATCAGTCCGATGCTGGCTCTGCAGACATGCTGGTTGATGATGGCCGGGAAATACCAGGCTTCCCTGTATTCAGTAATGTAGCTGGATGATGATCAAGATGCACCAGGTCCTAGGCAGCACTAGCAGCGATGGTGGCCTTCTTTCTCTGGATATTATCGGCAGCCGTTTGAATGGCAGGCATCATTTTTTCTTGCCAAAACATTTTTTGATTTTTCAAACGTAATTTTGGTGCAACATGATCTTTTGCAGCGCGATAGTCATAAGCATCTTCTCGAAGCTGTGTTGCAAATAAATTAAAAGCTTCTTGCATGAAATCAGAATACTGTTCTGAAGATTTCAGTTTGTTGATTTCATGTCTCAAATAGAGCCATAAGAAAAAGTTTAATTTTATAGTTTGTTTGCGGTTGATTTTCTGCTGCTTCTTTGCGGCGCTGCTGTGTTTTATTTTTTCATAGATATCAGCTCCGCCTTCAAATGCAGCATCTATTTCATCTTGAAGTTGTTTTATTTCTTTGAGTTCTTGGATGAATTTTTTAGGCTGAGGTGTTGCTGCTTTTGCTGTTTGTGGGCCTTCGTCATTTTGGCAGCACAATACACCGTTATATTCAAACTCGACCACGGTTTTATGATCACGGTAGTGTTGTTTTTGCATTACGGTGGTGCCTGCTGGGTTGAGTGAGTCATCCTGTAGGTAAGGACTGACGTCACTCGGTTCGCTCCGCTTAATCTGTTTAATCTCTGCAGGGATAAAGTAACATAATTTTCGGGCTCTTAAAGAATCATAAAAGGCATCGACATCAAACCACTGTTCACCTGTTATCTCAAATGTATTTTTCTCTAAATTCACTGTCAGTGTCAGGGTGTCTGTGCGAATACAAACATGCACATCATCATCGATCAGCACTTCTTGTTTGCTGTCTTGTGTAGATAAGCCCTTTCTTATCTTATGGGCTTGATCGATTAACAGCATGAGCAGCTCCAGTTGCTTCATGACATTAATCGCCCAATACCGTTGTTGTCTTTCGGCAATCTGGGTGCCATCGTACTGAGGATCTGTGCCACGATCAAAATGAGCAGTAATTTGGAGGTGTTTGCGATTTTCTTTCTTAACGGCAATCCAATGGCGTGATGGGGTGCGAAAACGTGTCATGATGTTATTCCTGCTTTGGATGTATACTCCCAGTCTATTAGGTATTTATTTCATCAATATGAACGGAGTGTACAATTTTGTAACAGCTGGTAACCGTATCTTATAGAGGCTATACTGCTGCGATGAAACAGCAGCTACAAACCATTATTGAGAAAATCATCAATCAGTTTGTTAATCAGGGTCTATTGTCAGAAAAACCAAAGACGCCGATAAAGGTTGATCGTTGCAAAAACCCAGAACACGGTGATTTCTCAAGTAACATTGCAATGATTCTCGCGAAACCAATGGGAAAGCCGCCGCGCGAAGTGGCAACGCAAATTGTTGAGTGCATCCAACAATCCAGTGAGATTTCTAAGATTGAATCTGTCGATATTGCAGGCCCTGGCTTTATCAATTTTAAAATGAGCCAGACTGCGCTGTTCGATATTCTGCCTACCATCTTAGAGCAACAACAGCAGTATGGTTGCAGTGAAGTGGGCCGTGGTGAAAAAGTGCATCTCGAATTTGTTTCCTGTAACCCCACAGGACCCTTGCATGTGGGTCATGGGCGCGGGGCGGTATTTGGCTCTTGTGTTGCGAACTTATTGAAGGCTACCGGTCATGAGGTGCATAAAGAATATTATGTGAATGATGCAGGTCGGCAAATGCATATTTTGGCGACCAGTATTTGGATTCGCTACCTTAATTTATTCGATGCGAACATTAGTTTTCCGAGCAATGGCTATAAGGGTGATTATATTATCGATATCGCAGAGAGCATTAAGAATGACCATGCTGATCAGTTTGTGCATCCAAAAGATAATATATTAAGTGATATTCCTGATGATGCTAAATATGATGATGCAGGTGAGTTGCTCAGTGGCGATAAGGAACAACATATTGATGCTTTGATTGCAAAGGCTCAGTCTTTGTTGGGGGCGAAGCAATACAACACGATTTTTAAGACGGGAATAGATTCTATTTTATCTGATATTAAGAATGATCTTGAAGAGTTTGGTGTTGTTTTTGATGAGTGGTTTTCCGAGAAGCGCTTGATGGATAATGGTGCGATCCAGCATTGTATTGATGTGCTGAAGGAACAAGGCATTCTCTATGAGCAGGAAGGGGCGTTATGGTTTCGCACGACTGATTATGGAGATGATAAGGATCGGGTGGTGATTCGTGCGAATGGTCAGAGTACTTATTTTGCATCTGATATTGCTTATCATTTGAATAAACTTGAGCGTGGCTACAATACCGTTACCGATGTGTTGGGGGCGGATCACCATGGTTATGTTGCACGATTGAAGGCGGCAATGGCAGCGATGGCAGGTCGCTCGGATGCTTTGAGAGTTTCCATTATTCAATTTGTCAGTCTTTTTCGTGGCAAACAAAAAGTTTCGATGTCTACTCGCAGTGGTTCGTTTGATACCTTGCGTGAATTACGCAATGAGGTGGGTAACGATGCGACGCGCTATTTTTATGTGATGCGTAAGATTGAGCAGCCGCTCGATTTCGATATGGAGTTAGCAAAGTCTCGATCGAACGATAACCCGGTGTATTACATTCAATATGCACATGCACGGATTTGTAGTGTTTGGCGCCAATTGGAGCAATCCGATCGTCAATGGGATAGGCAGCAAGGTTTGCAAAATACAGCATTGTTAACCAGTGAGTACGAGCAGGCTTTAGCAACCAAGCTTGCGCAGTATCCTGAAATCATTAACAAGGCGGCACTGCAATATGAGCCACATTTGCTAACGCACTATCTTTATGAGTGTGCAAACCAACTGCATACCTATTATAATGCCAGCAAGTATCTTGTTGAGGATGATAAGCTGCGTGATGCGCGTTTGTGCCTTATCAAGGCAGTACAACAAGTGCTAGGAAATGGTTTGGAGTTGCTTGGCATTTCGGCGCCACAACAAATGTAGGGAAGTGAACGTCCACTCCCCAGAGGACCC
>JAHZIV010000066.1 GCA_022601255.1 Gammaproteobacteria bacterium
CGCGTTACTCACCCGTCCGCCACTCGCCACCAAGAAGCAAGCTTCTCGTGCTGCCGTTCGACTTGCATGTGTTAAGCATGCCGCTAGCGTTCAATCTGAGCCAGGATCAAACTCTTCAATAAAAAAAGGATTGTAGCTTTCGCTACATACTTGAGCTCATCACACAAAACAGTAAAAACTTGTTATGTGTGCTGAATATTTTTTGGTCAAAACCATCAAACACCAGCACCCACACAAACTGCTTCTACATTGCTAAATTTTTAAAGAACAAACCCTTACCGCTGTAAGGAGGGGCTATTCTACTCGAGTCCCCATCAATGTCAACACTCACCGAGATAATTTATTGAATTTAATTCATTTGATTGCCTAGACAATGCCATCGGGCTAGAATGATCGCCTCATTTCTTGCTAAGGACTATAAGTGATGAATTTAAGGACACTTTTTACACTAGTATTGAGCGCAGCTCTTGCACTCCTTACCTGCCAAACCTCAATCGCCGATGATCGCAGCCAACTACCCTCCAGCTTTATCCATAGCTATGTAGGCTTGGATGTTGGTTACTTTCACACACCTTATAGTAATGCTGATCTGAAAAATGGCTTTTCAGCGAGCAGCGTTGACAATCCTAACCTAGCAGCTCGAATTTCAGTTGGCCATTACTTTAATCCTTATATTGCGCTACAAGTCAGCCTGACACGCCCTTTCTTTTGGACAAAATACAAAAATGTGAGTGGCAGCGACCACACAGTTTGGCTCAGTCAATTCGCCGTCTGCGCGCAACCCACTTTACCGCTGACACACAATGTATCCTTGTATGCAGATGCCGGTGTTGGTTTGCTATCACGTCACGGGTTTGATATTGGCAGCACTAGCGCCATTGACAGTAAAGTCATTCCAACATTCGTCACCGGTGCAGGCGTTTTTTATACTATCAATAAAAATTGGCGTCTTAATCTGGCCTCCAGTTATGCGCTTGCTCGCCCCAACCAAAATCAACCAAGTGTTTTGTATGTAGGCATGGGTTTCAATTATGTCTTTACGCCACTGTTACCGAGCACTGTTAATGCTCCCGTTTCTGTTGTTTTTCCCCATCAAATGGCTCAAGCCGGCTTCTTGTATAGCCCCATGTACCCTCACTCCATGAATAACTTCCTCACCAGTGATCGGGTACCGTTATTTTTCACCGGCGCAGTAAAAATGCGAAGTGGTCTAACCTTAATGTATCAACGCAACTTCTTCCATACACAAAAATGGTTTTCGATGAGTTGGGGTGGCAGCATTTCACGCTGGACGACGGAAAAACAATCTCAAAGTGTCTATGCATTCTCACTGTACCCAATGATGCGCTTATGGTTCCTGCGCACACACGCGGTTGATGCTTACTTTATGTATGAAATTGCAGGGCCAACATTCCTAACACGCAGCACCTTTGCAGGACGCGATACCGGCGAACATTTCACATTCCAAGACATGATTGGGTTTGGTTTTCTGCTGGGGCAACAAAAGCGTGTTAACTTGGCTTTACGCATCATGCATTATTCCAATGGTAACTTATTCCCGAATAATCCTGGCCTGGGTATACCACTGACGATTGCACTAGGTTATCGGTTTAACTAATCGATATCTTGGCAAAACGTCGCTTACCCACTTGATAGATGTGTGATGTTCCTTTTAAAATTTGTAACTGCGTATCCGATACGCGTTCGCCATCGATTCGTACCGCACCTTGCTTGATCATGCGTATCGCCTCACCAGTACTCTTTACTAAATTTGCTTGTTTTAACACATAAGCAATCGCAATACTGTCTTCGTCTATTTGAATGGTTTGCTCTTCCAAATCATCCGGCAATTGGTTTTTCTGAAAACGTTGCACAAAATTATTTTCTGCCTGATCCGCCGCCGCTTGATCGTGATAACGCGCCACTAATTCTTTTGCTAACATCACTTTCACATCACGCGGATTACGACCCGCCGCCACTTCTTTTTTTAATTTCTCGATATCGCTCGTTGATAAAGCACTTAATAACTCATAATAACGCCACATCAAATCATCCGACACCGACATCAACTTGCCAAACATTTCATCCGGCGCATCGGTGACACCGATGTAGTTGCCTAAAGACTTCGACATCTTCTGCACGCCATCTAAACCTTCGAGCAATGGCATCATCATAATGCATTGCGGACGCTCACCGTAATGTTTTTGCAACTCACGTCCCATCAATAAATTAAACTTTTGATCGGTGCCGCCCAACTCAATATCGGACTTCATCACTACTGAATCATAACCCTGCAACAAAGGATATAAGAATTCGTGAATCGCAATCGGCTGATTGGCTTTATAACGTTTATCAAAATCATCACGCTCTAACATGCGCGCAACCGTTTGTGTGGCCGCTAAACGAATCATATCCGCTGCGGTTTGTTTTCCCATCCAATCGGAATTGGCGAGAATTTCAGTCTTATCCGGATCTAATATTTTAAACGCTTGCTTTTTATAGGTCTTCGCATGTTCTGCAATTTGTTCCGTTGTCAGAGGCTTGCGCGTTACATTCTTACCAGTTGGATCACCGATCATCGCCGTAAAATCTCCCACCAAAAATTGAATGTGGTGCCCCAACTCTTGAAACTGACGTAACTTATTTAAGATGACCGTGTGACCAAGATGAATATCTGCAGACGTTGGATCCAAACCTAACTTAACACGTAACGGCCGCTCTTCTGATAAAAATTTAATCAGGTCTTCTTTGGCAAGACACTCTGTCACGCCGCGCATGAGTTCTTGCTGCGCTTCTTGTGGACTTAACTTCCCCATCGGTACATCTCGTATAATAAAAATCAGAATTGTACCAGACTATCGCCAACTATTCAGGTACTCACCCTTACAAAGCATGCTACTCAGATAGCACATGGACAAGGCAATCAGTGACTCTTCAATATCTTTTTGCTTCATGGCTCGCCTCCACCCCGTCGGCTGCGCTTTACTTCCGCAAAAGGACAATTGAAGATTCATTTCTGATCGCCTTCAGCAAATAACTACAGCACTTCATTTTACGCCAACTATTCAGGCATCTATGTTTATGATAAGGTTATATTTATGCGCAGGGAACTTGGGACAAAACTTCGTCAACGGACGACAATCATCAGCATGGCAGTCATTGCCGTATTAGCCGTTGTGCTATTCCTAAGTTTAGATAACTCCAGCGCTCCTCAAATAACTCCAATTCCATTTGCCAAAACAACTGCACAAGAGCAACAAATGGCGCTCACCTCACCGAGACGCATGACCGTCTATATGGGTGACACCATCACAGAAATGTTTCAACGCAACCAATTACATCATAGCGACCTCAATGCAATTTTAAAAACAACACTGGCTAAAACCTATCTACCCAATATCAGTATTGGCAAGACTATCACCTATCAACTAAATAGTGACGGGCACATCAAGTCATTAAGCTATCCCATCGATAAAATTAAAACACTGACAATAACTCGCACTGGAACCCAATATAAAGCTGAAATAGCAATGCAACCCTTAACAACGAGCCTACTCTACAAAAGTGCCACTGTGCATCACAGCTTAAACGCTGCCGCCTTAGCCGCAGGTCTATCTGCAACACAATTTTCTGAACTACGCTCTATGTTTGCAGGCTCTATCAATCTTGACCGTCATGCACGACGTGGTGATCACTTTAGTGTGTTGTCTCAAGAATATTATTTAAAAGGTCAGAAATACAGTCAGGGTGATATCATTGCCGCTGATTACCACCATCTAGGAAAAGACTATCGCGCTATTCGTTATACTTATCCAAAAAACCACACCAGCTATTACACGCCGGATGGTCATGGTGTTGAACCCTTATTTTTACGCGCACCGCTACACTACAAACGCATCAGCAGCATCTTTACCTATCGACGTCTCGACCCATACTTACACGTGTATCGACCACACTTAGGGGTAGACTATGCAGCACCCGTAGGCACGCCTATCAAAGCACTGGGTGATGGAAGGATTGAATTTCGTGGCCGTGATGAAGGTTATGGTAACGCAGTTATCATTCGCTTCAGTCATAAATATAAAGCACTATATGGGCATCTCGAAAAATTTGCGCGAAACCTTCATGATGGCGAATACGTGCATCGCGGACAAGTGATTGGTTATGTTGGCGATACAGGTTGGTCAACTGGCCCACACCTGCATTTCTCAATGTACGTCAATGGGATTGCTAAAGATCCATTAAAACTTAAATTCCCAGGTGGCAAGTCTGTGCCTGCGAGTTATTTAAATCGTTATCTTGCTTATTCTAAAAATATATTAGCGCAGTTAGATTTATATCAAGGTCCGCAGTTTGCCAAGCAATAGTCTATTTAGACATAAAACCATTGTCATTGCGAACGTAGTGAAGCAACCCAGAAAATAAATGTGTAATTGCATGGATTGCCGCGCTAACGCTCGCAATGACGGAAGAACTCAATACAGCATATTTGATTAGTAAACAGCTTGCAGATTAATACCTTTAATCGTTGGGCTATGTAAGCGTTGCTGCAAATATTCTATCAGTGACACATCAACAACACACTTGTCAATTTCTGATGCATGACGAAACTGACGGTCGCCATTTTCATCACGTATTACAAAACCAAGATGAGAGATATTTAAGTTTGTTCCAATTTTATCCTTAAGATTCCAATCAGGGCGTACGATTTCAATGACACACGCATCCGGAATTTGTCGCCAAATCTTTTTAATGGGTTGCTCATCTTTATCGAACAAACGATTAAGTGGAATATAAGGTGTTTCAACAGCGGCAACCGATAAAGTATGTGCTTTGGAGTGCAATTGACTTAATATTTTTTGCAGCTGCTGCTCATTCATTTCATCTAATAAATAAAGGTCATTAATACTCTTATGTTGAATCCAGCCGGGTTTATTAACTTCAGTACGTGCAATCTTCACTAAAGAACGTTTATGATCATCGCGAATATCTCGCGTAATGTCTTTTACAAATCCACTCGCAGCATTATTTACATTCCAATCGACACTCATAAAATGATTACGCGTAAAGTAATCCACCTCACCATTGCAGTACGCCAAATGAAACAAAATATCACGGAACGATTTCAGATCATAACTCTTAGCTAATGCGATAACGGTATTTACAAACGTGACACAATCAAACACATCGAAACGATATAGCGGATTCTGATCAAACTTACCCTCCGGCCCCTCTCCCAAAGCATTATTAAGATAAGCACGTCCTATAAAAAATTGACTGATCTTCTGAATACGCTCTGCAAGTGATAAACTGTTAGGTCCAATACGCTCTTGAAACAGACGCTGAACTGTGACATCAATCTCTTCTGCCTGATAATGACTGATCGGTTGAGTAAATTCCCTCATAAGCCTACACTTTAAAGCCAACACGCCCTCGAATCAACCAGAATCAACATAAATTTTGCATTCAATGATGCCCCCCCAAAAAAAAGCCGTACTGAAAAATGTGACTTAATCCAGTATACTGGATAGAGGTGAATTTAACTCTAATTCATACTATTGGGAGAAAAATGAGGCAAACCACTCCAGGAAGAACGCCGTTCCAAGAAGCTGTAAGGTTTGTTGGAGGGCACACAAAGACTGCAATAGTAGAACTATCAGATCATATTATGAGGCTGGCCGGAGTTGGCTCGATGGATACGCCTATGCCACACGCTGTTGATATACCTCCAGCAGAACCAGGCGCTGCTCCCGGCCCAGGAGCAAGTGCTGCAGCGGCAGCTCCTGCTCCTATCGGCGCGGCAGCGGCAGCCCCCCATAAAGAAGCAAAACCCTCCAAGATGTCAGTAGCCCCCAGCCCTGAGCGAACACAGTTAATCGCCAAGTTAGATGAAATTCATGCCCGGGGAAAAGAGTTTACACCCGCCGTCCTTTTGATCGACCTCGCTGGATTTGGTGAAATTAATGACACAAAACTCCATGGAAGCAGGGCACACGTGGTAGGCTTGCTGGAGCACGCCAAAAGGCACAACATCCCTGTCATTCATGTTGAAATAGGTCCAGGACAGTCGCCACCACCTTGTGTGGCGGACTACCCCAAATATGTCCATACACACAAAATGGGCTGGGGCTCAATAAATGCCATGTTTTCAGTCCTTCCTGCTATAAGGGGTATTTTGGAAATATTAGAGATAAAATCTCTTTTTATCGCCGGCTGCACACGAAACCAATGTGTAGAAAACAGTATTTTTGGAGAACAACAACGTTTTCAAGCAGAGCGCGTCCCTGAAACAGCAGCATTAGAATATTATCATTGCTATACCGGGGCAGCCTATACGAGAGACCTCTTTTTTGATGAGCCGCATCAGCAAAACCATGCAGATGAATATAGAGAAAAAGCAGCGAAACCACAGTTTGTAAAGGCACAAAAAGAATTTATGTACTTTGATGACTAACTGCGCCCTATTGCTCCCGATTAAAATTCAGCTAGATTTTCAACGTATATTTTGCTATTTTTCAATTCTCAAGATGTTAGGTCAGGAACAACAACAATGAACGATACTTTCAAGAACTGGACAATCACACAACCTGAAAAAGCAGCATTATTAGATCAACCCACCATTGTGATTGGTTGCATGACCGGAACCAGTGCCGATAGCAAGGCAGATTTTTCTTTGGTTGTTTTCGATAAGAATAGCATGCCAATTCTTTATAAAAATGTAACGCATGTTATTCCCGAAGTATTAAAAAACGAATTAGGTGAGTTAAGCAGAATTTCTGCCGATAAAATCTCAATGGCAAGACGATCAAAAACAGAGGCCTCACTAACAGACTATTTGGCAATCGCATTTACAGACGTTATCAAACAAACTGGTTTATCAGATTACCCAAAAGAAAAAATCATACTCAGCCCTCACGGACAAACGATTGATCACAAACCGCTTGCAGAACCTCCTTATTGCGATATTTTATTGAATGGCGATGTATTAGCTGAAACCATTGGCCATGCTGTCGTTTCACGTCACCGTCAAATGCCAATCACAGTGAGTATGGCAGCACCATTAGCGCCGGTTCTGATAAAAAAACTTTTCCATACACCCGAAAAAAATAGAGTCATACTTAACGGCGGCGGTATTGCCAATATTTGCGTGCTCTTGAAAGACCAACCTGATGCTTTAATCGGTTACGACACGGGCCCTGCGAATGGCCCTATCGATGCACTTATTCAGTATGTTCTAAAAAATTCAATGGCTGACATTCCCGCAGATCTTGTTGAAGCCATTCAATCTCAACAATGCGATGTGGATGGACAATTTGCAGCGCGTGGTAAAGTAAATGATGAATTACTCGCTGCATTATTAGTGCATGAGTATTTTAAACGCGATAGCAAACAAAAAAGTGCCGACCGAGCAATGTTCGACTTAGCTTGGATTTTTCAAGATAAAAAACCATCTGATAAACCAATAAACCTAGCAGACCGTTTAGCAACCATTTCTGAAGCTGTGGCAAAGTCGATTGCAGATGCAATTACCGAATCTTTGACCCAAGCACAACGAAAAGAAAATACCGAAATCATTATTTACGGTGGTCTACTGCATAACAAACACATGATACAACGAATAAAATATTACTTAGACATGCGAGGAAAATTCACCTTTACTTCCATGGGTGACCTTCATTATGATCCCGATTATTTTGAATCTTTGTTAATGGCTTATCTTGGATATTGTGTCATAAGTCACACGCCTATAGACTTAAGGTACTGTGCTCGCCCCGGCCATGACGCAAGCGCTGTGATACCGGGCAGCTTATCAATCCCCGCCGCATTACAAAATCAAACGATCATCAATAATCAAAGCGATAGTAATCTTCACACGCTCGTGCATCTTAACGAGCTGGTCGATTGAAAACTGGCCGATCTTACCACGCAATAAGTTGCTGACTTGGGGTTGGGAGATACCCAATACCTTTGCAGCTTGGTGCTGTTTTAGTTTGTGATTATCAATATATTTTTCGAGTGAACGCATCAATGCCGCACGCATTTTAAGGTTCTTTGCTTCGCCAGAAGAGAATCCAAGATCATCAAAGACACTTTTTTTTGTAGTATGTTCAGCATTCATATTGGCCTCCTTACTTCTATTTTACGAAAACGACCTCTAGCGAGCTCAATATCTTTTTTTGACGTTTTCTGTGTTTTCTTTACAAAGACATACAACACATAAATTGCCTTTGCATATTTCACCACGTAGATGGCTCGATATTCATTTTCCAAATGAACTCTCAGTTCTTTTACACCAAGACCAATTACATGCATTGGCTTATAATCACTAGGCTCTAAACCTCTTTGCAATCGATCCAAGTTATATCCCAACTCCTGCCGGGCTTCCTTGGGAAAATTTTTAATATCTTTATAAGAACTTCCCATCCACTTGATTTCTTTTATATCCATAATTATATATTTTTTTAGATAAATGTCCAGTTATTTCTTGATTTTTTGAATGTATTATATATATTTTTATATATCATGCGCTTACCGACCACACAACCCTGGCCGAAACCAGGGTGCATTCAATTCTAAGCTTCTGCTGACCTCATCTCTTCCTCAAGCTCTTGCGGCAGGTTTGTTCGCATTAACATTTCGAGAAGTTCAGACTTACTGACTGCATTCACCTTAAGTCGCATATTTTTTACATAAAACTCAACCGTTCGCGGCGATAGCGATAAATGTTTTGCCGTATCTTTAATCGTACATCCTTGCAACATATGATAAACACACTGCGCCTCACGACTGGTTAAATAAACATTATTATAGTGCTCACCTAAATAATAGTGTGATCCCTTATAATGTTTTGGCTTTTTAACCTGCACTACAGGTATTGTAGGCTCAATAGGTTTTTGCATTACTTCATCCAAAACTTCTTGCCAATGATCCATATGACACTCCTTTTTTGTTGTTAGTTATTTACATTTGTTATAAAACAAACATCAAAAAAATTTAGAGGATTGTGGTTCTAGGGTCAATACAGTAATAATGGCTGATAACACGCTAACGAGGGTGATTACTTGGTGTATTTAATACTGACTTAAGAATCACCTTATATAATAGGGTGATGATTAAAAACATACATGTCCCATTAGACCTCTCTCAGCAAGGCGTCCAAGTTGCCGATATCTTCGTTCAACCAGGCGAGCGTATCAGACGTAAGCAATTGTTAATGCTATTAAAATCAGGCAATATCGAGACACCTCTACAATCACAATTCAATGGCTGGGTGAAGCATATTGCGGTTAAATTCGACCAAGACGTAGCTCCGGGGGACCTGCTTCTCATTATTGATGTGATGGAGGATAATGATTATCGAATTGAAGGCGACATCAGCCCTGAAAGTGAGCTCGGGCAAGATGGACGACGCGGATTAGAACGCGAAGCACAAAAGCAGCTTGCCGACGGAATTGCAGCTCCATTATTTGATGCACCACAACAAACTGAAGGAAATCAACAGCACCATGGTGTTAAACAACATCCTTTCTTACAAAATGCCAAAGAAGGTGTACCACCTAAAATGAGCCATGCTGAAAATAATCACCCAGCGGTTGATCAACTTGCTGAAGATGCCTCATCCAATCAAGATCTCGCTAATAAACTCGATGCAAAACTACAACAGCGACTGGGCACAAGTCCCGGACCTTCAGCAGCACCAACACTCACGTTAGGCGGGTAGGTGGCGCACATGAATCTTTCTGAAGTTATCATGTATGGATCCACGCAAGATGTTGCGGAATTAGTGCCTGAAATTAATGATCTTAATCTTATCGATGAATACGGTTACACACCTTTAATTCAATGTGCTATCATGGACAGTATCGAGAAAGCCAAAATACTGTTAGAGGCTGGCGCTGACCCTAACCAACAAGATGCTACACGTCGCACCGCGCTACACTGGGCAATCGGTAATGACAATTTTGAATTATGTAAATTACTATTGAAGCATAAAGCCGACGCAAATGCCTATAACATTTCTAGCGAACCCTTATTAGCTCGACCCATTCTGCGTGATGATAATGCGCTTAAAGATTTGTTGATCCAACACGGTGCTAGTTTCCAATTTGCATATGATTATATTTATGCAAAACTAATTGGTCATCGATTTGAGCTAATAGGTAGTGTGGACATCGTTGACACCAACAATGTGATCACCGAGGTAGATTATGAGGGTTTTTATCTTGAATTCAGTCTCGATTTAATTGGCTACTCATTGCAAAACTTCAAACAAAATTATGCAGCACGTGCTGTGAGCTCTTGGTTTGACATTATTGACACGATCAGCCATTCAATAATGCAAGCGCAAAAATTGCAACAACACGACCATTACTTAAAAAACTCCGATCCCAAACGCGAAGCAATCAAGACACTGGCTCACTGCGACCCCCTCATCTTACCAGTAAGTCAAGAAGGGCACGCTCTAGCAATTGTTAAATTTGGCAACTTAATCGCAATTTGCGATCGTGCTACAGACTCACCGCCAAAAGATATTATACCTATTTATTATATGAACAGACCTTACAAATTGGATGCTAACTTTATTTTTAATATTGTCTATCAAAAACGTCGCGTCAAAGACATTCATACCCTCATTAAAAAAGAACTGAGCGCACAGCCCATTGATGAAGTTCCATTACCCGACCAATCGATGGGTAACTGCTCCTGGGCTAATGTTGAAGCAACCATACCTGTATTAGCCTATATGCTACAGCTTAATGACCCACAAAATTCTCTAAACAAAAAAGATAAACTTCATGATGCAATTGAGCTTTTTCATCGCTGGCAAAGCTGGGATAGCAATCGAACATTACAGTTTGTGATGCAAGAATTTGCGACCGCCTCAAAAGGGCGGCAAGCATCGATTGCTGCTTTGCTAGCAGGCGTGTTATTTCAGAAATGTTCTGCTGATAATCCTGAGCATGTCACACGCGCGAAAAACATTATTCGCATATTAAAGACACGTGGTCTTGAGTATATCCTCGAAAGTTATAAGACGTTCTACATCAAACGTAAGCGCACTAAGGCAGGTGAAAATCTTGAACGGCTGCTAAAGATTTATGAGCAGGAAGAGGTTTAATCATTTTTCATCAACGGAAGGCAATCAGTGACTCTTCAACATCCTTTTACTTCATGGCTCGCTTCGTTCCACTACGCTGCGCTTTACTTCCGTAAAAGGAAGATTGAAGATTCACCTTCTGATTGCCTTCTGAAAAAGCCATAAATCATCTATAACCTACTTCACAAATTTCTTTAACAACAACGGCGCCAATATAAAGAAAACAAAACCACCAATCAAAAAACACTCATAACGCAAAACACTGTTCGATTCAATCACAGATGAAGGCGGAATATAACTCACCACCAATATAACCGCACAAACAACCATTCCTGCACCAGCTGCTATCCACATGCCCAAACGACCCCCAGGTATTTTATAGCTACGCTTCACATCTTGATGTGTATACGCCAACACAATGGCGCTAATAAATAACAATATCCACATCATAATCGTGAATTGTGCCGTTAAATCTGACAACAACCAATAACCACTATTCACAGAAGGCATAAAAATATACGCTGCTCCTAATAAGCTTCCCACCACTGCCTGTACGCATAAAATTCCAACCGGCACATTTTTTTTATTCTTGAACGCAAAAAACTTAGGGAGGTCACCGTACTCCGCCGATGCTAATAGACCTTTACTCGGACCAATCATCCACGAATTAATTTCAGACAATACTCCAAGAGCAATCAATGCTGCAATCACAGGAACTGCCCACTGCATATGAAACGCCCCTAAGAAAATCGATAACGATTGCACAATACCACCAATCAGATTGGCAGAATGCACCGGCATTACAAACACCAACGCAAGCGTACCTAAGATCGACATACATAAAATAATCCACGATGCATTAACAATAGCTTTTTTGTAGGTCAGCTGAGGGCAACGTGTATCTTGAACATGAAACGCCATAATTTGAATACCTGAAAAACCATTGATAATCACGATTAAAAATGCCAATGTACTGAAATGAAAACTAGGCACCAAACTCTGCCAGGTTAAATGTTGCTGCAATGGATGGCCCGACAACCACCAGTATGCTCCCAATACAATAATAATAGTGATAACCAATAAAGTACCACAAATAACCCCAAAACTACTGAACCAACTGGATATTCGAATACCAAATAAATTAACAAAACTAATTCCCCAGAATATAGCCAACATAAAAATAAACTCAAACCAACGATTGTTTGCTAATGCATGAGCGAATGGATAAATTAATGTAAAAACAATAAACCCAATCATCATAGGAAATGATACCAGTGTATTGGTCCATTCCAGCCAAATAGCAATAAAACCAAAACGCGGCCCTAACGCTTTCTTCACCCAAGCATACAACCCCCCCGCTTCTGGCCAAGTCGTCACGAGCTCAGCACAAACTAATGCTGTTGGTAATAAAAATAACAGTGCCGCCAGAATATAAAACGTAATGGCGGTATACCCATACACCGCCACAATGGGCAAGTTACGCACCGATAGAATCGCAGCAACACTGAGTGTCACTAGCGGAAACACACCTAAAGCAGTTTTTGTTGGTTTTTTTTGATTCATTTCTTGTAAACATATCCGGATAACTGCTACACAGTGTAGCATAAAAAATCTTACTAAAGTGACCTCAGCCTAAATATTTAAGGATATCTGGCTATGAAGCTGCCCTCCCTCCTTCTTTAGCACCCATTCTCACCAACTTACTCCACAGTCGCTGCATGTAATGCTTCCATGTGGTGAGATTCAATCCACACAAGGCGCCTCCACTAGCAATCAGTAGTGTTGCAACTATAATCACATTCGAGTACTGACTTTTTCCATATGCAATTAACAATGCAATTGAAATAACTGGATTCAAATATGAAAGCACGCTGAGTAATTTAAAGTTACCATTCTTGACACCATAGTCCCATAAATAATATGCACTGCCCTGACTGGTAAGACCAAATACAATCATAATGAGCAACTCATTCAGGTGAGGCACCACTGTATGCTCAAACGAAAAATGAGCAAACAGTGATAACACCAAACCACAGCCACAATACATACCAATCATAGTAGAAGGAACAGCTTTGTAATATCGCGCAGCGATAGTATAAATACTCCAAACAATAGCATCAAACAATGCTAATAAATAACCATACATATAATGTGGGTAATGCGCATGCAATCCAGTTTTATGAAGTATAATAAGTGCAGCACCACACAATCCAAGTAGCGCCCCCATAAGATGCTTCGGCGAGAGTTTTTCTTTCGGCAACAGACCTGCCAATAGAATCACAATAATGGGCCAGAGATAATTAATTAAATCAACATGCGCCGCTGGTGCATATTTGAATGCCGCAACAAACAGTGCATCGTTACCATACACACCCACCATTCCAATGACCCACAATGTTAAAGGCTGTCGCACTTGATGCCATTTTTTTTTGATTGTAAGCACGATAGCAGTGGCACCAAAGCTAACACTGAATGCCACAGAAAGGACTTCAAACGTAGGAATACGCGTTACTGAGCTAGCGAGCAATGCGCTACATGCCCAAAAAATAAGGGCAACGTACCCAAACAGGGTGCCCTTTTTAGTATCGCAATTAGATATCATGCCGCATCATACCACAGGGGTTACATTTTATCCAAAAGCCCCGTATTGCATTGATCCATCTTTTTCATGTATAAACAATGAATATCGCGGCGCAGCAAAACGCCCAATATCGGAAAATAAGGAAATTATCATGAAAAGAACCGAAGGTTTTACCTTAATGGAGCTGATGATCGTAGTGGCCATCATCGGCATCCTCGTGACCATCATCATACCTTCTTACCAAATTTACATCCGCCGTACGCGTTTTGCAGAAATCGTGCAAGCCGCTACCCCTTACAAAATAGGTGTGCAGCAATGCTTTCAAGTTACCAATCAACTCAGCGATTGCCAGGCAGGTGAAAATGGCATACCGCCCAATATCAACGATAATAGCAGTCCTGGCATCGTGCAGACGATTCATGTTTCAAGCCAAGGTATTATTACCATTACACCAAAAGAAAAATATGGCATCGTAAAACAAGATACTTATGTGCTGACTCCTAAAATAATACAAGACCGATTATTCTGGCAAACGAGTGGCGGTGGCGTTAATAAAGGTTATGCAAACTAACATCATCAACCTCTCTGACGAGATACTGCAGCATGCTATTCATCGGCATGCTTCCGATATACATATTGAAAATTTTGAAGACAACATCAGAATTCGATTGCGAATTGATGGCCTACTCCATTCATATCAACAGTTACCGATTAATTTAGCGGATGCTATCAATAGCCGTTTTAAAATTATGGCGAAGCTTGATATTACTGAACGTCGCCTACCACAAGATGGTCGTTTTGAATTTCAATATCAACAACAACGTTTTGATTGTCGTTTTAGCAGCTGCCCCACACTGCATGGCGAGAAGATCGTGATACGATTGCTAAATACAGAAAATAAGTTGCTACACATTAGTGAACTGGGACTGCTGCCACAACAACTGACGACACTCCATCAAGTTTTATCACAACCGCAAGGATTGATACTCATCACTGGACCTACCGGAAGCGGTAAAACACAAACATTGTACGCACTACTAAATGAGCTTAATCAAGAGCACCGCAACATTATCAGTATAGAAGACCCTATTGAAATACAACTTAATCAAATCAATCAAATTAATGTGAAACATAAAATTGGTCTGAATTTTGCAACACTACTGCGTGCAATCTTACGTCAAGATCCTGACATCATCATGGTTGGCGAAATTAGAGACTTGGAAACGGCAGAAATGGTTATCCGCTCAGCTCATACGGGCCACCTTGTACTGGCGACTTTACACACGCGCAGCGCTAATGAAGCAGTGAATCGCCTGATGAATATTGGCATCCACAAACATGATATCGATGCAACATTGAAACTCGTCATTAACCAACGTCTTGTCCGCAAACTCTGCCAACACTGCAATCATAAAGAAAACAATCCATCTGGCTGTGAGCATTGCTCTAAAGGCTATCACAGTCGCATCGGTATATTCGAATTATCTCATTCCTCAGATAGCCAACCCATTTCACTGTGGGAGGCGGCACAACAAAAACTCGCCAATGGCATTACTGATAAAAATGAAATCTATAGAACAATCGAGCAACCATGAATATTATCACAAAACATTTCCATTGGTCCGGAGTGGACGAAAATGGCCAACACTGCCAAGACAGTCAGGTTGCAACAAACAAATCCATGTTAAAGCAAATATTGCTTGAACGAAACATCACCTTGCTTAGCTGTAAATCTCAAATCATTGTCAATTTTAGAAAAAAAATCTACAAGAAATACATAATAGAATTTATCAAGCAACTCAGCATACTACTCGGCGCTAACATTAATCTAATTGACGCCATTAAAATTCTTAAAAGAGAGCAACAGCAACTACAACTTAAATCCATGTTAAATGACATGCAGAAAAAAATAAACGCAGGCTATTCCCTCAGTCAAGCGATACTGCCTCTATCGCATTTGTGCGGTAACCACATCAATGGTGCCATTACTGCAGCAGAAAAAACTGGTCGCCTTCCCACATTATTAAAACAACTTAGTCAACAACTACAACAACAACGCAAAATCAAGATGAAAGTAATCGCAGCACTCTATTATCCCGCGACAATATTAATAGCAGCACTACTCGTGGGCAGTGGCCTGCTGATATTTGCCATTCCTCAATTCAAAAATATTTATGCTAACTTTGGCACAACACTACCTGCCTTCACACAAATGATGATTAAATTCTCTGACCATGCACAACACTATGGTGTTTATATTATCCTTGCGGGCCTTATCTTTATCAGTATCATGCTGTTATTTTACAAAAACAGTAAGCGAATCCAGCAACAACTGCATAAACATTTACTACACATTCCTATTATTAGAACCATTCTACTTGACCACAACCTAGGTCAGTGGAGTCAAATACTGGGGCATAGCTATGAGGCTGGGTTACCCTTAATAGAAGCCATCACTCTTGCCAATAAGACGCTTAACAATAAACACATTCAATCGATCTTCAATACTATTCCAACTCAATTGAAATCTGGTAATAGCCTCTCACAAATAATCAAACAACAGCCTTTTTTAAACTCGCGCCAACAATATTTACTTATACTGGGCGATGAGTCTGGTGAGCTGCAACAAGTATTACAAAACATCAGTCAGCAATGCTTCGAACGTCTGCAGAATACACTGTCGAACTTGAGCAAACTGCTAGAGCCTGTCATTATTATGGGTATCGCCTTAATTTGTGGTAGCTGTATAATTGCAATGTATTTACCTATATTTAATATTGGCGCTATAGTGTGAACTGAGGACATATTGATGCAACATTATTTACTATTTCAACATTACTTCGTGCTACTTACAATTGCTGCCGTTGTTTTAGGCCTTATTGTAGGAAGCTTTATCAATGTCGTTATCGTTCGCTACCCTAAAATGCTAAAAGCAACATGGACCCAAGAATGTCGAGAATTTCTCAAGCAGCCCCGCACAAAACCGGAAAAATCCTTCAACTTGCTCTACCCTGGGTCGCACTGCCCGCAATGTGATACTCCCATTAAGGTTTGGCATAACGTCCCTTTATTTAGCTATCTCTTCTTACGCGGTAAATGTGCACACTGCAAGAAAATCATTTCTCCTCAATATCCTATTATCGAACTGCTCACTGCCGCCGTGACTTTGATCGTACTCTATCGCTTCGGGTTCAGCTGGCAAACTCTTGCAGCGCTGATACTCAGTTGGGGACTGGTGACACTCAGTGGCATCGATATCAAAGAGAAAATACTGCCCGACTCAATGACCATGCCACTGCTGTGGCTTGGGTTACTGCTCAGTCTTTTTCATCTGTTTGTACCACCGTTTCTTGCAATTATCGGTGCCAGTGTCGGTTATCTCTTGTTATGGGGTGCAGCAAAACTTTATGCCATCATTCGTCGTCGTGAAGGCATGGGTCATGGTGATTTTAAAATGCTAGCCTTACTCGGCGCTTGGTTGGGCGTTGGCTCAATACTTAATATCCTGATCATCGCATCCGTATTAGGCTTAATTTTTGCTGTTATTTTGATTTTTAATAAGCGTGCAACACTGCAACAACCATTACCATTTGGCCCATTTCTTGCAATTGCTGGCTGGCTAACATTAATATGGGGTTCCTTCATCCTAAATTGGGCTATCAGATAGAGGAGTGTTTATGTTAGTTGTAGGTCTTACAGGTGGTATTGGTGCTGGCAAATCAACAGTCATGCAGCTTTTTGCAAAACACAACGTTCCCACACTCGATGCCGATGCCACTGCACACCAACTCAGCAAACCTGGCGAAGCTGGTTATGATGCCATCGTGAAACATTTTGGTGCTTCATTGCTAAAAGAAAACAAAGAAATCAATCGTAAGAAGTTAAGACAACTGATCTTTAATGACGAATCTGAAAGGCAATGGCTCGAAAAAACCCTACACCCAATGATTCTACATCAGATTCGAACGGAACTGGAGGAACTTGAAAAAACCAACATGCCTTATTGCATTATTGATATTCCATTGATACGTACACGCCATCAATTTGAATTCTTAGATCGTATACTCGTGATTGATTGCACGGTTGAATTACAAATTTCCCGCACACAACAGCGCGATCATATTGATGAACAATCTATTCGAAATATCATGTCTCATCAATGCAGTCGCGAACAACGTCTCAAGCTAGCGGATGACATTATGAGCAACGAGGGCCCTCTTGAGGTACTCACCAGATCTGTTGATAAATTACACAATCAGTACCAGAATCTCGCCTCAAAGCAGCATTAGCAAAATATTAGTCAGCCCCACAATTCCATGATAATATTAATGAATATATGGAAACCATAGGTATTGATGAATGTCCATCGATGTTGCTGCACAAACAATGATCACATACGAGCAACCGCTTAACGAACACGTGCGGCTCTACTTGCGCATCGAGAATTTATTCAAGCAATTATTTGAGAATATTGACCAACCCAATACAACCAGCAATAAAATTGCCATGCAAATGTTACTGAAGCTGGCCAATGTCACGGACCGCCCAGATATCAAATCTAAAATGACACAGACATTGACGCAACAGACCAGCACACTGACACAGTTACTGGAAGTGGCAGAGGTAGATAAGACACGTCTGCGCAATGTACTGGATCAATTGGATCTCCACATTACCGCATTACACCAAAGCCATTCTCGTATCGGTGATCGTATCCGTAAAAATGAGTTTCTCAATCAAATTCGCTCGCAGCTAACACACCCTGGCGGAGCCTGTCAGAATAATACACCTGCCTATGCACTTTGGCTTAGCACGCCGACCGAAGAGCGGGTTAAAGACCTCAAGGAATGGGCTGAAGAATTTATGGAGTTACATAAAATTAGCGGCCTTATTTTAAAACTACTTCGTGACAGCACCATGGCTGAAAAATTACATTGTAAAGATGGTTTCTATCAAAAGACACTCGATAGCAGTACGCCTTGTGAATTGATTCGCGTTACTGTGCCTACCTGCTATAGCCTGTACCCTGAGATCAGCGCTGGCAAACATCGTATCATTGTTCGCTTCCTACACCCTAATTATTATGAAGGGGGTCGTGCGGAACAATCGCATAAAGATTTTGACTTCTATTTAGCGTGCTGCCGTATTTAACCTACTAACTCTGTCGTAAAAGCTCTATCAAAGACTGATTCGCTTCTGGAAAAGTAAATTGTGACAACGCATCTGCTGATACCCATCGAATCTCTTGGCCTTCAACACCATGCGCCTCCCCCAAAAAATCTGTAATCAAGTACACTGTGAGCTCAACAAAGTAAACACCATAATCATGATCAATACACTGAAACTCTTCTGCCGCTCGAATCTGCAGACCCACTTCTTCACATAACTCACGAACCAGAGCATGATAGTGTGTCTCTCCAGGCTCCACTTTGCCCCCAGGAAATTCCCAGCAATTAGGATGATTCTGATGTGCCTGTCTTTTTGCAATTAATATTTCACCAGCAGGATTTCGCACAATACCTGCCACAACTTTTTTAACTAATTTTACCATGGCACTGCTTGTACTTCTTACCGGAACCACAAGGACAGAGCTCATTACGGCCAACCTTAGGTGTTTCTCGAACAAATGGTTGCTGCAATTCTTCTGACGTCGCATGCTCTTGCTCCATTGCAACTTGGTCGGGCGATTCATTTAGATCTGACGGCATCCCTTTAAAACCATCGTGCTGAAAATGCATTGCTGGTGATATATGTGATTGATCCATCACAGGTGCGGGGCCTATTTCCAGACAACATAACGTTGAAACAAATTCGAAACGAACAGAATCTAACATGCGCTTAAACATATCAAAGGATTCACGCTTATATTCTTGCGCTGGATTTTTTTGCGCGTAACCTCTCAAATGAATACCCTGACGCAAATGATCCATCGATGCTAAATGCTCTTTCCAATGTTGATCCAGTAATTGCAGCATCAACCCTTTCTGTGCATCGTGCAAAGCCTCCGGCTCAATCTCTTTCATTTTAGTGTCATAATGTTCTTTTGCAGCTTGTTGAATACGCTCTCCGAGAGATTCTTCATGTAGCGTTTCATCCTCCTGCAACCATTTATCGATATCAACCTGAAGCGCAAAATCCTGCTTTAAGCGTTTTTGCAGGCCAATAACATCCCACTGTTCTTCTAAACTTTGTGGCGGGATATATTCAGTAATCAACTCGGAAATAGCATCGTGCAATACTGTCTCAATCGATCCGGAAATATTTTCTGCATGCAATAATTCACGGCGCTGAGAGTAAATCACCTTACGCTGATCATTGGTGACATCATCATACTCTAATAGATTCTTTCGCACATCAAAGTTATAATTCTCAACACGTCGCTGTGCTTTCTCAATCGCATTAGTAATCCATTTATGTTGAATCACATCGCCTTCCTTAATGCCAAGACGACGCATCAAGTTTGCCATGCGTTCGGCAGCAAAGATTCGCAATAAATTATCTTCCATCGACAAATAAAACTGTGATGAGCCTGGGTCACCTTGACGACCCGCACGACCCCGCAGCTGATTATCAATACGACGAGACTCATGACGCTCCGTACCTAACACGTGCAAGCCACCCGACTCTAACACCTGCGTGTGTCGTTTCTGCCAATCTTGCTTCACTGCTGCAATCTTATCCTCACTCGCATCACCCAGTTCCTCAAGTTCCGCTTCCAAACTGCCACCCAATACAATATCCGTACCACGACCCGCCATATTGGTGGCGATCGTCACAGCGCCGGGTAGACCCGCTTGCGCAATAATCTTAGCCTCACGCTCGTGTTGTTTAGCATTCAACACCTCGTGTTTGATTTTTTCTTTTTTCAGTAACTGAGAAAATAACTCCGAACTTTCAACCGATGCAGTACCCACCAGCACGGGCTGTTGTTTTTCCTGACATTGCTTGATGTCTTGTAAAATTGCTTTAACCTTTTCTTTTTGAGTTAGGAAAATTTGATCGGCACGGTCATCACGAACCATTGGTTTATTGGTTGGAATCACGATCACTTCAAGACCATAAATGTTTTGCAACTCGAATGCTTCCGTATCTGCCGTACCCGTCATGCCCGATAGCTTGTTATACAAGCGAAAATAATTCTGAAAAGTGATTGTGGCTAACGTTTGATTTTCAAGTTGAACCTCAATACCTTCTTTCGCTTCCATTGCTTGGTGCAAACCATCCGACCAACGACGTCCTTCCATGATACGACCAGTATGCTCATCGACGATCATCACCTCACCATTTTGCACCACATAATCCACATCACGTTGGTACAAGGCATTGGCACGCAACGAGGCCATCAAATAGTGCATTAAAGAAATGTTATTGATGTCATACAGGCTGTCGCCCTCTTGCAACAGGCCTTGCTCAATCATCAGGGATTCTACTTTTTGATGTCCCTGCTCTGTTAAGTGTGCTTGTTTACTCTTCTCATCAACCGTGTAATCGCCACGATCTTCCTCTGGAACTTCTTCATCCTTTTGGTCTTCACCTTGCTTCTGCAGTGTTAGTGATGGGATGAGTTTATGAATTTTATCATACAGTTCTGAAGATTCTTCTGCCTGACCAGAAATAATTAAAGGCGTTCGCGCCTCATCGATTAAAATCGAATCGACCTCATCAACAACAGCAAAGTTTAATGGACGTTGCACACGATCTTCGGCACGGAAAACCATATTGTCGCGCAAGTAATCGAATCCGAATTCATTATTAGTACCATAAGTAATATCTGCATTATAGGCTGCCTGTTTTTCTGCAGGCTCCATATTCGATAAATTAATGCCGACCGTCATACCCAGAAAATCATAGATCGGACGCATCCACTCGGCATCACGGCTGGCAAGGTAATCATTTATAGTTACCAAATGTACCCCTTGCCCAGATAATGCATTTAAATAGACGGGCAAAGTCGATGATAAAGTTTTACCCTCACCCGTGCGCATTTCTGAAATTTTGCCATGATGCAATACCATGCCACCAATCAACTGCACATCGAAGTGGCGCATGCCCAGGGTACGCTTACTCGTTTCTCGCACCACCGCAAATGCCTCGACCAAGAGGTCATCAAGCTTAGCGCCTTGATCGAGGCGTTGCTTGAATTCCGTAGTTTTTGCTTTCAAAGCTTCATCTGATAACGCCTCTATTTCAGGCTCAAGTGCATTGATTTTTGCAACCGATTTTGAATAGCTTTTGATAATACGCTCATTGCGCGTGCCGAAGATTTTTTTAAGTGCCTTGCTGACCATAGTATTTTTCTTTATTATCCAGGTTATGACGAATGAAGCATTTTCTCATAGAATCAAGCCGGTGCAAACCACTAAGGATCCTCAATCGCTGCATGATTTGCTGGGATCGAGCCCATTAAAATCGATTCTGAAGAAAGCACAACAACTGCAGCAGATTGGTACTATTTTCGAACAAATTCTACCGCCTCATCTGCATGAATTTTGCACCGTTTTGAACGTAAAGCACCTGCAACTTATCGTTGGCGTGTCTTCGGCAGCGGCAATGACGGAATGTCGATTTATGGAACCAGAGTTATTAAAGCAATTAAAGCAGCATGAGCCGTTTCAAATTATTCGTGGCATTCAGTTTCGATCACATCAAGAGGCAACAGTATGACAGTTGAAAAAGTAATAAAGCAATTAGTTCGTTATCAGCCAATCATTATCGCAGCACTTTCAGGCACTGGCCGCGTAGATGCCTGGATACAAAGCATAGCCAACCCAGAATTAAGAGGTGTTATTAAAAAGTCGCTTTCATCATTTGAGACACATTTCGAAGAACACTTGCGAAAAATTGACACCGTACATAAACTGCAAGATGAAACCAGTATACGCAATCAATTCCATGAGGCGCTAGTTGGAGTACCTTTACTTGAAGTACAAATCAAGCGGCAGCTGCAACACAGGGGGTCAGGAATGCCACGTCCGAGCGTGTTTAATGTCCCATCACCCGTCGACAAAGCAGTAAAAGGTCACGTTGGCAAGCCTGTAAAACAATTAAAGGCTGCTATTGCGCCGATGAAAAAATTATTAACTCAATATTCGGAATTACTACGATTCTTAGAGTTTAAACTGAGCAACTTAGAGGACTGCAGCAGAAGATATAATGCTGCGTTAACCGCAGAGCAGGCAAGGCTAAACCAAGCACACGAACTAGCCCGTGAAAAATTACTGGCTGAACCCGAAGCAGGAGCAGCGGCGGCTGCAGAGGAAGAGGAAGAAGAAACACAATCGTTTCCAAATTCGACACCACCCGAGGCAGCTGCTGCGGCCGCACCGGCTGCGCCTCCAAGAGGACCGCGCAAGAAAAGAGGTGCTGGTGAAGTCACCCCTGAAGATGTTGAGGCGCTTCATCGACATAAATTAAGGCGAACATCCGGCCGGGTATCACGAGAATTTAACAGTCTATTTCAGCGTGCTTTATCAGAACCGAAGCCGGCCGCATGCAGTGGCGCGCATGGTTTAAGAAAAACACGCAGTGCAGGCCCAGCCTAACAGACACTAAAAGGCATCGCTGCGTATCAACCCAAACACACAACAAACAGCAACACCCGAGACAATTGCCAACAATATGCTCGAATGTGAAAAAGCCGTAGCAAATAAAGGCTGCTGAGCCATTCTGTTGACAACACTTAAAGTTTGCACGCCCAATAGATTGGCATGCGCCAGAGGGTGATGAAAATAAAGTTTGGAAAACCATACATGCCAGAAAACCACTCCAAATGTAGAGCCCAATAAATTTATGCTATTCAATGTACCTGAAACACTCCCCGCGTTCTTAATATTAGTAACCTTAAATGCCATACTCGTTGTTAATGGAAATGTCAGTCCAATCCCAACACCAATCAGCAATAAATGCCACCAAAAATTAACTATGTCTACAGGAGCCCGCATCCAATACAAAGACAAGCAACCTGCAAATAAAATACATACACCCAATCTCACAACCCAGATATTACGAGTATGATGGTCAAGCAAACCCAAAATAGATGAACAAATAACCGTTGGCAAAGTTAATGCTAACAATGTTATCGCAGCAGAAAGTATCGGCTTTGCAAATGCAATCGGCGACTGTAAATAAAAATTAACCATGTACATTAACCCATATAGGATAAAAAATGCTGCAAACATCATAACATTTGCAACAACATATATTTTATTACGAAAAAATGAAAAAGGAATGATAGGCTCATGACTATTATGATTAATAATAACAAACAACACAAAGAAAAGAGGCGTAATAATATACAAAACAATCAGTGCAAACGAAGCCCACCCCCATTGATGACCTTGTAACACCAATAAACATAAAGACACAACAAAACATAACCACGTCATTGTAGACCATACGCCTAATTTTCTGCGCGTTCCCGCAAAAAATTCGCGTGGACCTGCCATACGACCTATGAGAATGCATATTGTAATAGCCAAGAGAGCAAGATCACTCCAAAATATACCACGCACATGATAACCAAAGAATAATCCGACAATAATAGGTGCTAAAGCAAAACCTAACATACTAATAGAGGACCAAACCAATGTTGCCATCTGCTTGCTCGTGAAACAATAGCGCTGCAATGCCACTAAACTTGTTGGAATTAATATACCTGTCGCAACACCCTGAACAGCACGGCCCAATATATAAAATGCACTCGAATGCGTGGCCACCATAAAAATCGAGCCAATAAAAAATAATACACTACCCCCTAATAGACATGGCAACGAACCAATGTGATCGCTCAACTGGCCAAAAAAAGCAATCGAAGCAGTTGCCATCAAGGTGAAAATAACAACCACCCACTCTAATTCTCGCAAATTGAGGTGAGCAACGTGAGAAATTCCAAATAATAATGACAGGATACCAGCACCATTATAAGCCGTGATAAATGTACTAATAAGAATAGCTATCAACAGCATGATGGGGGTTTTGTGTTGAGTCAAACCGCTATTCATCTTCACTCAAAATGGTTTCTAAAAAAAGTTTATAAAAAATTTCTTTATCAATCTCACTAATTTCATGTATTGGATATCCTTTTTCATCACTATAGATTAAATCTGAATCATGCACTGCTTCCTCACGGATATTAACACTGGTGGGTGTTAAAACTGAGTGCTTGAGATCATGGTATGCCACGAAAGCCGTAAGCACATCCCACATATATAAACTAGCTGAATGTCCTTGCTGTATAGCAGGAAGTTTAATCAACGAACGAATAAATTCTCCCACTTCTTTTAATTCCGCCTTATGCAATGGGTCTAACAAAGGGTCATCCACTCCAAAATGATGAAACGTCTTACTAGGTAAAGATATTATTTTTGCGCCAGAACTATAAACAATGCGTGCTGATACTATATCATGACGCTCATTACCAGCGAAACTGCTCTCCTTAATGGCCTCATGTGCATTACCACCGGTCACATATATTGCAGCGATATTGTCACAGATCTCCGGAGCTTGCACCATTGCCATTGCTATATTCGTCAAGGGACCAATGGCAACTATTTTCACAGGTTCCTGAGCTTCTTTTAGTGTGTCAATAATCGCCTGAGGCGCCACAACCTTCATGGCTTGATTATGCGATTGTGGAAGCTCAATCCCCCATAAATCATCAGTTAATTGAATGAGCTCATCCGGTAAGCTTTCAGACGTTGACAATGACCTCTTCGCACCAGCAGCCACAGGAATTTTTTCACAACCGAAATAAGCCAATGCATTCAGGAGATTCTTAAGGCCTTGTTGACTACTGCTCCACCCATTTCCAACATGTGTTATCAGTTTGATATCGGCATCTTTTTGCATCAGCAACCAATAGATTGCCAGCAGATCATCAAAGTCTACATCCGTATCAATGATAAATGATTGCTTACTCATATCGGCTTCCTGCCCCAAGCAAGTAAGTTAGATAGGCTGCTCAATCGCAGGGATAAACGTTACAGGTGCTTTTTGTTTATCAGTGAAGGTCACAATTTCCCAGGCTGATTCATTCGCAAGTACTTTACGCAATAAACGACTATTCAACGTATGACCCGATTTGAAACCGTGAAACGCGCCAATCACACTATGGCCCAACAAATATAAATCGCCCACCACGTCGAGGACTTTATGTTTGACGAATTCATCGCCATAACGCAAACCATCTTCATTCAAGACCTTAAACTCATCCAACACAATCGCATTATCCAAACTCGCACCTAAAGCCAGTTTGTTTTTACGAATATATTCAAAGTCAGATAAAAATCCAAACGTACGCGCCCGAGAAATTTCTTTCGTGTAAGACGTGTCAGAAAAATCATATACGACTTCCTGCTCTGTATTCGAAATTACGGGATGATCAAACTCAATACCAAAGCTCACTTTAAAACCATCAAATGGTTCTAGCTTCACAAACTTATCACCGTCTTTGACCTGAACTTTTTTCTTAATACGAATAAATTTCTTAGGTGCAGCTTGCTCTTCAATGCCTGCAGACTGAATTAAGAAAATAAAAGGACTCGAACTACCATCCATGATTGGCAACTCAGGCGCCGTTAAGTCAACATAAGCATTGTCGATACCCAAACCTGAAAAAGCAGATAACAGGTGTTCAACCGTTGCAATGCGAACATCATTCTTAATTAAGCAAGTGCAAAGACTCGTGTCACCAATAAAGTCCGCCCGCGCAGGAATCTGCACGACCTTATCTAGATCAACACGATTGAATATAATACCCGTATCCACGGGCGCAGGACGCAAAGTTAAATAAACCTTATCACCCGAATGAACGCCAACCCCAGTCGCCCGAATGACGTTTTTTAAAGTTCGTTGCTGTATCATTTCCCTACCATAGCTCGCAAAAGATGCGAATTCTAACACACCTACACTATTTTACAAAAATAACTGTGTGTGTTTATTGAACATTATGGTTAATCTCGGTCTTCCTGTTTCCGTAGAAACGCTGGAATATCGAGGACTTCCACTTCCCTTTGTTCCTCTGACCCATTTTCAGCACGCTTAGGAACATCCTGATTCCTGATATAAGTTGGTCTATCGAGCTGATGGTAATCCAAAGTACCATCACGAGCGCTACGCAGTGTTTTCATCTGGGCAGCTTTATTAGAAGGCTGACCCAAGGCATTCGTGCCCAAGCCAGTCACCACAACGGTGACACGAAGCTCTTCACTCATGTCCGGATCAATCACCGTACCGACAACTACCGTCGCATTCTCAGAAGTAAACTCTTTAACAGCCTCACCTACTTCTTCAAACTCACCGATGGACATGTCCATACCCGCCGTAATATTTACTAGCACACCACGCGCACCACTGAAGTTAATATCTTCTAACAGAGGACTTGCAATCGCAGCTTCTGCTGCCTCACGCGCACGATTCTCACCACTGCTAACACCCGTGCCCATCATAGCCATGCCCATCTCAGACATCACTGTGCGTACATCGGCAAAGTCGACGTTAATCAAACCAGGTCGTGTAATCAAATCTGCAATTCCCTGAACAGCACCCAGCAACACATTATTCGCTGCTTTAAATGCATTTAATAAAGTAATATTCTTACCCAACACATTTAACAATTTGTTGTTAGGAATGGTAATCAATGAATCTACATATTTACCCAGTTCTTCAATTCCTCGGTCTGCAACCTCCATACGTTTGCGACCCTCAAAAGCAAACGGCTTAGTCACAACAGCAACGGTTAACACGCCTAACTCTTTAGCAATTTCTGCAACAATCGGCGCCGCACCTGTTCCTGTGCCGCCACCCATACCTGCAGTTAAAAATACCATATCGCAACCATCAAGCATCTCGCGTATACGTTCACGATTTTCTTCTGCCGCTTGACGACCTACCTCTGGGTTTGCACCCGCGCCTAACCCTTTAGTGATTTCTTCACCCAACTGAACAACCGTACGTGCGCTCGAACGACTCAGCGCTTGCGCATCAGTATTTGCCACTACAAACTCAACACCTTCAATATTCTCGGCCATCATGTGCTCAATCGCATTACCGCCACCGCCACCGATACCTAATACTTTAATTAAAGCATTATGTGGTTTGTTTTCTCCAATCTCAAACATGGGTTATCTCCCTATTATTTCTTATTAAAAGTTTCCATTAAACCAACTCCTCATACGCGACCAAAGACCGCGACTATTGAGGTTCACATTCGTTACAGATGGTTGTGCATGTTGCTTCGCACCATGAATGAGCAATCCCACTCCCGTTGCAAAACTAGGATTATCACGCACATCCATTAAGCCAGTAATGCCACCCGGCATACCAATATGCACTGGCATCTGAAAAATTGTTTCGGCTAACTCTACAGCGCCTTCTACTTTCGAAGCACCTCCAGTTAACACAATGCCCGCCGCAATTAAATCTTCATAACCGCTCCGGCGTAATTCCGCTAACACCAACGTAAATAATTCTTCATAACGCGCCTCTATGACCTGCGTTAATGCACGACGCTGAATATTTTTAGGAGCACGATCGGCAACATTCGGCACCTGGATTGTTTCATTAGCATCAATTCTGTGTGACAACACAGAACCGTGTTTAATTTTCAATTGTTCTGCATTTTTAGTGGGAGTCCGCAATGCAACGGCAATATCATTCGTCACCTGGTCACCTGCAATCGGAATAACTGCAGTATGTCGAATAGCGCCATCCGTGAAAACTGCGATGTCGGTAGTACCACCACCAATATCGACAACACAAACACCCAACTCTTTTTCATCGTCGGTTAAAATAGAATGACTCGATGCTAATTGCTCCAGTATCACATCACCCACATGCAAACCACAACGCTTCACACATTTTGTGATATTCTGCGCTGCACTCACAGCTCCTGTAACAATGTGCACCTTCGCCTCTAGTCTCACACCTGACATACCAACAGGTTCACGCACACCGTCTTGGGTGTCGACAATGAACTCTTGCGGAAGAATATGCAATACCTGCTGATCTGCAGGAATAGCAACTGCTTTTGCCGCATCAATGACGCGATCAATATCAGATTGATGAACCTCGCGATCTCGAATCGCAACAATACCGTGTGAATTTAAACTGCGAATGTGACTGCCAGCAATACCGGTAATGGCTGAATGAATATCACAGCCCGCCATCAACTCCGCTTCTTCAAGCGCACGCTGAATAGATTGCACCGTCGATTCGATGTTAACAACAACGCCGCGTTTCAAACCTCTTGAAGGGTGACAACCGAAACCGACGATCTCAATACTATTATCGTCGTTGATCTCACCCACTAAAGCTGCAATCTTACTGGTACCAATATCAAGCGCTACCACCAAGTTTTTATCTGGTTTTTTGACCATTCCTTTGGAATCCCTATGCTAATATCATGATAAATCATAAGTATACGCTAATAATATTTAGATCACTATAAGAATATCCAAAAAATTTAAGATTTTGTTGGCTTTTTTCAGAAAACCCCTATAAATATTCGGATAATCAATGAAATAAATAATAAATATAATCTTTAGTTTTATGTAATGTCTATAATTATTTGTTTATATTGTTTTATTTTTCCACTTCACTGCGATACCGTCCGGGTATCGCAGGTCAACATAAACAACCTGATTCGCATTTTGAGCAATTATCTTAGGGTATAATTGAACGAATTGCTTAAAGCGTTGCTGCATATTCACTCGCCCTAGCTTCACTTGAAGATTATTATTTAAGGTTACTGACCATGATAAACGTTGCGTTAAAGATAATTTCTTAACCGTTAGGCCGATCAATGATAAATCTGTATTTAACGCCTGAAACAACCCTAACACTTGTTGTTCCGTATCATCTGGACCATTCAAGGCAGGCAAAGACTTAGGGATGGTGCTACTAGGCGGATAAAACAGTTGGCCATTCAAATTAATCACCGCATTATTCTGCCAACTTGCGATTGGATGTTGTTCTGTGATGTTAACAATTAAATGTGACGGCCAAACTTTACGAATAGAAACCTTAGATACCCAAGGCATTGCCATCAGTGTTGTGCGCAGTGTATCGATATCTAATGAAAAGAAACCACCGTGTAAATTTTTTTGCACCGTATTCTGTAATGTTGCTGCATCAACATAATTACTTGAGGTAACCACTTTCACATGTTCAAAAGGAAATGTTGTTGGTTCCTGAATATAATTCCAAACAAAAAAACCACCCACTACAAATGCAGATAACATTATAAAAGGTAGTACCCAGTGCATTATAAATGTAGAACGTCGCATTATTACATTCCATTAAATACTTTTGTTGCCATCGAGCCGACATTACCAGCCCCTTGAAATAACACTATATCACCCGGTGCAATAGTTGTCTTTAACACACTCATTAAGTCGTTAATCTCAGGTATGAACGTTGTGTTCAATTTTTTATGTGCTTTTATTGCTGCATAAAGTGCTGCTCCATTCGCTTCCGGAATTTCTAACTCTCCTGCGCTGTAAACATCGAGTAATAGCAACACATCTGTATTTTGCAAACTTTCTACAAACTCAGGCATCAAGTCACGCGTGCGTGTATAACGATGCGGTTGAAATACCGTTACAATGCGGCTGTCTGGCCATGCCTCGCGCGCTGCAGATAAAGTTGCACGAATCTCAGTAGGATGATGGCCATAATCATCGAAGAGCAGTGCCTTACCGTCACCTACAGTCAATTCACCGTGTGAATGAAACCGTCTACCCACGCCAGGAAATGCTGCTAGAGCACGTTGAATGGCATTGTCAGAAACATTTAAATGCGTTGCAATAGCAATTGCGGCCAGTGCATTTAGTGCATTATGTTTACCTGGCATATTAAATGAGAAAGTAATATTAGCAAGCCCCTGTCGCTCAACGGTAAATTCACTCGACAATCCTTTCTGGTGGAACTGTGTCATACGAATATCCGCCCCTTCAGAAAAGCCGTAGCTGATTTTATGACATTGAAACTTAGGCCATAGTTTCTTTATTACCGGGTCATCAAGACACAACACTGCTAATCCATCATCGGGTAGTGCTTGTAAGAAATCAACAAAGCTTTGTTGCAAACATTCAAAATCATTATCATAAGTAGCCAAGTGGTCTGGTTCGATATTGGTAACTACTGCTATTTTAGGATCCATATGCAAGAAAGAAGCATCACTTTCATCCGCCTCTGCAACAAAATATTTTAAACCACCCACGTGAATTGGACTGTTACGATTATTTAAAATACCACCAATAACACAAGTGGGGTCCAAACCAGAATCACTCAACAGGTGTGATACCAACGCCGTTGTCGTTGTCTTGCCATGCGTACCTGCAATAGCGATGCCATCACTTAAATGCATCAATTCAGCCAACAGCTGTCCACGCCGAATGATTGGAATATGGTGCTTACGAGCATATTGCATTTCTGGGTTATCTGGGCCTATGGCACTCGAATAAACTACCGCGTCTGCTCGGCGCACTTGACGATCTTTGTGCTGGTGATAAACCTGTATGCCAAGTGCTTTTAAACGATCCGTTGTGTCAGTCTGGTTTGAGTCAGAACCAGACACTCGATAACCTCGTTTCAATAATATTTCTGCCAGACCACTCACACCAATGCCACCAATACCAATACAATGAATGCGTTTAATCGATTTACGGTCGAGTAAAAAGTTACATTGCTGCATGGTTTGTATGCATTTATTAGCAACAGCTTGGGCTGCTGTTGTTATTGCCAACTCACGTGCACGCATCGCCATCTTCTTCAATGCATCACGATTATCAACAAATCGCTCGAGTAATTCTAACAAGATCGAATCATCAAACTGCTTCTGCTCCCACGTCAACGCCGCATTAACATCACTTAAGTAACTGGCATTATAATATTGGTGATTATCGACCGCATGAGAGTAAGGAATAAAAATACTGGCAACACCCGCCGCCGCCACTTCGGAAACTGTTAGTGCACCTGCACGACAAATCAATAAATCAGCCCACTCATAAGCTTGCAACATATCATCAATAAAAGCCTGTACTTTTACCTTAATATCTATTGAGCTATAAGCCTGTTCTATCGATGCAAAATCTAACTCCCCTGTTTGATGCCACACTTCAATTGCAGGTAAATGAGGATATTGCTGCAATGCTTTCAATACAACCTGATTAATAAAACGCGCGCCGCGACTACCGCCCACAACTAACAAACGTAATGGCCCCTGCCTGTTTGCATATCGCTGTTCTGGTGGCGCAATATTGATAATACTCTTACGAATTGGGTTACCCACTGTGCGTGCATTTATAACCACAGGAAATGTATCAGGAAATGCCTGAAAAACTGTATTAGCAAAACGCGCTAGAATACGATTGGTATAACCCGCTATAGCATTCTGCTCATGGATCAGCAATGGTTTACGCGCCAACCAAACAGCAATCCCTGCAGGTCCCGACACAAAGCCGCCCATAGCAATTGCCATATCCGGTTTTAATTTGACAATATAATAGAGTGATTGAATCACTGCACTCAGTGATAATAATAAACCGACTGCTCGCTTTATTATTCCTCTGCCACGAATCGCCTTAATCGAAACTAAGTGCATGGGATAGCGATCGCCAATGATCTTTTTTTCCATACCGACATGCGAACCGAGCCATTCAACTTTGATGTTAATCGCTGTTAGTTTATCGGCAACGCTGAGCGCGGGGAAGATATGTCCACCCGTACCGCCTGCTATTAATAAAACCTTCTTCATATATGCGCGCCTTCTCTGCACTCACTCACCTACAGCTCCTTTTGAGTCATTAGTATAAACGGCTGCGGGGATCCGGCTGCTTCGGCACCCCACCACTGCGCGGTCGGGGACCCCGCCTCCGCGCCACCTCCTCGCCGTTTTCCAACCGACAGAATAGCTGCAATAGCTGAACAGCAGGCTCGGTTCAGATAAGTACATAAATAATTATCTCATCCTATTGTTTTAGAGCCTAGAGGATAACGCCGCTCTCTTTGATGACTCTCAAAAAATGACAATTCATAAGAGATGCGCAACAAGATACCAATGGCCAGGCAATTAATCAACATGCTACTGCCTCCATAACTGATAAAGGGCAATGTAAGGCCCTTTGTCGGCAGCAAACCGATATTGACACCGATATTAATCATTGACTGCAACCCAAGCCACAACCCCAAACCAAAACTCAAATAAGCATAGAAGTATTGGCTTTGCTGTAATGCAAAACGACCTAAACGTAAAATACGTACAATCAGAACTGTAAACACTGTCACCACCAATAACTCACCCACCAAGCCCAACTCCTCGCCAATTACCGCAAATAAAAAATCAGTATGAGCCTCCGGTAAATAAAATAGTTTCTGCACACTATTACCCAAACCCACACCAAAGATACCGCCACGACCAAATGCAATCAACGACTGCGTGAGCTGATAACCTGAACTATAAGCCAAATGCCACGGATGCAAAAAAGTTGTTAAACGCTCAAGTCGATAAGGAGAGGCAAAAACTAAACCAACCATAATCAACGCAACCAAAGCAAACAACAACGATAATGGCCACAGGCGCACTCCTGCAATAAAGAGTAACGATAAAAACGTTATTGCAATCACACTAGCGGCACCAAAGTCAGGCTCCATTAATAATAATCCTGAGATAATCGCTAAAATAATCATTGGCTTTAAGAAACCAACAAACTGCGTACGCACCTGATTCTGGAATCGCTCTAAATAACTAGCCATATAAAGTATGGCACAAAATTTTGCTGCTTCAGAAACTTGTAACGTAATAAAACCTAAATTGATCCAACGCCGACTGCCATTCACAACTCGCCCTATGTGCGGCACCAACACCACCAGCAACAAAAAAAGACTTGCCAATAACAGCCAACTACTCCATTTTTGCCACAATTGAGCAGGTATACGCGTTACAAACCACAGGATACCCAGCCCCAAAACAAGATAAATTGCCTGGCGTATCACATAATGAAATGGGAAGCCATATTGCTTATCCGAAACCACCATGGACGCCGATGCTACCATCAATAAACCAAACGCAAGCAATATCAATACACAACCCAACAACCAACGATCATAAATAAATCCCGGCTTCTTCACTTGACGTTTCGATTTACTCACCCTGTAATTCCCCTATTGCTTCAACAAATTTATCACCACGCTGTTGATAGTTATCAAACATATCCCAACTAGCACAAGCTGGAGACAATAGCACAACATCCCCTGCTTGAGAAAATTCAGCAGCCTGTGAAACCGCTTCATTTAGCCCATCAACTCGCACTAACTCACCAATACCCTTAAAAGTTTGCTCAAACACATCAGCATCCTTACCCAACAAAAACACACGCGTCACTTTATCTGCAACACAATCGCGTAAAGCTGATAAATCAGCCTGTTTGGCATCACCACCAGCAATCAATAATAATCTTCCCGAACCAACCCCCGCATAACTATTTATCGCGGCGATACAAGCACCCACATTAGTACCCTTCGAGTCATTAATCCAACGCACACCCTTGTAATTGGATACCTGCTGACAACGATGCGGCAGACCTTCGAAGGTTCGTAGCGTTTCCAACATGGGTTGTATTGAAATATTCACAGCAAAACCAATAGCCAGTGCAACCAATGCATTTTGCCAATGATGCAAGCCTTGTAGCAACATGTCATTGGTATTCAGCAGCTGCTTACCCTGAAATGCAAGAAAAAACTGGTCTTGTTTTTTTTCAAGATAAAACGCGTTGTTATTTTTCGTCTCTAACCCAAATGAATAAACTTTATGAGGCAGCGCCAATCCTCGCCAACATTGCGGTTCATCGGCATTAATCACTGCACTCTCACAGTTCTTATAAATGCGCTGTTTTGCTTTTAAATAATCTGCTAGCGTCTTATAACGATCCATATGATCTTGACAAATATTCAGTAACACAGCCACTTTAGCAGTTAGTGAATGAATCAACTCTAGTTGAAAACTCGACAACTCCAACACATAAAAATCAGGCGTAGGTTGCTGCAGTTGCTCTAAAACAGGGGCACCGATGTTACCACAGACAATAGCGTTTTTTCCTGCTTGCTGTAACATCTCACCTACAAGCGTCGTCACTGTTGTTTTGCCATTTGAACCTGTGATTGCAATGATAGGTGCTTTTGCTTCACGTAGAAATAATTCGACATCACCAATAATAGATTTACCCTGCTGTAATATTTGCTGGAATATTGGCTGATGTACTGACACACCAGGGCTCATAACAATTTCGTCAGCTTGTTGCAAACGCTCAAGGGAAAATTCACCCAGTTGAATGTCGACATCTGGATAATGTTGTTGTAATTCATTTAGCAGCGGAGGTTGTTGTTGATTATCCATCACACACACTTCGCAGCCTTGCTGTAATAAATATTCTACACAGGAATACCCTGTTTTACCCAGACCTATAACGACAACGTTTTTTTTCATTTCATTTTCCAAAAACCAGACAAGGCTATCAATGAGCCTTCAATATCCTTTTACTTCATGGCTCGCTTCGTTCCACTACGCTGCGCTTTACTTCCGTAAAAGGACGATTGAAAACTCACCCTTTGATAGCCTTGTGTGACTAACACAACGAAGTACTATCTCATCACCGAAGCTTCAATGTTGCTAATCCCAGCAACACTAAAATAACCGTAATAATCCAAAACCGAACAATTACTTTTGGCTCTGGCCAACCCTTTAATTCAAAGTGATGATGCAGCGGCGCCATACGGAACACACGTTTACCACCTGACAACTTAAAATATCCCACTTGAATGATTACCGATAACGTTTCTGCAACGAAGATGCCACCCATCACAAACAGTAAAATCTCTTGTCGCACAATCACCGCCAGCAAACCTAATGTCGCACCCAAACTGAGTGAACCCACATCGCCCATAAATACCTGCGCAGGATACGTGTTGTACCATAGAAAACCCAAGCCAGCACCAAAGATTGCGCTACAAAAAACTGCCACATCTCCCACATTGGGGATAAAAGGAATCGATAGATATTTTGCAAAATAAAAATTACCCATATTATAAGCAAAAATACCCAGTGCCATCGCAATTAACACCGTCGGCATCAATGCCAGTCCATCCAAACCATCTGTTAAATTCACAGCATTACTACTACCCACAATCACAAAATAAGAAAGAATAATCGAAAAGATACCCAAGTTTGGCGCCACATGTTTTACAAACGGTATAAACAATTGCGTCTCCGCTGGCACGGTTGCTGTGTAATATACTGCTAAAGCTGCCGCAGCACCAATAATTGTCTGCCAGCAATATTTAGAACGCGCAGATAAACCCTTGCTATTCTTTTTAATCACTTTCAACCAATCATCAACGTAACCGATCGCACCAAAACTCAACATCACCGCTAATAAAATCCAAATAAAACGATTCGAAAGGTCTGACCACAACAACACACTAACCGTAATTCCAAACAAAATAATCACACCACCCATCGTTGGCGTACCCGACTTCTGAATGTGCGATTGAGGACCATCATCTCGCACCGACTGGCCCACCTGTTTATTCACAAGATAACGTATGAAACTCGGGCTTAACGATAACAAGATAATCAAAGACGTCAATGCACTGACAATAGAACGGAAAGTAATATACTGAAACACTCGCAAAAAATGCCAATGCTGCTGAAGAATATGTGCTAACCATAATAACATATCAAGACTCCATTAATGCCTGTGCCACACGTTCCATTTTCATCGAACGTGATCCTTTAATTAGAATATTTGAATCTTCACCGCAGTTTTTTTTCACAGTATCAATCAACTGTTGTAAATCGGTAAAATGCTGCGATGATGAGCCAAATGCTTCTGCTGTCAATGCAGCCAACTCACCAAAAGTAAATAAACGATCCACTTGATGCTTACTCGCATATTCGCCAATCTGTTTATGCAACTGTTCTTTTTGCTCACCCAACTCACCCATATCCGCAAACACCAGCCAGCGCTTACCTCGCAACACACTTAATGCATCAATCGCAGCACGCGTCGATGAAGGGTTCGCATTGTAAGCATCGTTGATAATCAACGCATTCTTATAGCCACGCTGCATCACCATACGTTTGGCTTCTGGCAGTGTCTTCTCTAAACCCGCTTTAATTTGCGATACCGTCAGCCCCATCGCCATACCAGCCGCTGCAGCTGCCAACGCATTGGCGACATTATGCTTTCCTACAAGCTGCAAAGTCACATGAACACCCAACCCCTTTATATTAAAACTGGGATGACCCTGCTCATCTAGCACCACATCGGTTGCTCTTAAGTCCGCATCCGTGTGCATGGCAAAACTGATCACTCGACGCTGCCTTGCACGCTTTTTCCATTCATTAAAAAATGGATCGTCTGCATTGAGCACCACCATACCCTCTTCTGTCACACCATCGATGATGTCGCCCTTCTCTTTTGCATAATGTTGCAAATCTTTAAAAAACTGCAGGTGCGCTGTTGTGACATTGGTAATAATTGCCAAGTCTGGCTGCACAACATCAACCAATGTTTTTATTTCACCTGGCGCATTAGTACCGATCTCAGAAATTAAATACTGGTGCTGCGGTTGCAATTGCAGCAAAGTATGTGAAACCCCTATCTCATTATTAAAGCTGGCGACACTCGCATGGGTTAAACCTGCCTCAGAAAATACGTTTTGCAATAACGCACGTGTTGTGGTCTTGCCACAGCTACCGGTTACGGCAATGACTTTTGCTGTCATCTGATCACGATGTGCTGCTGCTAATTGAATATAGGCTTGGCGAGTATCATCCACTATCAATACGGGCAAAGTGGTATCAACCATTTTATTTGCAATCACGGCACCAGCCTGTTGCTTCTCAGCAGCTGCAATAAAATCGTGCCCATCAAACTGATCACCCACAAAGGCGATGTATACATCGCCCGGTTGCAGTGTACGGGTATCACTACTGATCGAACTAAATTCGATATCACACTCTGGTTTTGAAATATTTAAAATCTGCGCGGCTTGAGATAATTTCATGAAGCGCTCCCATATAACTGTTTCTGTACTTGTTCCACATCACTAAACGGCAGCATTCTATCACCAATTATCTGTTCTGTCTCATGTCCTTTACCTGCCACCAACACTAAATCATCATTTTGTGCTTTATCGATAGCATATTGAATCGCACTCGCTCGATTTAAAATAACATTCACATAATCTCTATGGGTAAACCCCTGACAAATATCGTCGGCAATTTGCTGTGGGTCTTCACTACGAGGATTATCATTGGTCACTACTTGATGATCACTTAGCTGCTCTGCAATCGCCGCCATCTGCGGGCGCTTACTCTTATCGCGATCACCACCACAACCAAACACGCACCACAGCACTCCATCACAATGTTGGCGACACGCCTGCAAGGCCTGTTGTAATGCATCTGGTGTATGAGAAAAATCGACAATCACCGTTGGCTTATTGGCCGCAGTAAATAACTGCATCCGCCCTGCCACCGTACTGAGTTGGTTCAACGCATCAATACTGCTATCAAACGGCATCTCTAAAATATTCAGAACAGCCAGTACTGCCAGCACATTTTCTAAATTAAACAAACCAAATAACGGTGTCTGTAGCGCTGCAGCACCCCAAGGCGTTTCAACTTGACAGCTTAAACCTTTAGCATGCATTTCAATTTGCTTCGCCGCGACCATTTCACAATCACTCTGGTGTTGATCTTTCACAGTATAAGCATAGATGTTTAAATGCTTGGCATAGTGTCTGATCCACTGCTGCCCAATGGCAGCATCGGCATTGATGACTGCTGTTTTCAAGCCTGGAGTTTTTAGCAAAGATTCTTTTGCTTTTGCATAGTGTTGCATATCTTGATGATAATCGAGATGTTCATGACTTAAATTCGTAAACACCGCAATATCAAAACTAACGGCTGCCACTCTTGCTTGCACTAAAGCATGCGATGACACCTCCATTGCAACAACCTTCACACCATCATCTCGACACTGCGCCAAGAAAGCATGCACAGCAATCACATCGGGAGTGGTGAAACCGGTTTTTTCAAGCTTGGGCCAAACACCGGCACCCAACGTTCCCATCACGGCTACTGATTGCTGTTGCGATAAGGCTTGCGCGATAAACTGTGTCACCGAGGTTTTACCATTGGTGCCCGTAACTCCAATCACTGTTAATTCTTTTGAGGGGTGTTGATAAAAACGTGCCGCCATATCGCCCAAGCGTTGTTGGCAATTCTCAATCGCGATGCAGGGAATGCTCGGTTGTGTTTCAAACTTCCAATCAGCTTCATAGATGATGGCAACGGCACCTTGATTAATAGCATGCTGGATAAAATCTCGTCCATCAGCGCGATCGCCTGGAAATGCAATGAATGCTGCGCCTTTCGTAACTTGGCGACTGTCTGACGTTATTTTATGAACAGGGGCATCGGGAATGGATTGTTGTTCAGCAATCCCTGTTACTAGTTGATCTAATGAAATTTTATAGGTTTTGTGTGACATTAGTATAGTATACAGAACCACTTATAAACGTGCTAGGCCCTTGAGCTCATCACACATCAGAAGTGACATACCATGACAAAGTCATATTTCGAAAGTAAATATAAAAAAAGTATTCTCAAAAAAATAGTAATTAGGTAATGACATCACACAGCTCCATAATAAATAAATGCAAACAGACTACGTACTTTTACGCACACATATAACAGCAGATACATCGACATTTATGCTATTTTTCGATAGCATAAACGGAACATGATAAGGAGGTTATTATGAAAGTGAAATTATATCAACGTGCATTACATGATTGTGAAACATACATTAACGAATGCTCTTCTGATTGGACTTCCAATAAAGAACGTGCTGATTTCATAGATCTTATAAAAAGACACGCTACCAGTATAAAAACGCTCTACCAACAAATGAAAAAAAATGGGAAATCAAGTGAACTGCTTAAGCAAATTGACTTGTTCGAGCGCGCCCTACTTAAGATGTATTTTATATTCACAGGAAAAAGCAAGCAAAAAAGCCAGCATGGAACAAAGAGGTTGTACGATATACTGACTCATACTAGGAATGAAATGCTTCAAGGCGAAATTGAATACCCTCGACCAGAGGAAAGCGAGGACTCTGAATCTTTTTGTTCAAGAGTCTCAAATGATGTAAAAGAATATTACATAAGAAAAAATATGTATGAAAAAAACAGTCATTTTGGAATACCCATTTTCAAGATGGTAGTTGAAAGCACTTGCTTTGGTCATGAAGAAGATAGAAACAAGACTACAAAAGAAATGCAGGACAGAGCAAGACGAATAAAACTCCTGAGAGAGCACCAACCCAGCTCGGCTGCTTTGCAAGATATGGCCGCAATAGATGAACAACAACTACTTCTAGAGATGTACATCAATCACAAAGTCAAAGTTTATGCTATGCAAGATTCAATATTACGAGATGTCATTGATGAAACTAAAAATGAAATATTATTGAGCGGCAAAGTAAGACATCCTACATTACCCTCCAGAGTACTCGACACCTATCAAGCAGATTTTGTTAGAAAATTCAAAGCAAGCTGTGAGAGGTTTTATAGAAAAGCATTATCTAACCATGAAACCCCTGAAACAAATATTTTTCTCGAAGGTGCTACTCTATCACTTAGCGCCATATCAGAATCAAGCGATCATGCTGCTCTCAAAGATCTTAATGGTGTCGTTCAGGGACTGTATGGAATTTACAAAAAAAGCCAGCAAGATGCAATTAAAAAGGTTGTTAGCTTTTTGAGATCACAAGACCCTGATGATTTATCTGAATTAAGCGATCTCATTGCAAGACATATTGTATTACGACATGGCGAGGTTATAAAAAGTCTCTCTACAAATGCGCGAAACTTTTATGCCGAAAGCTTGGCTTTTGTTGGCATGCATCATATGGTGCATAACGATCACCTGCAACACATCGACCTAAAATCACCCGAATCATTTATGAGATGTTTTAGGTCTATGCTTGATGGCATACAAAATAAACTTATCAGCAAGCCAAAAAAGAAAGTGCCGAGAAAAATCAGTAAAAAAGAATTTGAGAATTCTCTTATTTGCCTTGTTGACAAAGAAACTCATAAACAACACTGGTACAAACCGAAAGATTCAGACTCAATTGATGTATTAAAAGTAAAAGTTGAAGGGCCCTTTGGTTTTGATGAGTTTGACACTACAGAGCATGAACCCGTTGATATCAAGCAAAAGTATTATGCTGAAAATATCTGGGTCCGTGTATTTGTAGAAGTAGAGCTGAATAAAACTAGCGCCCCACAATACGCACCTGGAAAATTTCACAATCCCAGGGTGACTTTAAAAAATGAAACAAAAGAACAAATACGCACACTATTTGCCAGTGACTTATTCGATTTCTTAGGCAAAGAGGCCAATGCTCAACTTGTATTAGTTGGCACAGATGGTGATACTGCAAGAAGTGAGTTTTGCTCAGCAATAGCAACCTTTATCAGCAATAGTGATATAATTAGACCCAGCAATCGTCACCCAAACCAACTAAAACTAAACATTCCAGAATCATCTTTTATTGCAAAAGAAAAGCGCCGTAAATGGGAAGCTGGCGTTAAGAAAAAATTTGCAGAAATGCTCTCTAGTCAACAATCGTTACAACTTACTGTCTGACTTGTCTAAGCTCATAGCTTCAGCTTGCAGGCAAATGGTCCGGCTGGATATTGAGAATATTCAAAGCACCCGCCATCACTTTTGAAAAAACGGGTGCAGCCACCAATCCACCAAAGTGCTGTCCCTTTGGATCACGCAGCACGACCGCCACTACTAACTGCGGATTGGTCGCCGGCGCATAGCCGACAAAGTCCGCCCAATAACGATGCTTATCATAACCGTTTGGGCCTGCTATATAAGCTGTTCCTGTCTTTCCCGCCACCCAATAATCAGGCACTCGTGCACGTGTGCCAGTACCACCAGGCTCCACTACTGTTTCTAACATCGTTGTCAACATCTGCGCTGTCTTTGCAGGAATAATACGCTGACCTTGCACCGGTTGTTGGCGCATTAAAAAAGTCACCGGCACCTTGAGTCCTGCATCAGCAATTACGCTATATGCATGTGCTAACTGCAAAGTGGTAACCGCAATCCCATAACCATAGGCCAATGTTGCCACCACACTCGGATACCAACGATTCTGTGGCACTAATGTTCCACTCGACTCCCCAGGAAAACCACTTTGTGTGCGTTCACCAAAACCAAACTGATGCAACAAATCCCAATATTTCTGTGGCTGCATTGACAACAAAATCTTCGCAGCACCAATATTACTCGAGCGCTGTAACACTTGAGTTAAATTAATCACACCGTTGTTTAAGCCATCATCTTTAATCTCATAACCACCAATCTCCATCCAACCTGGGTTAGTGTCAATCGTAGAATTAGGCGTATACTTGCCACTGTCTAACGCCAAGGCAATATTAAAGGATTTAATGGTAGAGCCCGGCTCAAACATATCCGTTACCGCACGATTGCGATATCGACCCGGCTCTCCCGCCGGACGACTATTAGGATTGTACGTTGGCTCATTAACCATCGCCAAAATTTCACCCGTCTTTGGATTTAACACCACAACAGATCCTGCAGCGGCATGATATTGATTCACTGCCGACTGTAAACTACGAAAAGCCAAATACTGAATACGATGATCCATGCTCAAGGTTAAATCATGGCCCTGGATGGGCTTCTCCAATAAAGCCAACTGCGATACCACATGGTTATAACGATCTTTCACAACTTCACGCTTACCAGGCGTACCACTCAACCATTTATCATAGGCTAATTCTAAACCTTCCTGACCATGATCATCTACATTTGTGAGCCCTACAACGTGCGCTGCAATAGCACCCTCAGGATAAAAACGTTTATATTCTTCTTGAAAATACACACCTGGAATATTTAGCGCACTTACCTGATTTGTTACCGAAGGAGGGTTACTCCTTTTTAAATAAACAAATTCGTGATTACCATCATTATGAACATGACGGCGAATATAACCCGGAGAAACGCTTAGTATTCGCGCCAAGTTATAAAGCTGTCGCGTAGTTATCTGAACCTTCTTTGGATTCACCCACACCGACTCTACTGGTACACTGATAGCCAAAGGCGCCCCCAATCGATCAGTGATCATACCGCGGTAAGCTGGCAAGTTAACAATACGAATGATGCGCGCCTTACTTTGATTTAACAAGAAAGATCGCTTAATGATGTTTAAATCTACCAGACGCCAAATCAAACCAATCAGTGCAGCAGATAATAAACCACAAATAAAATACCAACGCCAACGAGCCATTAACTATCCGTCTCTACCATCACCACATTTTTTTGAGTGGGCAATACCATACCTAATTTTCCAGTTGCAACTTGCTGTATACGTGACTGCCTTGCTAACGTACCCTGCTCTAATAATAATTTACTCCAAACTACTTGGTAATCCTGACTCTGTGTTTGCAAAGATTGATATTGCATAAACAAACGCCGATTCAAATCTTTTAAATACACCACACCAATTGCAGTTAAAAATAAACTTAACAACAATAATGTAATTGCAATACCGCGCACAGAAACAGACATCCAGCTGGTTCTAAGCGATTGAAATGTTCCGACAGCATAAGCTCTTGCCATGGTATTCATTTTATTTTCTCCGCTATCCTTAAACGAGCACTCCTTGCCCGAGGGTTCTCCGCCACTTCTTTCGCAGTTGGCCGAATCAGGCGGCCAATTTTACGCATTCTGCGCGGTAAATCTACATCTTTTATCGGGAAATTCGACGGATAGGGATCGCCTTGTGAATGCTTTTGTATAAATTGCTTCACAATGCGATCCTCCAAAGAGTGGAAACTAATGACACTCATCCGTCCCCTTACCGATAATACATCGATGGTTTGCTCTAAACAGTTTGTTAAATCTTCTAATTCATTATTTATATAAATACGAATCGCCTGAAAACTACGTGTTGCAGGATGCTTATGCAACTCACGCTGAGGACAAGCATTTGCTATAATGTCTGCTAATTGCGTTGTCGTTGTAATATGTTTCTCTTCACGTGCAGTAACAATTGCATTGGCAATACGACGCGAATAGCGCTCTTCACCATAATGCTTTAAAACACGGGAAATATCATCTGCGCTAGCCTGGCTCACCCAGGTAGCTGCATCCATGCCTTGTTGCGTATTCATCCTCATATCAAGAGGCCCTTCCTTAGTAAAACTAAACCCTCTAGCAGGGTCGTCCAGTTGTGGAGAGGATACACCTGCATCCAACAACACTCCATCAATCTTGCCAACAATTTCATGCTGCATCGCAACATCTTTTAATTCTGCAAACGAAGCATGTTCGATACAGAATCTAGGATCCAGAAACGGTGTCCGTTTTGCAACTTCAATCGCCTCCGGATCCTTATCTAGGGCTATCAACCGACCGTTGGTCCCTAGTTGCCGCAAGATCCCAAAACTATGACCACCTCTTCCGAAGGTGGCATCGACATAAATGCCGTCGGGTTTTATCGCAAGTCCTGTTATCGCTTCCTCAAACAGCACTGGCTGATGTGTTGTCATAATTGCACTCTTTGTTATAGCGATAAGCCCATTAACTCGGATGGCATATCGTCACCCTGTAACCCTTCCGCTAACCATGCATCACGACCCATCTGCCATTGCGACTCACCCCAAACTTCAAATCGTTTGCCTTGCCCTACCAACATGATCGATTTATCTAAACCTGCATATTCACGTAGTAATGGCGGCAATAACACTCGCCCACTGCGATCGAGCTCAAGCTCCGTCGCATGCCCAATCAACAAACGTTGAATACGGCGAGTAGCGGGTAAAAAAGTAGGAAGTGTTTCCAACTTCTCTTCAATCACAACCCATTGCGGAAGCGGATACAACAGCAAACATCTTTCTTCAGGATCAATGGTAATCACAAGCCCACCATTGGCCTCATCCATGATTGCCTGCCGGTATTGAGTGGGGATAGTCACTCGTCCCTTGGCATCAATGTTTAGGGATGCTAATCCACGAAACATAATTTTTCTCCCACAATTACCCACATTATACCACCACAGAACACGATGTGTACATATTTCTTCAAGTTAAACATGAGAAAAGTTTTGTAACAGTTGGGCAAAAACTATCATGCAGAGTAAAGTTGATTCAAAACATAGCGTTACACTAGTAATATTATAAATATACTTAATTAATAGATATTATTATATCCTTACTTCCTCAAATAGAGCGCGTCGTTGCGCACGGATGAAATATTGTCATATAGGGAAATACTAGGCTGTCACTAAAGAATGTTTGACCTGTTTTATGACTTCTGAAAATTTGTGCCTAAACTTATGCGCCTTAGCAACATTTTCTGCCACTAGATAATTGAACATGATCTGCCGACGCTGACCAACAAACTGCTTATAGCCATGCCAACTATTGTCCGCAACTTTAAAAATAATACACGTCCCAGCCTCTGGTGAAACTTCCTCAAAATAATTATCAACATTATTATCACGAAGCAAACGCAATCGGCCGGTAGGCTCTAGCCAATCTGGGTTTAGATAAAGCAAGATGGTAATAATTTTATCCTTGCTATCGGTATGTGCACGCCCATCGCGAGCTGCCGAAAAACCGCGCAATGTAGCCATTACTGGTTTTCCTGTGAGGTCTGAGCCGAAGTTTTGATCAAGCCACTTTCTAATTGCTTCACTTTTCAACTCTTCTACCACACTATTTAAAGCATTTGCACCCGCAAAATTCTTACAATTAAAAACACCAGTACCACATAGCTCAGGAAAGCCATTACAAATCTCCATCACCTTTTCTGGTCGGATAAAATTTTTGATCACTGAGTACTGGAATGGTGTACGATGCACTTCTGCACCTGAAATAACAGGCATATTAAGGTACTGCAAGCTTTGGTCCACTAGAAAATCCTTAAGTGTAAAACCCGCTATGAACAGCGGGGTAAGTCCCTCGACACAGTTAATTTAAACAAAATATAAGACATTTTACAACATAGAAACAATGATCAGACCAAAAGCAAAGCAATCATATCAAGGTATTTTATAAATGCCAGTGCTTGTCATAGCCTATAGATAGACTAGCTGCTACACTTCTAAACCTTATGATTGATAAACAGATTACTTGCTGGACACTCACAAATGGAAAAATTGCCTTTAAACGGCAAACGCGCTGTATCGCTGAAATACTCGGACTAAACTACATAGAAAAAACAATTGATCTAAAAAAACCATTACGCTGGCTCCCCAGACGCCTTACAACTCATATTAATTTCTTAATCAGAAATAACAAGCTATCCATTGCACCACCATGGCCCAACCTGTTGATTTGCAGTGGCCGTAAAACAGTCTCTGCAGCACTAGCCATTAAAAAATTAAGTCATGGCAAAACCTTTACGATTTTTGTGCAAAATCCTCGCGTCAATCCTCATCTGTTTGACGCTATCATCGCTCCAGAACACGACTACATCAAAGGGCCCAACGTCATCACGACTATTGGGGCACTCAATGATATCTCCAAACAGAAACTTGAAACTGCAAAACAACAGATTGAATCTGAAGTCACACAACTTAAAAAACCCATCATCAGCATCTTGCTGGGCGGATCGAATACATCCTATTCGCTCACACTGAAACACACACAACAAATTTGCAATCAAATCAAAAAAATTTCCAAAGCACATCCGGGAACCATACTACTCAGCACCTCCAGACGCACTGGACAACAGAATCGCGAATTACTGACCAAACAGTTGGCACATGAGAAAGATATTAAAGTTATAAACGAAGACTCTGATATTCCATACACTTCCATACTTTCTCTGTCACAACACATTCTCGTCAGTAACGATTCAGTTAGCATGATCTCAGAAGCTTGCGCAACAGGTAAGCCTGTCTATCTACTACGGCTGCCGCAATACAATGAAAACAAGCGTAAAAATGCCCAGTTTATAAATAAATTAATGCAACTCGGCTATGTAAGATATTTCAACGGACAACTAAACACATGGCAATACCCACCACTTCTAGAGGTCGCAAGAATTGCACCACAACTGCAACAGATGATTATTCAGAAACTTGAAACTGGCCAATCGGTAGAGAAAGTAACGTAGTTAATCAGCAACGAACAACGCCGATCCGGAATCGTTTTACGCTCAAGTCCATGCCAGGTATTCTCACCAGGAAGAAAAATATAGCCACGGTTGGGAGCAAAAACTGAAGTTTTTGCAAGCTTTTTGTTGGCATCATAAAAATCCGTGCCTAAATTATCAGGACCATCGTTTAAATACAAAAACAATGTAAATTTCTTTTCAACAATATCCATATGAGGGTCTAAAAAGAAACCATCGAAGTCATTAATGTATTCCACTCTTAAAAATAGGTTTGATGCATCCACGCCGAAATTCTGTTGCACTGCTTGCAGTGTCTCTTTGCTCAAAAAACTATCCACTAGATCCTGAAAGAAGGGGTACTGGCTTTTTGTATCTTTATTAATGAACATGCGTTTGACAGGTGTGCCGCCCGTTCGTGCTTTGCTGTCACTCGCACGAGTACCATCATAAGTAAAACCATCTGGCCTCTCAAAACGAATTGATAAAATCTTATCGATCAGGCTAGAAGGTAGTACGTTCTCAACATCCCAATGCGGGAAAGGTTGGTCTGACTTAACAGCTTTAGCAAACGCATTTACAACACTCCTAGAAATAGAAACGTCAGAAATAGTTTCGCTAGCAACAGTCATTGAGAACTCCCTGTAATATTTATCCTGGCAACACTCTAAGGGGTTTTCAACTGGGTGTCAATGCGGAAACTCTAAACGAGAAATTGCTCATATAAATTCTGTACTTGTTTTAACATAGTTGTTTTCGAAAAATACTGCTGCATATGTTGCCTAGCTCGTTGTTTCATTTTTGTAGCTGTTTGCTCATCAAGCATCAGAGATGTTTGCAAGGCTTTTGCCAGAGCAATGCTGCAACCCGGTTTCACTAAAAATCCTGTCTCATCTGCAATGAGCGTTTCTTTTGAACCGCCTAAATCTGTTGCAATCGTAATGCAACCTAACGACTGCGACTCCACCGCCACACGACCAAAAGATTCTGGTTTTGTCGAAGCCGAAACCACAACATCTGAAACCGAATAGAGTTTTAACATGTCTTGACATTCATCAATAAAAAACACACGGTCATGAAGACTTTCTTGCTTGATAAAAGAATGTAATTCATTTAGATACTGATGACTTTTGACACGGCCCACAATAATGGCAATTGCATTACTGTCTCGAGACAAATTAGCAAATGCCTCCAAGAAAATATGTTGGCCCTTCCACCTAGAAATTCGACCCGGCATTAATATAATTTTCTTATCGAGTGGAACTCCATATTTTAATGAGAGCGACTGTTGAATTTGCTCGACACCCTTTCTAGGCTCAAAGTAAACATCATCGATACCACGATAAATACGCACAATTTTTTCCGACGGCACCGCATATTCTCTTTGCAGATAATGGACCACACAGTTTGAGGTTGCCACAATCTTATCACCATAGATAATACCGCGATTATAGAGTTTTTTTAATTTAAACCAGCCCGCATCATGCAAGCTATGACAACCTGTAATTAATGAAAACTGACAGCGTTTTTTCGCCAAAACCGCGCACCAAATAGGAATGCGAGAACGTGCATGTACCAAGTCGATATTCCGATCAATAATTAACTGCGCTAACTTTTTTGAATTTTGATAAACAGCGAATGGGTGCTTACTATGAAGTGGCAACCGAATATGTTCGACGCCTGCGCATTTTAATTCTTTCTCGAGATAACCCCCTGAAGAAGCAACAATGCTATTAAACCCCGCCCGCTTTGTCGCAATAGCAACATCTACAGTACCGCGCTCAATCCCACCGCTGTCCAGTCTTGGGCATATTTGCAAGATGGTTTTACTCAAAACACTAATCTCGAAAGTTCTGATAATCTAGTGGCAACTCTACCGATTGTTCGCGCATAAATGCAATTACAGATTGAAGTTCATCACGTTTCTTACCAGCCACACGCACTTGGTCACCTTGAATAGATGCCTGCACTTTAAATTTATTATCTTTAATCATTTTCACAACTTTCTTTGCGATATCACCGCTAATGCCTTCTCGCAATGTGATGAGCTGTTCTGCTGATTTGTGTTGTATGACAGGATCCTCAACCTTCAAGTGTGCCAAATCGATGCCACGTTTGGTGAGTTTACCTCGCAAAATTTCTAACATTTGTTTTAACTGAAAATCAGCCTCGGCTTTCATCTTAATCGTCGCTTTATCAAGCTCATATTTTGCACCACTGCCCTTGAAGTCAAAACGGGTAGTGACTTCACGGTTAGCCTGATCGACGGCATTGCTGAGCTCATGGTGGTCAAGTTCACAGACAATATCAAATGATGGCATTGTAATTATCTCCCAGAATCAAAAACCGGAGCCAGTATAACTTGAAATGATCCACCTGAGAATGGCGCTCAATAATGATCATAATATCAGCATGTTAGTGTTTACCCTGGGTGAAAAAGTTGGCGTTTCGGCTATTAATTTAATAATTCCTTAATATTGGGATGATATTCTGTCAGTAATTGAGAGGGCTTTCGGGCTCCAACCACCTGAAATAGGAATAAAAATATGGCCAGACCAAGCACAGATTTAACAGGTCAACTTGCCCTACTAGGGCTAGTGACAGATGTAGCAGAAACGCTTGCTAATAGCGCAGAAAGAAATGCTGCAGAGATTTTTCGTAAACAAACAAATGTTGTTTTTGGGCAGCTAGATCATATCGATGCGGCCGCTCACAGAGATGCTGATAAGCTTAACAATAATAGTACAGCTCCAATTGATCCTGTTGCTACTCATGGTGGTTTATTTACTCCTCGGAAAGCAACAACCATCGAAACAGAGCCTAGCATCAGCCCAAAAGCTAGCGCTACTGCATAACCAATACCTTTCATACGCTTAAGCCCTTAATATTATTAAGGGCTTTTTTATGTGCACTATTTAACAGCATTGCATGTATAGACGAGCGACAACGGCGAGGAGGTGGCGCGGAGGCAGGGTTCCCGACCGCGCAGCGGTGGGATGCCGAAGCAGCCGGATCCCCGCAGCCGTTTAGCATTTGGTAAATCTTAGCAATACCCCCAAATAGGCAGCCCCTATCAACATCATAGAAACAAAAGATTTGCTTGTTTAATCATTTTCAATGATGATGAGCTTTCGTGTCATTAAAAAAGGAACCGTCATGTCTAGCAAACGCTGCCCTCTTACAAGTGCCAATGGTGCCCCCGTCGACGAAGACCAAAACAGTATTTCCGCAGGTCCACGCGGCTCTCTTACCATGGACAACCATTATCTATTCGAGAAACTCGCTCACTTCAATCGTGAGCGCATTCCAGAGCGTGTCGTACACGCACGCGGCAGTGGTGCACATGGTACGTTTACTTTAACGAAAGATTTATCGAATTATACGATTGCCAAGTTTTTGCAAAAAGCGGGCACCAAAACCGATATGTTCATACGTTTTTCAACTGTTGGTGGTGGCCAAGATTCCAGTGATTATGCACGCGACCCGCGCGGGTTTGCTGTAAAGTTTTATACCGAACAGGGTAATTGGGACATGGTTGGCAATAACACGCCGGTGTTCTTCTTACGTGATCCGATTAAATTTCCCGATTTTATTCATTCACAAAAGAAAAACCCTCAAACTAATATTGCAGACCCTGCAGCCATGTTTGAGTTTTGGGCTAACTCACCACAATCATTACATCAAATGACAATCCTGATGTCCGATCGTGGTATACCTTATTCACATAGACATATGGATGGTTTTAGCTCACACACATTAAGCTTATATAATGATAAGGGCGAACGCTTCTGGGTGAAGTGGCATTTTAAAACCGATCAAGGTATTAAAACACTTACCGATGAGGAAGCTGCAAAAATGCCTGCTCATGGCGCACAACTCGATTTATTTAATGCCATTGAAAACGGCGACTATCCTTCTTGGACTGTATCCTTACAAATCATGACAGAAGGTGAGGCCAAGTCTTATCATATTAATCCATTTGATTTAACCAAGGTGTGGCCGCATGCGGATTTCCCTAGAATTGAAATTGGTAAAATGGAATTAAATCGCAATGTTGAAAACTATTTTGCTGAAGTTGAACAGGCTGCATTTGCACCTTCAAATTTAGTGCCAGGGGTTGGTGCCTCTCCTGATAAGATGTTGCAAGCACGTTTACTTGCGTATCAAGATGCGCATCGATATCGTTTAGGTGTGAATCATACTTATTTGCCCGTAAATGCACCGCGCTGTCCCATGCATCACTATCAACGTGATGGTCATATGGCGGGCTTAGCTATCAACAAAGATCAACAAAACCAAACATCCAAAGTAAATTTTTATCCGAATGATCAAGCGGATCAAGGCGCACCTGAACCGACAGGCGTTGTCGCAGAACCACCATTGCCATTGGAGCAAGATGCCTGGGTTAAAGCCTATGACAGTCAAGATGAAGATAACTTTAGCCAGGCAGGTGCGTTATTTCGCATTATGTCAGAGTCACAAAAGCAGCAGCTCGTGAACAATATTGCCGGTGGTTTATCACATGCGAATGCAGATATTCAGAAACGTATGTTGGCGCAATTTAAAGCAGCGGATCCTGATTATGCTGCGCGGGTCCAGCAAGTGCTAAAATCGCATGAAGACAGGAGCTCCTAACGGGGGCTCTGACCCGCACCCTTCAGCTGGACCTGGACCTGCATCTGCAGCAGCTCCAGCTGCAGAGAATAAACTAGAAGCCGACATACCTGCAGCTGCTCCAACTGATTCGGTAGCAGCGATTATACTATGATAATCACCCTCAATATCAAGACCTTGAAATCTTTTAAAGTAACGAGCAAGTATTTCCGGATCATTCTCACCAGATGCAAGGTACTGTTTCAAATCCTTACGTGCATGTTTTTGCTTTTGTCTCAATCTTTCCCGCTCTTTTTTTGTTAATTCTTTTGGAGGAGGAACGTTTTCAACCACACTCATCTTCTCATCTTTTGCTTTAACGAGCATAGCTGCTATATCCTTATGCCCTCTTCTTTGAGCAATCTCCAAGGCTGTTACACGTTTCGGTTTCGACCTCCAGCTATCTCCCAACGGAAACCCGGTGTTATAGGCTTTAATAGTGGTGTCTGCATTTTTTTCTAAAAGAAATTGAACGACATTTTTCTGATCTCTATCTGCAGCAGCGATAAGGGCAGTTTCACCTCTATCACCGCACACTGCGTTTAATAGGGTTGGATCATTAGCCAGATAAGTTGCAAGTGCTTCAAGATTAGCTTCTCTTGCAGCCAACATCCATTTTTTTATTATATGGCCTCGGGCTTCAACAATATTTTTTCCTGCGTCTTGTATCCACCTCCCTTCTTCTTTTCCTGGTACCTTTTTCTGCTGTTTGACCGCCTCTAGGATAGTAAAGATTGCTTGAGACCCAGGTGGAATAAGTTTATGATTTTCTAAGAGAGCATTCCGCACACCAGGTGATACCCAAACCAGATTGTTAAACGATACACCTTGCCTTAGCAATTGAGGTACTAGGCTTTTTTTATTACCCCTATCATCCGTATAATACCAATGTATTCTTAATTGAAAAATGTCCTCATCTGACAAGTCACACAACTCATCTATTGTAGTACATTCTTCTTGGCATAAATCGAACATCCCTTCCGAAAATATGAATAATATTTTATTCAACCCTGAGCTTTCTAGTTCATCGCCCGTAAATGGAAAATCTATTATAAAATGCTCAAAGTTTAATTTGGAAAACGGTTTTTCCCCACCCATACAATAAATAATTGAACGGATAAAATGATGGGAACAGTCAAGATGCTCCTCTAAGATAGCTATATTACGCATCACAGCGTCATATTCTTCAGAAGTCGGACTCAATTGCAAATTATATTTTAAAGGGTGGGGCAATTCGAGTCTTGGATTCGATTTAAAATACTCTAAGGCCCTGCGCCCTAGATCTTCGCCTGTAACCCTTGGGTCTAAAAGATCATCAAGAATGGTACCTTTCACAGCCATTGCACAAAGCCCTAGAGACATCTCGGTTTTCGTAATTAGGTAATGTTTATAACGCAAAAAGAAATAACCATGATTTTTATCGCGCACACAAAACTCAAATAATTTTGGCGCTATATCAGTCTCCTGCTTGGGATCAAGCATAAATTTTAAATACTTATTTGCACTCAGTTCATTAAACTGCCTGATTACAAAATTACTTTTCTGTACTGCGCTAACAATCTGATGAAATGGAACACCCCGTTTCATCAAACAAAGCCCCTCACCAACTTCTCCATCTTTGCCATTTTGTCTAAATAAATTCAGCACACGTTCCTGTCCAGTCATCAGCTCTATCACATCACTAAAACTCACCCCATTGTCTTCTGTAAGAAGCCATTGAATTCCTGGGTCTCTGAAACGGCGTAATCGACGTCTTCTGTGTGTTAATTCATTTGGACGTTCTGTTTGCATTATTAACTGCTTCGCGTAGCCATCTACTTCAAATAGACGACCTCCCTCTAGTGCTGTATTTGCTCGTTCAATGAGTTGGTTTTGTGACATCTTCACCTCGCTTAGTACATAATTTTTTATATCATTTCAGGGGGATTATAGAGAAACAACCGACCTTGTCAATATATACACAGGTCCTGGAACATGTTTGATAATTAAATCAGCTGATTAGAAATAATTATAAGGCTCCAAAAGTACGTCTCAACCATGCTGGTCAGCACCAGAGTGAATAAAGAGTCAGTCGATAAGCCGGGTTCTGTCTTGGACAGTCATTTATCTGGGACTGATATCACCATCAGCCTCAAGCAACCTACCCGAATCTAGCGTGGGTCACGCCTAACAGATTCCTATTTGGTCTTGCTCCGAGTGGGGTTTACCCTGCCACCGATGTTGCCATCGGCGCGGTGCGCTCTTACCACACCATTTCACCCTTACCGACAAGTCGGCGGTATATTTTCTGTGGCACTTTCCGTAGGCTTGCGCCCCCCAGGCGTTACCTGGCACTCTAACCCATGGAGCCCGGACTTTCCTCCCCATCTTACGATGAAGCGACTGCCTGACTGACTCAGGGTGGATTGTATATAAACTTATCGGTCATGGCAATGCCTGCCCACCACAATCACGCCTGTGAGGCTTACATTGGAAAACTTGACTCCGACAGTGTTCAAACCTAGTATTCAACTTATCCAGGAACAAAACACAGGTAAACACCATGAAACAAACTGATTTTATGAGAACTGCCAAAAAACCCGAAACAAACATTGCCGTGATAGCTAAGACCTATAGGGAACATAAAGCGACACTTGATCTGGATAAAGGCGACGGCAAGGATAAATCCTTACTAGATTATGCCTCATATTCTGGCAACACACACCTATCAATCTGGCTAGCATTAGTTGGCACGACTATTAATCGCCAACATAAGAATAATCACAAGACTCCTCTACATTATGCAACTGCAAGAGGTGAACTTTCTACTGCACTTTTACTTATTTTGTTTGGTGCTGACGTAAGTCTAGAAGCACGCACAAAATCAAATCGTTCCGTATTCTCACCCCCTGGCTACAAAACAAAGACTCACATAAAAACAACAACAAATATTGTAATAGGGTTTTACAATGACCTGGTTAACTTCTTCAGTTACCCAGGAAATAGAAAATTATCAGAATTTAAATACATTCAAGAATACGGGCCTACGCTTCTTGGTGAAATTTTCGAAATAAACAACATAACCGAAAAAATCAATTTAATTGCAATTTTTCAATTATATCCAATGCTTTTCTGGGTTTATGCTCTAATAATAAGCGACAACACTGCTTTAAAAGCGACTCAAGATGTGATCGTACATGAACCAGCATCACTAGAAGCCATACAGACGAGACGAAGGCCCACTTATGTAAACATGCCTTCTCTCGTGCTAGATGACGCCAAGGGCGTGCTGTTTTCTTCAGATAAAATAAGCCTAGAAACAAAAATGAAAAGTGTTAAAGATGAAATCTTTTTACACCAATATATACGCTTGCAATCAATATTCCATTTATTTGTCACTTATTATAGAACACGCATTGACCTCGTTCCTCGTGACATTAGAAACCAAGACACACATGGCAATGAAGAATCGGGCACAGAAGCATGCCACTCAGCTTTGTTGTGCGAACTGTCTGAAGAGTTTTCTTGGTTGCCAGAAACCGTTGTATCCGATGAAACTCAACCCACCAAAAGAAATTCAAGAGCGCTTAGAGCACCCCATTTTTGTAATCAACACTATTTATACAACCTACTGTCTGGACTTACCATCGAACTACCAATTGCCGTCAATCAATATGACCGTAAACTGGAAGGCTTCCTTACAGTTAGTAGCTTTAAACCCGCCCGCAGGGAGGTATATAAATTATTACAACAAGTCTCTCTAGGAAGCATAAACCCTCTACAAGCACTAGAATATTTTATTAACTCAATGTTAAAACCAGACGGTTTTTTAGATGAAATTCGTAAAGCATACTTAAACAAAAGTACAGATTTATCACCTAGCCCCGTTCGCTGGATAATCCATCGTTACATCTTCCTTGCAACACTTCAAACCGTCCAAAAAGGCATGGACGGTAAACTACATTTGAAACGCAGTCAAGTTGCAAGCCTACTGTTTATGAGCAAAGAAGATCGAGCCAACATCAAAGAATGCGATGATGCAGAACTACAGGCAAGGTGTGACCCTTACTTTACTACACAACAAAAGGAAATTATCACTGCAAAAGTGAGGTAACCTCAACCTAAAAATCGCATTAACCTTTTAACAATTTTCTGAGTACTCTCAGAAAACAACATCTCCGTATAATAACTTCCCGCAACACGCTTACTGATATCACTGCGCGTCGGATACGGTACAATCGCTTCTGCCAACGCACTCACCTTTAAACCTTGCGAAATTGCCAAACACCATGGCAAAATTAACTCGCCCGCATCAGCACCCACAATTGTTGCACCCAATACTAAAGCCTTGTTCGATACGACAATCTTAATAAAGCCTTCCGTTTGCCGCTCCGCCTGATTACGATCAATCTCACTGAACGACAATTTAAATACTTTATGCTTTATCTTTTGCTGTTTCGCCATCATTTCATTTAACCCCACATGCGCCAACTCAGGTGATGTGTACGTCACCCATGGCATTGCAGAATAATCCACTTTATATGGCATATGAAACACAACATTTTTAATAATCATACTCGCATGATAACCTGCCGCATGCGTAAACTGATAACTACCCGCAACATCACCCGCTGCAAACACACGTTTATTAGAAGAACGTAAACGCTTATTCACTGCAATGCCTTTCTGATTGTAATCCACATCCGCCTTTTCAAGTTGCAACTGCTCCACATTTGGCTGACGCCCCGTTGCTACCAACAGATGAGATCCCGATACAACACCTTCATCAGTTTTAACAACAATCTCATTACCCTGCTGCGACACAGAATCAATTTTCATCCCCATTTTCAATACAACACCATGAGCAATCATCTGCTCTCGCACAACAGCAACAGCCTCAGGGTCATCTTTTGGCAAAATATTAAATGCCTCCAATAAGGTAACAGACGTTCCCAACATCGCATAGGCTTGTGCCAGCTCACAACCAATCGGGCCGCCACCAATAACAATTAAATGTTTTGGCTGCTCTGTTAAATCAAAAATATTATGGTTGGTATAATAAGTCACATTATCCAAACCAGAAATAGGCGGGACACGCGCACGCGAGCCCGTTGCAACCACAAAGTATCTGGATTTTATTTTTTTACCATCAATAATCAAAGTGTTCGGACCACTAAAATGACATTCACTGCGAAAAACATCAACACCTAAACCCTCAAAACGCTCCACCGAATCGTGTGGCTCAATAGCCGCAATCACTTCTCGAACATGCTGATGTACTCGCTTAAAGTCAACGCTTGCATCATTAACTTCAATCCCAAATTCTGATAGGTTTTTTAAACCAGCAAAACGCTTTGCAACAGCGATAAGAGACTTCGAAGGCACACAACCATAATTCAAACAATCACCACCCATTTTATGATTCTCAACCAATGCAATTCGCAAACCCATTTGTACAGCACTTGCAGCCACACTCAAACCCGCAGATCCTGCACCTATAATACAAATATCAAACTGACGCTTATCACTCATGGATGCACCCTCATAAACTGATTCACTCGAATAAACGCTGTCAGCAACACCAAG
>JAHZIV010000067.1 GCA_022601255.1 Gammaproteobacteria bacterium
ATTGCACCTCTCGATACGGGTCTTTGCATGAGTGACCCTGATATCACAGTGATTTGTGAATCCGACCTGTTTGGCGAACAAGTCATGCAACGACGATTGCGCAAACAACAGGGCCATGACCCCGAACTCATGATCCGCAATCTAACCGAGCTAAAGATTGGCGATCCTGTGGTGCACATCGACTATGGCGTGGGTCGTTATCAAGGTTTAAAGTTAATTAAAACCTCAGACCATGAGGCAGAATATGTCACTATCGAATACGCAAGTGATGATAAAATATATGTTCCGATACAATCATTGCATTTAATTAGCCGTTATACCGGCGTTGATAAAGATCACGCGCCCTTGCAGCGACTCGGCACCAGCCACTGGAAAAAAATACGCAAAAAATCACTCGAAAAAATTCGTGATACAGCAGCAGAGTTACTCGATCTCTACAGCAAGCGTGCCGCTACGCCGGGTCATGCTTACCCAAAAACCGACAAAGATTTCTGTCAATTTCGTCAAGCCTTCCCTTTTGAAGAAACACCGGATCAGGCCAGTAGTATCGATGCTGTTATTAATGACATGTTGCAACCTCATAGCATGGATCGATTGGTGTGCGGTGATGTTGGTTTTGGCAAAACTGAAGTTGCCATGCAAGCAGCGTTTCATGCGGCCAATACCGGCAAACAAGTTGCCATCCTAGTGCCCACTACCCTGCTTGCCAACCAACATACACAAAATTTCAAAGATCGGATGGCGGATTGGCCCATACGCATCGATGAACTCTCACGCATGCAATCTGCCAAACAACAGAATGAAACGATTAAGGCACTTGAGCAAGGTAACGTTGATATTGTCATTGGCACACATAAATTATTACAACCGAGCATTAAGTTTAAAGACCTGGGCTTATTAATTATTGATGAAGAGCATCGCTTTGGCGTGGGTCAAAAAGAAAAAATAAAACAATTACGTGCACATGTTGATATCTTAACACTCACGGCGACACCTATTCCACGCACCCTAAATATGGCGCTGGCGGGCACTCGCGATCTTTCTATCATTGCAACACCGCCTGCGAAAAGACTCTCGATTAAAACATTTCTCTATAATTACAATAAGGAAATTATTGCAGAAGCAGTGAATCGTGAAATCATGCGTGGCGGTCAGGTGTATTTTATTCATAATGATGTTGCCACTCTGCCTGCAATGGCAGAGAAATTGCAACAAATTGTGCCGAATTTACGTGTGGCAATCGCACACGGACAAATGCCGGAACGACAGCTCGAGCGCGTCATGACAGACTTCTACCATCAAAAATATCAGGTGTTAATATGCACTACGATTATCGAATCTGGCATCGATATCCCCAGTGCAAATACCATTATCATCAATCATGCTGATCGCTTTGGCTTGGCACAGATTCACCAATTACGCGGTCGTGTCGGCCGTTCTCATAGACAAGCCTACGCTTATTTACTGGTAACGGATAAAAAGTGCATCAGTAAAGATGCAGAAAAACGCTTGCAGGCGATTAGTGAGCTCGATGCGCTTGGCGCAGGCTTTAATCTTGCCAATCATGATTTAGAAATTCGTGGCGCTGGCGAGCTATTAGGTGAAGAACAAAGCGGCCATATTGAGGCGATTGGCTTCTCCCTTTTTATGGAGCTACTGGAAGAGGCTGTCACCGCCTTAAAATCAGGTAAAGAACCCCTGTTAGATATGCAGCAACGAACAGGCACCGAGATTGACCTGCATTTGAGTGCACTCATACCGGATATTTTAGTGCCTGATGTGAATATGCGATTGACCTTATACAAACGCTTATCACACTGTAACACTCAAAATGAAATTCACGAACTGCGTGTTGAGATGATTGATCGATTTGGCAAGCTACCTGAGGCTACATTGAATCTAATCAAAATCAGTGAACTAAAGCTAACCGCAAGTAAGCTCGGCATTCAGAAAATTGATATGGGTACACAGTCTGGATCCATTGATTTTATAGAAAAACCACCGATTGACCCAATGTGTATTATCAACCTAATACAACAACATCCGAAAGAATATCAACTTGTTTCGAATCAACGCTTAAAGTTTAATTATCCTGAGAGCACAGACAGATTTATGTTTCTATCTCAGCTGTTCTCAAAGTTTAAGCAATAAAATGATAGGCAACGCCCGCCATAAATCGATTATCACGTGGCTTGAAGTGATTGGTTACACTAATTGCATTAAAAGGTTGGCTCTGCTCAAAATACCAAACGTGCTGATATGCCAACCGCAAACTTACTCGCTTCGCCACTCGAATGGCATAACCTGCGCCTAAGTCAATACCGTAGAGACGCTCATCATATTTATACGCAGAACTTCCTGAACTCGTCTCAACAACCAAGCGACCGCTCTCGGCACCTGTTGATAGATAAATTTGACTGCGCTTACCAATCGCTATACCTGGCATAATATCAACACCATAATTATTCACAATGGATGCTTTGGTAACCGTCTGCGTGCCGATAGTTTTTGATAATGTTTGTGAAGAAAATAAATTCGCATTAATTTCAAGAGACAATATAAAACGCTGTGACAAACCCAATGCATAACCGAGGTATGCACCCCCTATCATGCCATCATTAGTCGGCGTGGACGTCACACCACTAGCGGTAACACGTGTATTAACTTGCGTATGGTGGTAACCCACAGTAGCTCCTAAGTAAACACCGTCACCCTTTGGACCGAGAAAACCAGGTCCAGTAAACTCATCTGCACCAGCATTGATAGATATAAAACTTAAGGCTAAAGCTCCAGTGATTAGTACACGCCGCATAGTAAATTTCCTTATAAAAAGGAATATTATCTAACAAAATTTCAGCAAATACAATCTGTATAAATTATATTCTTTAACACAAAAACCCGGTATTGCTCGCCATAAAAAAATTTATTACTTTCATGCTTTATTATTTGGAGAATAACATGACAATACAACTCAACATACATCTCACTAATAGTCCAGAAAAGTCAGCAAAACACTATTATGTAAGCACCATTGAAATAAAGGTAATGGAAAATAAAATTTACCTTATTGATGACGGAGCAGAATATCACCTAAAACAAAATGACATTATACACTACCAAGATTTAACCTTTGCTATCAGTACGGACAATAAATTGCACGATATTGCTGAAATTCCACACGTGGATAAACCCTACCCAACACAGACAAATAATTCCCATGACCCGCTAGAGTTCTTATTTAAAAGAAGCAGTCAACTACCTTCAACTCGGATAAATTAAACAAATGAAACTATTATTTACCATTATATTGATTTTTGCTACATGCGTGCTATCAGCATGCGCGTCACCACAACATAAAATATTGCTAACCACACACAGTGCGGAATATCTTAACCCTGACATCAATGGCAAACCATCACCACTAGTACTCACATTATTTGAATTACGCTCTAGCATCGGCTTCAACCAATCAAGTTATCAACAACTACAAGACAACTGCATCAACGCATTAGGCAACAACTTAATAGACAAGCAAAATATTGAACTGCGCCCTGGTGAAACAAAAAATATCAAACAAAGTATTACGTCTGATACACGCTATATTGGTTTAATGGCAGCCTATAGAAACATCCGACAGGCGCAATGGCAGAGCCTGGTACCAATAGATCAAAATAAAAAAAGCACTTATATAGAAGCCTTTTTAGAATCTCAACGACTGATCACAAAGAAGGTAATACATCATGGATTATTTTAACCGTGTCACATGGTGCGAAGGAATGTTACTCGAACCACAACACTTTCAACAACAAGAGCGGTATTTACAGTATCAACAACACAAAAAATTAAAAATGATTGACCCCTATCAATATGGCATCATTTCTATAGAAGCAGACACTCATTTGCTGGAACAAGGCAGTTATAGCCTTATACAATGCAGCGCTATTTTTCCAGACGGTACCTATTACGACGCACCGAATCATGACAGCCTACCTGATTGTATTGAGCTGCATGACTGCAGCAAAAACAGCAAAATATCACTATCATTACCTTATCTACAGCCTGAAATAGAAAACCTGCGTCACATACAGCAATCATATAATTGTAAAGATACACTAACAAATAGACCTTCACATACAGATTTACAGGTCAGCAAACTTAAACCTAAATTAATAATTGATAAAAATAATAAGTGTTGC
>JAHZIV010000068.1 GCA_022601255.1 Gammaproteobacteria bacterium
CACCATAGCTTTTAGTGAGATGCTCCACTTCTAACACTTGCTTATGCAACGGCTTTACTTGCTCGAACTTAATATAAGGGCTGCGTCGGCTTGAAGGACGCATATCTTCTAATTTAATTTTTTCAATCTGGCGTGCACGCGACGTCGCTTGACGCGCCTTCGAGGCATTTGCAGAGAAGCGTCGAACAAATGCCTGCAATTGTTCAATCTGCGCTGCTTTCTTTTCGTTGTCAGAGGTCATTCGCTGCCTTGCCTCCATCGAGGCCATCATAAAGGCATCATAATTTCCAGGATACACCTTCAAACTACCATAATCTAAATCTGCAATATGGGTGCAGACACTATTTAAAAAGTGGCGGTCATGCGAAATGATAACCATGGTTGCTTTACTGTTATTTAACATGTTTTCTAACCAGCGAATGGTATTAATATCCAAGTTATTGGTCGGCTCATCCAGCAATAAGATGTCAGGCTCTGAGAATAATACTTGCGCCAATAACACACGTAATTTTAACGCCGGTGTAATTGCGCTCATCAAACCAAAGTGCAGCGCTTCTTCAATCTCTAGCCCCATCAATAACTCACCCGCACGTGACTCTGCTGAATACCCGTCTAACTCAGCAAACTTCTCTTCCAACTCGGCTACCTTCATGCCATCTTCTGTGGTCATCTCAGGCAAGGCATAAATACGATTACGTTCTTGGTAGACTTCCCATAATTCAGCGTGACCCATCATCACCGTATCGATGACGCGCATCTCCTCAAAAGCAAAATGATCCTGCTTTAATACCCCCACACGCTCACCGGGCGTTAATGACACCGACCCTAACTGTGGTTTTACACTATTGCTGAGCACTTTCATAAAGGTTGATTTACCAGCACCATTAGCACCGATGAGACCATAGCGACTGCCGTTGCCAAATTTTACGTTGACGTTTTCAAACAAGGGCTTTTTACCAAATTGCACGGCGATACTGGCTGCTGTTAACATTGTACTATTCCTGATCTTATGAAAAAGCGACATTGTAGCAGGGAATAACTGCAAAAACGAGCTGACATCTAGCATAAAGTAACATAAGACTCTCTGTGATTGTTAAACATCCTTTTACTTCATGGCTCGCCTCCACCTCGTCGGCTGCGCCTTACTTGCGTAAAAAGATATTTAACACTCACTTTCTGAGAGTCTTGTGTTGTATCAGGAAAACACAAATATGGAACCGCTGGTTTTTTTAAGTTAGACTTACCCCATGCGCATCTTAAGCTATAAACCGATACAATTCTTGCTCGATCAGCAGATCATCCGCTTTGGCATCGTCGGCTCAAGCGCCGCTTTTGTTAATATGATCATTGTTGTACTCATCGTAGAGCTGCTGCACTGGCATCCACTCAGTGCAAACCTCGTCGGATTTTTATGCTCATTCAATATTAGCTACTTCGGCCATCGCGGTTATACCTTTCACGGTGATGTCAGCAACAGTCATGCCGCCAGCATCCCCAGGTTCTTAATGATTGCGCTGATGGGATTGTTTATGACCGAAGGACTGTTCTATATATTCCTGCACCACCTGCATATTTACTATGTTGTTTCACTGATACTCGTTATTGGTATCGTTGCGAGTATTAATTTCATGCTGGGGAAATACTGGGCCTTCTCATAGAATTATCATACAAAGGACATTCTTCATCAGGCGGAAGATAATCTGGCGATGGCTCGTTACCAGACGGAGGCTGGTCTGGATCAAAGTTAATCGGCTGCGCATCTCCAGATTGTTCGTCTCCAAGATCGGATCTGGAGTCAACCGCATCTGCCGCCTCACTGTATCGAGGTGGTGCGCCTTCTTCGGCACATGGCGCACTATCCCTTTGCGCTAACTCTTGCCTTCTCTGTAGATACACCCTTACCTGTAAGGCAGCACTCAACAGTTTATTACGTTCTTTTGGCTTTAACTTCTGCAGTTGTTCATAATATTTTTTCTCTAATGCAACGTCATCATCTAAATCAGGATATTGCTGCTGGAATTTTTCTCGACTCAACTCAAAGGCAAGTCGGTACTTTACACTTTTCGAGCGACTAGGAAGTTTCTGATACGTACCACCAAAAAAAGATTTTCGAGTCACAGACAATACTTCATTAACAACACGCAGTTTACGGCGATTGGTTTCAGCAAAGGTCTCGATAAATTTGTTTCTGTGATAGCACCGCTCATCTGCTCGAATAAGAGACCTAATATAGTAAAGAACAACATAAGTCGCTGCTACAGCGACACAAAATTTGGCTATCCCAAACATCAATGGTGCAAGGGGAGGACATACAGCCCCAAATACTGCGCAAACCCCGGCCGCCGTTAATAGCGCAGCCACTGTGTTATTGAGCTCAAGCTTCCTCTTGCGCGCCTTAATCTCCTCATACCTAATATCCGGTCGACGGCGATTAAGTCTATCATGCCAGTTTTTTCTTACTGCATTCAGCTGAGGTATCTCTTCATTTTCAGCCAACACACTGAAATACTTAATCTCTATTTTCTTGAAATCAGCACATATATCAGAGAAATTCCTGCCCCTCAGTATGCGTATTAAATCCGGTGTAAATGCCCCTTCCTCTAATACAGCTAATAACTTCTTAAATTCTTCGAGCTGCTCTGGCAACTCCTGATCACCAAAAAATGTCTGCACCCTGGCGATACCCGCTTCTTCATCCTGCCGCAGAAGATAAGCCTCTATCCACTCTTTAACCACAACATCCATCAGCGCATCGTTGGATTTTGCATCAATCCAATTTTCCGCTGCTGTTAAAATTTCGATCAGTGGGTTTGTGCTGGCCATGTTCTAGCTTCCTGTAAAATAAGTGCTCAGTATAACCCAATATTATTAAGAAAATATGAATTTATTCCAGCCAAATAGACATCCGATACGATTCATAGCACAATACGCGCCTATGAAAAATACACTCCTCATCAGAAAACTAAAGAAATCTAGCTACCTGCCCATTTGGCAGGAGATGCAGCAATATACCCAAGAACGCTCCGACCAGAGCCTGGACCAACTGTGGCTGCTCGAACACGAACCCGTCTTTACCCAGGGCAAGGCGGGTAAAGCCGAGCACGTGCTCAATCCTCATGATATTCCTATCGTACAGACTGATCGTGGTGGCCAAGTAACCTATCACGGTCCTGGTCAATTAATGGCCTATACTCTGTTCAACTTACAACAGCTACAACTGAACACGCGTGATTTTGTCTGCACACTGGAAAAAACGATTATCGATTTTCTAGCACACTATGATATTAAAGCTAGCGGCGATCGCAATGCTCCTGGCATTTATGTTGATGGCGCGAAGATTTGTTCGATCGGCCTGCGTGTACGCAAAGGTTTTGCCTATCACGGCATTGCTCTGAATGTCGATATGGATCTCACGCCTTTTAGTTACATTAATCCTTGCGGCTTTAAGAATTTAAAAATGGTGCAGATTCGTGACTTTTGCCCACAACAAACATTGACCCATGTGCGTGATGCCATCATCCCCTACTTTATAAAACACTTTGGTTATACCGAGCAGATCACTTTAAAGGAACAACAGCATGTCGAACCCACAAAAATATGATCCCAACAAAAAAGCGCTCGGCGCCGATAAACTCTCACGCATTCCTGTGAAGATCGAAGACGATCAGCCACGCCTTAAAAAACCACCGTGGATTCGGATTAAATTACCCACCGACAACAAAGTGGCTTCGCTTAAAAATTTATTGCGCGAAAACAGACTGGTCACCGTATGTGAAGAAGCTTCTTGCCCCAACCTGAATGAATGTTTTGGTCATGGTACTGCCACCTTTATGATCATGGGAGAAAAATGCACCCGACGATGTGCCTTCTGTGATGTTGGTCATGGGCGCCCAGATCCACTCGATCAAGACGAACCTTCTAATCTTGCCAAAACAGTCGCAACGATGAAATTAAAATACGTCGTGATTACATCCGTTGATCGAGATGACTTACGCGACGGCGGTGCCGCACACTATGTTGCTTGCATTGATCAAACACGTGCACTCAATCCGGATATAAAAATAGAAGTATTGGTACCCGACTTCCGTGGCCGTATGGATAAAGCGCTAGATATCTTTGCAGATGGACTGCCCGATGTGTTTAACCATAACATTGAAACAGCACCGCGTCTCTACAAACAAATGCGTGCCGGCTCTGATTTTCAATGGTCATTAACATTACTACAAAAATTTAAACAACGTTATTCTGGAATACCAACTAAGTCAGGCATTATGGTGGGACTCGGCGAAACCGATGACGAGGTCATTGCCGTGCTTGATGCACTGCGTAAACACGATGTTGAGATGCTAACGATTGGCCAGTATTTACAACCCACAAAATATCATGCACCGGTAAAACGCTACGTCACACCAGAACAGTTTCAAAAATTCGCAAAGTATGCTAAAAATATAGGCTTCGATCATGTGGCAAGTGGACCGCTCGTGCGCTCTTCTTACCACGCCGATTTACAAGCCTCTGGCATTGAAGTGAGTTAATGGTAGCGTGAGCAGCATACATCACTGGATCCAATTTTGTCTTAGCTATGTGCACCACAATCCGCACCTTGGGGAAATATTTGCCTTTACGGTTGCTTTTCTTGAATCGCTTCCACTGATAGGCACGGTAGTACCCGGCTCTGTCACCATGACAGCAGTGGGCGCCATGATTGGTACCGGCAGTCTACCGGGTTTTTTAACGCTTTTATTAGCATCACTTGGCGCCTTAACAGGCGACACCATTGGTTATTGGTGTGGGCGCCTGTTTAAAGACAGCATCGATAACATCTGGCCTTTTAGAAAATATCCGAAACTACTCAACTACAGCCAAGCATTCTTTCAGAAACATGGCGGCAAAAGTATTATCATTGGGCGCTTTTTTGGACCCGCACGCAGTACTGTGCCATTGGTAGCAGGAATGTTGAAGATGGGATGGTGGCGATTTTTTATCGCTGCGATTCCTTCTGCTATTTTATGGGCGATTATATACACTATTCCCGGCATTTTAATCGGTGCCATCTCAGTCGAATTGCCCCCTAAAAAGATGACTCAGGTGCTCATTGCCGGCATTACTATCATCATATTATTATGGTTTGCATTTTGGCTGATACAACTATCATTCCGCTGGTTGGTGAGTTATTTTGATAAAAAAATAGATGCGCTGTGGCGCTGGATGGGTGCACACCATGGCTCACGGACCATCATACGAGGCATTACTAATCAACAACAACCTAATAATCATCACCAACTCACGCGTTTTATTCTGTGCTTTATATCCATCGTGTTGTTCGCAGTCTCCTATCTTTGTGCTGTATTGCACACGAGTTACACTCACATTAATATGCCGTTATTTCATTTATTTCAGAGTATTCGCGGCAAACACCTAGATACGTTCTTTATTTTGACTACTTTTCTTGGCAAACCGATTGTTGTTTCCATTGCCGCACTACTCGTGAGTGCTTGCCTCTTTCTCAAAAAACAGCGCCGTGCCGCAATGCATTTGTTAATGGTTATTGTAATAACCGGTGTTGCCGTCAGTATATTTAAACATTTACTCTATTTCCAACGCCCCACTGGCTTTCATTATTTCGACCCCAGCTCCTCCATTCCAAGCGGACACTTCACACTTTCGCTCTGCATTTACGGTTTCTGTGCATTATTAACCAATGACTGCATTAAAAAAACATACCATTGGATCAGTTTTACAGTCGCTACCATATTGATTGCATTAATCGGGTTCTCACGACTGTATCTCGGCATGCACTGGATGACTGATATTATTACCAGTCTCTTTTTGGGCTGGGCGATATTGTTATTTGTTTGTATTAGCTACCGGCGTTTTCCTCATAAACATTCGAAGTGCCACCTAAGCCTGTTTGCTTGGCTCAGTATATTATTGCCGTGTATTTTAATTGTGTGGGGCATTTATGCGAAAACTCATTTTAAATTAGCACGCTTCCAACATACGCCAATCAACGTGGTTCGCAGCATCAAACAACAAAACTGGTGGCGACATCCGCTACGTTATTTGCCTGTCTTTCGTGACAATCGATTTGGACATCCGATTGAACCGCTCAACGTGCAATGGCAAGGCACCATTAAAGTAATCACAGCATCATTAAATAAAATGGGTTGGCATGTTATTGTTAACTCTGAAAAACAAAATCAGGTCAAACATGATTTAGGTGAGTTTGCACAAAGACATTTAAAATACCATATTCCACTGCTACCAGTATTATTTGATAATGCACGACCCGCATTGATTGCTAGCAAGTATGACAACGATCGTGCCGTGTTACTGTATTTGTGGCCAGCAAATATTCGTTTCAATCAGCATAAGAATTCATTATGGATTGGCACCGTGAGAGAGCATAAGGCACATCAGTCAATTCGATTTGCAACTTCACTGCTATTAAACTGCAACCCTCGTGGTAACTTCAACGTCATTGCGAAGAGTGTAACGACGAAGCAATCCAATTATACCTGTAAAGTCATTCGCGCCAATATCTCTAAGCTTCCAAAACACTTTCGCGAATATAATTGGGATAGGAAAATCATTGTTATAAGATGATTACTCCATACTCCAACCTTAAACCACCAGACTAGTGATTCCCAGCGGCTCTCCAGTCGTTAGCTGAATTGTAAAATGGCGTAATGTTTACATTCCGATATGTATCGTTCACATTGACTCTCTGCAAGTATTGGAACGTTGAGGCAAAGGATGGGGCAGATCCGACAAGACCCGTGCCCGATAAGCTAGCAAAGATATTGTAATTGGTATCATCATTACCACAAGGTACTGCAATTTTCTTAGAATGACCAAATGGAACTGTAACATTATATGCATAGCCACTCTCTTTGCTGATCGCTTCGAAGGTAACACCATTAAATAACTTACTATCATAATGTTCTAATGCAGGAGAAGTATCACCGGCATATGCATCATTTGCAATATTATAAGCGGTTAGAGGCTGGTTGTTGGCACTAACACTAATGGTACACTGACTCTCTGCTGCATACGAACCCACTGAGATAGCTAGAGCAGCAATTGCAGCCGCAGTGATGATTGTTTTTTTCATATTGATATTCTCCAAATACTATCGTGTAAATTATAATCGTCTGGCCAATATACCAGCCAATCCTTAAGGGAGCATTAAGAGATTATTAAAAAGGCGCATGGTATGTTGTTTTGTACATTTCAGACATCTCAGGATTCGGTGTCTCACGCATAAGCATTAGGGGCATGATGTATAAACTCACCATAATAGTCATAGCAAAAATCACTATCAGCCTATAAAGGCCGCAACTGTAGCGCGTTTACGGCGAGTGCTTGATGAATGCCCTCAAAGCTCTTATTACTCATAATCACAATATGATCGCCCGCGCGTGAAGTGCTCCGAACATGCTGAATAATCTCATCAGTTGTTGCCTGAACGATTAGGCGCTTACCTAATTGATCTTGTAAATAATCCGCACCCCAATCGGCATCTTCGGGTTTCCACAAAATAACTTGATCCGCACACGATAGCGCATCTGGTAAAGCCTTTAAATGCACCCCTGCCTTCATACTATTAGAACCTAACTGCAACAACACAATAATGCCTGCGTCTTTAACGCGCGCACGCAAACCTTCAAGCGTTGTTTTAATTGCCGTGGGATGATGTGCAAAATCATCATAAATCTTAATACCATTGCAATCGCTGATTAATTCCAAGCGTCGCTTAATTCCCTGGAATGATGCCAATGCTGCCGCAGAAGCTTCAAAACTAACGCCCACTTGATGCGCAGCTGCCATCGCCGCCAATGCATTGTGAACATTATGCATACCCAACAGCGACCATTCGATACGACCTAGTTTTTCACCCTTAAAATAGACATCAAACCCTGTGCCATCATCATTGATACCACGCGCCTGCCAATCGTTATCACCCGCAAAACCAATCACCGGTGTCCAACAACCCCTCTCCAGCACCTCCTGCAAATTCGGATCTTTCTGATTAACAACAATAGCACCATCATCCGGCACTGTTCTTAATAAAAATTGAAATTGGGTTTTAATCGCATTTAAGTCCGGGAAAATATCTGCATGATCGTACTCAAGGTTATTGAGTACCAATGTCTGCGGATGATAATGAATAAACTTAGAGCGCTTATCAAAAAAAGCGGTGTCATATTCATCTGCTTCTATCACAAAATATTTGGAGTCACTTAAGAACGCTGTCTGATTAAAATTATTTGGCATACCACCAATTAAATACCCGGGTTTTAATCCTGCTGTCTGTAATATCCATAATAATAAGCTACTGGTCGTGGTTTTCCCATGTGTGCCTGCAACTGCTAACACATGCTTATGCTGTAGAATGTTTTCTGCCAACCATTGCGGTCCAGAAGTATACGGCAATTTTTTTCTTAACACACTTTCAACAACGGGATTGCCACGGCTTAGTGCATTACCAATCACAACACAATCTACTGAATCTGGAATTGAATCAGCCGCATAACCTTCGGAAAATTGAATGCCTGCTTGCATGAGTGCATCTGACATTGGTGGATAGACATTTTGATCACAGCCACTGACTTCAAAACCCATTTGTTTAGCAAGCAGTGCCACACCACCCATAAAGGTGCCCGCAATACCCAAAATGTAAATGTGTTTTGACAAAGCCTACGCTCCAATTTTCAAAAGCCTTATGTTACCATAACAACCTACCAAAATAATGAGGGATAACACGATGGCTGTAAAAAATAGCTTCTATGCTCAATCGGGCGGACCTACTGCCGTCATTAATTGCACAGCCGCAGGCGTGATCGAAGCATCACGTGAACATAAAGATAAAATTGGCACCATGTTTGCCGGGAAAAATGGCCTTATTGGCGCACTGAAAGAAGAACTGATTGATACGAGTCTAGAGTCTGCAGACAATATTGCAGGACTAAAGCACACACCCGCGAGTGCGTTTGGATCTTGTCGCTATAAACTGAAAGACATCCATCAAGATGACCGTCAGTACCGTCGTCTTATCGATGTGTTTGCGGCGCATGATATTGGCTACTTCTTCTATAATGGTGGTAATGACTCACAAGATACTGCCTTTAAAATTTCACAGATCAGCGAAAAACTGGGTTACCCACTCACCTGTATCGGTATTCCCAAAACCATCGATAATGATTTAGCATTTACCGATAACTGCCCAGGCTTTGGTTCAGTTGCAAAATACATTTCTATTTCCACCAAAGAAGCAGCACTCGATGTTGCCGGCATGTGTGCGAGCTCAACAAAAATATTCATTCTTGAAGTGATGGGACGACATGCAGGCTGGATTGCAGCAGCAGCCGGTCTTGCGCAAAATAATAAAGACGATGCGCCACATATTATTTTGTTTCCAGAAATTCCTTTTGAGCAACAAGCCTTTTTAAATAAAGTGAAGCAAACCGTAGACCGTTGCGGTTACTGTGTCATCGTCGTTTCGGAAGGCGTACGCAATAAAGATGGAAAATTTTTACAAGAGAGTGGCTTGATCGACGCCTTCGGTCATCATCAGTTAGGTGGTGTTGCGCCACTATTGGCTGAGTGGATTAAGAAGGAGCACGGCTTTAAATATCATTGGGCACTTGCCGATTATTTACAACGTTCTGCACGTCACATTGCCTCACAAACTGATGCGAATCAAGCATACGCAATTGGCCGTGCTGCGGTTGAACGCGCCATCAACGGTGATAACAATGTGATGCTGACTATCGAACGTGATAGCAATACACCTTACCAATGGAGTATTGGCACCGCACCGCTTGAGAAAGTGGCTAATGTCGAACACAAGATGCCTCGTGAATATATAAGTGAAGATGGTTTCTCGATTACGGATGCGTGTCGTCAATACTTACAACCATTAACTGAAGGTGAGGCTTACCCACCTTACAAGAATGGCATGCCCTGCTATGTGACATTAAAAAATCAGCTGGTCACCAAGAAGTTAGACACGGTGTTTGAAGAGATTTAAATTAAGACCACACCTGCTCGGCCTTAAAACTCCACTCAGGCGATTCCCAAAATTTCGCATTAATATAACGATAACCCTGATCTAGCTGATTCAACGCACTCATATCTTCATTCGATAACTGAATCTCTTGCGATGTTAAATTTTGCTGAATACGTTTTTCATTTGAAGACTTAGGAATTACCGCGATATTACGCTGCAACAACCATGCCAATAAAATTTGCGCTACTGTTTTATCATGTGCCTTTGCAATTTTCACAACAACATCATCAGTCAATAATGCAGGTTCATCAGACACCCTCAGACCTTCTGGTCGTCCACCTGAACCCAGTGGGGAGTAAGCAGTCATCGCAATACTTTGTTGTTTACAAAAATCCTGCAATTCAAACTGCGCTAAGAATGGATGACATTCCACTTGATTCATCGCTGGAATAATATTCGTTGCGTCGATTAAGTGTTGTAATTTAGAAACCGAAAAATTAGACACACCCAAATTCTTCACCAGGCCTTGCTTCGCACATTCTTGCATTGCTTGCCAAGTATCTTCAACCGGTACTTCTGTCATCGAAACAAAATCTGCCTCTGATTCAGGGCTCGCTAAACCAACTGTTTTTTTAAACGCTAGTGGCCAGTGCATTAAATACAAATCTAAATAATCCAATTGCAATTCAGATAAGGTTTGCTTCAATGCTGGGATTACATCTTCGGGTGCATGAAAACTGTTCCACAGTTTTGAGGTTACCCATAATTGCTCGCGCTTAATAGCACCTTTTGAAAAGACATCATCAAACGCTTTACCAATCGCCTTCTCATTTGCATAAATAGGCGAACAGTCAATATGGCGGTAACCTGCATCAATGGCATACGTAATCACACGCTGCAATTCACCTTCTTCAGCCTGCCAAGTTCCCAGCCCAATTGCTGGTATCGTATCACCTGAGTTTAATTTGATAGCTTTCATATAAGCACTCCTTAGGCTTTAATCATTTCGACATTATGCAACATACATACTAAAAATCAAGACATTGACAGCTATTCTCGCAGGTATTTTTTGCTGGTTATATCTTATTCTATAGTACACCAATCCTCAATATCTAGCTTCTCAACTCGAGAAAATTCTTTTGAGTTGTTGGTAATAAGCGTAATATCTAGCGCTCTTGCATGAGCCGCAATCCACAAATCATTATTGCCTATTGGTTTACCTTTTTTAGAAAGTTGAGCTCTAATACTAGCATAATAACTAGCAACCTCAGTCGATAATGGTAATACTGGAATATAATGTGTTAACGATTCTAGTATCTCAGTATTTTTTACTTTATGCTGACTCTTTTCAACACCATAAAGTAATTCAGCATAGGTGATCATCGACATGGCCAGCTCACCTATTTTTAAACCGTTAAACTTTTCATAAACAGACTGCGGTGTTTTTTTAGTAATATAGATACACGTATTAGTATCAATCAAATATGCCAACCCCATTAAAACTTCCTTTTCTGTGGCACACTATCTTCTCGCCCATCTCGCATAAAGTCATCCGAGAAATCTGCAAACAGATCTAACG
>JAHZIV010000069.1 GCA_022601255.1 Gammaproteobacteria bacterium
CCGATACCCATGCGCCACGAGCAGTAATGGCAATTTTTTTATGGTCATAACCTTTAGAGCCACCAGAGGCAAACGCATCACCCAACCAAAATTCTTTTTCAATCGCAATAGAATTGGCAATATCTGAAAATGTAGAAGTACCCTTATCCGCTGCAACCACCAAATACGGATCTGGCTCATCATAACAAACAGTATTTGATGGTGGTCGAATTCGATCATTTTTCAAATTGTCAGTAATATCCAATAAACCTTTAATAAAATCTTTATAGCACGCAATACCCTCATCCATAATTTCTTTTCTGGAGCCTTTAACAGGCAAACGTTTTGCAACAAAACCACCTTTTGCACCCGAGGGCACAATCACTGAATTTTTAACTTGCTGAGCCTTCATAAGACCCAAGATCTCTGTACGGAAATCTTCGCGCCTATCCGACCACCGTAACCCGCCTCGTGCAACCTTATGCGCGCGCAAATGCACGCCTTCAAAACGCGGCGAATAAACAAAAATCTCAAATCGTGGCAGCGGTAATGGTATATCCGGTATTTTTGATGGGTCGAGCTTTATAGACATATAATCTTGATAAACATGTTTGCGATTTTTTTGAAAGAAATTTACCCGCAATGTTGCATGCAATAAATCTAAAAAGCGACGCAATATACGATCCTCATCCAGGATTGCAACATCATCCAACATCGTAATATATTGCGATTCTAAGCTCCTTATCTTAGCATCATTACGCTTTATCTTTGGATCAAAATATAAATTAAATATTTTAATAAATAGCTTTGCATGTGCCACATTATGTAAAAAGGTTTTTGCCACATATTCAGTACTAAAAGTAAATCCAACTTGGCGAAGATACATTGTATATGCTCTAATCATTACAATAGAGCGCCAATCAAGGTGCGCATCCAGCACCAAACGATTGAATAAATCATTTTCCATATGAGCGTACCAGATACGGTAGAATGCTTCTTCAAATAAATTACGTGCTGGCTTAACTTGCTCATAGCCACCATCAACATATATCATGGTAAAATCATTAATCCAGATAACCTTATCTTTTAGCCTTACACAATAAGGCTCCTCTCGCATGACACGCAGCCCCATATTTTCCAATACCGGCAAAACATCCGATAGCGGAATCGTGTGATTAATTCGAAATAACTTAAATTGTATGACGTTATCTCCCAGTGATTCATTGTGATAGACACTCATTTCTAACGGAGATTCCTCGCTGATGCTCTCTAGCTTTGAAAGATCGTAAACAACTTGACGAAATGAATTTGATTCGCAATAGTCTGGTGGAAATGCATGCTCATATTTCTTGAAAATACGTTCACCCAGAACATCTCCGAAATGTGCAATGACAGCATGCTTAAACTGATCCGACCACGACTGACCTACTTCGATTAATTTTTTCTCTAAATCATCAACATTATAGCGTATTCGTTTTTTTGAATCGATTCTTACAACAAAATGCACGCAAGCTAACACAGACGCTGTAAAATAAGTATTATAATTAATCTCCGAGCCCTTCAGCGTTTTGAGTAATATTTTTTCCATCTTTCGCAAAACTGCTGTATTGAAATTATCGCGCGGTATGTAAATAAGACATGATACATAGCGTCCATAAGCATCTTCACGCAAAAACAAACGAATCCGTTTACGCTCTTGTAGATTCAAGATACCCATAGAAATATCATACAACTCATCATGAGTTGCTTGAAATAAATCATCACGAGGCATATTCGATAAAATATTGACAAGCTCTTTACCCGCATGACTATTTGCTGGCAGGCCAGAACGTTTAATTATAGAAGCAACCTTATGACGCAGAAATGGAATTTCACTAGGTAAACTATGGTATGCTGTTGACGTATAAAGGCCAATGAAACGACGTTCCCCAATCAATTCACCCTGATCATTATAGCGCTTCACCCCTATATAATCAGTATGGGTGGGTCGATGCACTGAGGAGCGTGTATTGGTCTTTGAAATGATGAGTAGATGCTCTTTTGATAACATCAACTGACGAGCCTCTGGTCGCAAATCTGAAAACAACCGACTATGGCGACTGCGACTATCATCGCGTAAAACACCTAACCCAGAGCCTTTTACAAGACGTAAGCCACAATTCTCTCCTGAGCCCGTTACTTTATAATCTCGTATTCCTAAGAAAGTAAAACGATTGTTGAGCAACCACTCCAAGAAAACCTTTGATTCATTGATTTCCGCCTCACTTTGCGGCAATGCTTCATGCTCAAGCTGCTTGATTGTATCAATCATCTTGCTCTTCATTAGCTGCCAATCATCCACTGCCACCATCACATCATGCAACACTCGAGAAATATTGGTTTCTATCTTTTTATAATCCTTTTGAGTTGCCTGCTTAGCAATCTCCACCAGAATAGGCGCCTCAAGCCGACTTCTCACAGGACAACGGTTCCCATGCATATAAACACCCGTTATCTGGTGCTCTGTATTCCGGCTCACATGAACACCGCCTGTATATATAAGAGAGTAAATTGGAATACCCATGGCATTCAATTGCATCCGTATAGAGTCGATCAAGAAGGGCATATCCCGCGCCATCACCTCCAAAACAGCATGAGGGCTATCCCACCCCCCCTGCTCCTGACTCGGGTTAAAGGCCCTAACCTTGGCCTGCTTGGACGTAAAATCACATAAAAAATGCCACTGCGACGCTGCCATGGCCAACATCGACTCTAACGGGTAGTCCTGGAAGTCACTAACATCGATATGGGAGTAAAAAATACGTATAAAATCATGGAAAACCTTCAACTTACTGAAATTTCGCTTATTTTTTGCTAAATCGACGATACGACTCACAAATGTACGTACTGATTGTTGGCGCCGTTTCGGCATATTTCTACCTATAAAACAATAAGTTATCATCAAAACGAGGAATTGTGACTCGATAGTCGCTTTTTTTAAAATTTTAAGGTTTTCTTAACAAAAATGTACAAAAAGCTTGCAATTTGTCTCAGATTCCACTATTTTGCATCTTACAGATGAAGATAGTACTTCAAAAGTATGATAGATACATTGTAACATGTGCGTATCTATCTTTTTAATAGAGTTTATATAATAAACACCCGAGAGGACATACACTATGCGCGTTTTGCTTGTTGAAGATGATGAATTATTAGGTGATGGAATTCGCACAGGCTTGAAACATTATGGCCACACAGTGGACTGGATTAAAGATGGCAAAACTGCCAATGACGTTTTATCTGCAAAACATGAGAGTTTTGATATTGTGGTACTCGATCTTGGACTACCCAAAATGTCGGGGCTTGAAGTTTTGAGAAACTTGCGTAACCGCAATTCAATTACTCCCGTTGTGATTTTAACAGCACGCGAGATGGTTGATGATAGAGTAAAAGGTCTTGATGCTGGTGCAGATGATTATCTTACCAAACCATTTGATTTAGACGAGTTATGCGCTCGGATGCGTGCATTACAACGACGCTCCAAAGCACGCGCAAAACCCATGCTGGTATACGGTAGCATCAGTCTCGATCCTGCGTCACACGTAGTGACACTGGATGGTGAAGAGGTGATGATTTCACGTCGTGAATTTGCACTGTTGCAAAAACTACTTGAAAATTCTGGTCGTGTTATTTCACGTGAACAGCTTAACCAGACTTTATATGGCTGGGGTGAAAATATTGATAGTAATGCACTCGAGGTACATATCCATAATCTACGTAAACGTTTTGGCAACAATGTCATTCGTACGATCCGTGGTGTTGGGTATATGGCAGAAAAGGTATCTGAACCTGTAGAGTAACCCATGCATGCGCCCATCAATAAGGACATTCTTATTAATCAACTTACTTCTAAGCGTAACGTTGATTACTTCTCTTGCGATTATTGGTAACTTATTCCTTGCGCATAAAGATATTCAATCACAATTAAACACGCAACTCATTCAGACTGCATTTAGAATTGAAGCATTCTTTAGTGACTATAATAATCCGCACAACTTAAGTGTTATCCAACAAAACCTACAAAAAAATCTAAATAAGGTCATTAAGGAACACCATAAGATTAACAATAATGACATTATCAAACTGCACAATACTACAGAGTTCCAAATATGGAATAACAATGGGAAATTGATTCTACATTCTGCGCTAGCCCCTAAAATTCCGCTATCAAACGGCCAACCAGGGCTATCAATATTATGGTTAAATAGCAAGGCCTGGCATGTTTACACACTTTATAATCCCGACACACAATTAACCGTTATGGTCGCCGAACGCTCCAATTATCGACAACATTTGGAAAACCAATTAACTCAAGACTCTATTATTATCATGGCAATCACCTATCCATTTTTAGGCTTTTTGATTTGGATGATTGTTGGACGAGGCTTGGATTCGCTGAAAAAAGTAGCCGAAGAAGTAAAACATCGTGAATCTACCAATCTCAAAGAAGTGAACATCGAGGCAGTGCCTTCTGAAATCGAACCCTTGGTCAGCGAGCTAAATAGTTTATTTAATCGCTTAAGTGAGGCATTCGAGCGAAACAAGCGTTTCACGGCAGACGCAGCTCATGAACTAAAAACACCTTTAGCAGCACTTAGCGCACAAACACAGGTAGCATTGCGTGCAGATACCCCTGAGGCACGAAAGCAAGCACTGCTAAAAGTATTATCGGGTGTTAATCGGAGTACTCACGTTGTGCAGCAATTGTTGACCTTGAGCCGCATGAGCCCTGATAGTAACTTAGATCATGAAATGACCGAGGTTAATCTAGCGCGTCAAGCAAGCGAAATGGCTGCGTTATTAGCGCCTGAGGCGATAGCTAAAAACATTGACCTTGAGCTATTACAACCAGATTCTACAGCCACGATACGCGCCAATGTCACGTCGATTAATATTTTACTGCGTAACTTGATCGACAATGCCATCCGCTACTCACACGAGAATGGCTTTGTACAAATTGACATCGAAGAGACGTCTGACAAGGTGATCCTAAAAGTCATTGATGATGGTCCCGGCATTCCCGAAGAATTGCGTGAACGTGTATTTGAACGTTTCTTCCGCATGATTGGTAACAAAACAACTGGCAGTGGCTTAGGCCTTGGCATTGTACAACAAATTGCAAAACTGCATAATGCTGAGCTACTGTTGCTCACACCTGTCTCAGGAAAAGGTCTTGAGATACAGGTGGTTTTTTCAGCTGCGTAGTTACCCACACATTCTGTGGATAAATATGTGAGTATAATGTCGAGATTAGCCTCAAACCCCAATAGTTATGCGATTTTCAACAAAATGAATAGTCTTTATTCACGCTGATAAAGTGATAATAATCAGTCAATTACGTGCCCTTCACCGTTTAAGTTTTGTGCTCAGTATGCAAAAATTAAGCACCTCAATCACTGCGTGATATAAGCGGTTATCCCCAAGCCATTCAGGCTGCTGCCTGATGCAATACACAACCAACACCAGGTGGGCGACATAGCATCAATCTGCTACACTCGCAGCTTATGGATATACTGACGCTAACCGCTAACAGCCGCCTCGCACTGACCATTCGTCGACAGTATGACCAACTGCAATTGCAAAAAAATTTACGCTGCTGGCCATCCCCTAATATTTTGCCCCTTAATAGTTGGATCGAGCAAACCTGGAAATCGCTCAATACAACCGAACGATTGCTCACACCGCTGCAACAACAATAACTATGGCAGCAAATTACACAGCATCAATCTGGCGCTTTAACGCTACACACCAATAGTAGTGCACAGCAACTTATTCAAGCCTGGCAAATGCTGACACTCTGGCAGATTCCAATTGAACCATTCAAAGACACAAATGAAGAAACACAACTACTATTCCAATGTGTACAGGCAGTTGAGCAGCATTGTCAGCAACAACAGCTTATCTCTCATGCAGAACTGCCTGCAGCACTCTTAAAACAAACAAACACCTGGCGCCACAAAATTCCCAAAAAAGTTCAGCTGACAGGCTTTGATGATCTACCACCCTGCATTGAAGCCCTGATAAAATTCATTGCACAGCATTCAGATTTTGAGCTTATCGAAACAGACATCAAACCCAATAGCCTAGAACGTATCGAATGTCTTAACGAGACTCATGAAATAAAAG
>JAHZIV010000070.1 GCA_022601255.1 Gammaproteobacteria bacterium
AGCATGGCACGTACGGTGTTGCGAATGGATCCGGATGTAGTGGTGTTGGGCGAGATGCGTGATGAAGACACGGCGCAAGTGATGTTGCGTGCCGCTATTACAGGCCACTTGGTATTTTCTACAGTGCACACGCATTCGGCAACAGCTATTGTGACACGTTTGATTGATCTAGGTGTTTCCACCAGTTTATTGTCGAGTCCAAGTTTATTATCGTGTTTGGTATGCCAACGTTTGGTGCCTTTATTGTGTCACCACTGTGCAAAACCATTGAGTGGCTCATTGCAACATACCAAGCATCTTGAACGTTGGAGCCCGGTGTTGTCAGACGCGATGGATCACGTTAAGGTGCGTGGCGTTACTGATTGTCGTCGCTGTCATGGTTTAGGTATTGCAGGACGTACTGTAGTAGCAGAAATTATTTGGATTGATGAGGCAGGGCGGCGCTACATCCAACAGAATGATATTTTAGGATGGGAAAATAATTTGCGTCAGAATGGTTGGATATCGTATGCCGAGCGTTTATTGGATTTAGTCAAGCAAGGAAGCTGCGATCCATTAGATGCAGAGAAATTAATTGGCGAGCTAGGGATAGAGTTTCATGCTGCAAAAGCTACAGTTCACGCGTAAGCAACAGCAAGCGTTGCTTGAGGACTTAACCTCTTTGGTCGAGGATGGTGTCTCTGCCAATGCTGCTGTGGACACGATGTGTAAAATCGTAACGGGTATTCAGCTCACGGTCGTCAATGATTTATCGAAAGCCATTGCAGAAGGAAAAACGTTGGCCGATGGCATGCGTCGCTGGTTCCAACCCGCCATTGTTGAAATTGTTCGCGCTGGCGAGGCGAGTGGCACATTGCCGAAGGCGTTGCGCGCTGCTGTTGATTCCTATGCGCAGCAAATGGATGCGTTAACGGTTGTCGTGCAATCCATGTTGTATCCTTTTATTGTTGTGAATCTAGCTTTATTTATGACCGTAATGATTAAGAATACGGTGTTGGAGAATTTTAAAGAGATTAAGCCCGTACTCGAATGGCCCAGCATCGGACAAAATTTATATGCATTAGGCAGTTTTGTGGAACATGGCTGGTATTTGTTATTAATAGTATTGGTGGGTGTGGTGTGTTTGTCTGTTTATATTTTGAAAAACAACACCGGGCGTTCGCGTTACCTAATCGATCGTTTGCCACTGTTGATGTTATATCGTCGTGCAGTTGCGGCGCGATTCATGGAAACTCTGGGGCTGTTGATTACCAATGGTGTGGTATTGAAGAAAGCTTTAATGACCTTGCAAAACGGCGCTTGCCCGTACTTGGCTTGGCATTTATTTAAGATGGAATATCGCTTAAGCGGCGGTAAAGAAAATATTGCCGATGTTCTGGATACGGACTTATTGAGTGAGCATGATTTGATACGTTTGAAAATAGTGGCGGTGGGAAAAAGTTTTGAGCAAGCGTTGGTGAGTTTAGGGCGTCGTGCCTATCGCCAGAATGTCAATACGATTAAATTGACTGCGAGAATTTCGGGGGCGTTGTTGCTGGTGGCGAGTGCCATGATTGCGGCAACGGTGGTGATTGGAATTTATTCGGTAGGTAGCGTGATCGCTACGTGAGCAAAAAGGAAAGGAAAAAACATGATAAATGTAAAATTAAATCGTAAACGGCATCAGGCAGGCATTAGTTTGTTAGAGGTATTATTATCGTTGTCGATCATTGCGATTATTTTGGTGATGGCGACGCGTTACTTCTTTGTCGCGAGCAATAATGATCGCATCAATTCAGTTCGACAGCAGGTGGGTGCTATTGTTGCGGCGATTCATTCGTGGAAGGATCAGAATCCGCAATATAACAGCAACCTATCAGTTTCTTCTTTGTATCAGGACGGTTTTTTGGCCAAGTCCAGTAGTTTAGTAATAAGCGGTACGCAGGCGAGTTTGTATAACCCGTGGGGACAGCAGATTAGTATTAGCAGTGGCACTGAGAGTGCGACGATCCAATTGGCGTTGCCAAAGTTGAGTGATTGTAAGGCGTTACAAAATAGTTTTAAGGATGGGACCTGTTCTGGAAGTGTGGATGCGGCGCAGTTTAGTTTGGTTGTAAGGTAGGTAATATGAACAAAAATGCTGTAGATTTCGACCATTCAAAACGCTCATGGTCGATACTCAGCTTGCGCCTGCTTTGTAACATCGGGTCATTATGAGGATACTCTCGTCATTGCGAGACACGCAGTGTCGTGGCAATCTAGATTGATTCGCTAGCGCTCGCAATGACGGTTAGGAGATACGCTCGCAATGACGGTAAAAGCTTCTCACAATGATTAGGGGTGAGGCGCATTTTTGGAGTGTAGAAATATAATGACAACAAAAGGATTTACATTAGTGGAAATGTTACTGGTAACTGCAATCGCAGCGGTACTGATTACATTGGGGATCAGGCACTATCGTTTTTACCAACAGCAGCAACACATAGCATCGTTAACCACTAAAATTCATACATTACAGTGGGCTCTAAATCGCTACTACCACCAACAGGGCTGCCTGCGAGACGGCACTTTCCGGGGCAACTTACAACCGGATATTATTCGCGACTTGCTCTATGACGTGAATACTGGCATGCAGGGTAGCTTCGTTCGCGATGATTGGGTGAATAGCTACCAGGCCTCAATTGTTGATACCACTCGCGAGACTTACCTAGAGCAACCGATCTATAAATTAAAACTAACCATCACATTAAACTCTGGTTTGTCTGATACACAAGTGACTTGGCTGTCGCAAAAACTTAACGCGAATCAATTGCAAGGACGAGAATTGATTTGGACTGTGTTGCCGAGGAATACTGTTTCTGAACCAGGAAATAGTTTATGGGTGATGAGTGCGAGCAACGAACAGTTTCGACAAAGCGAGCAAGCAAGATCAAAAAATATTATTAACTTAACAGATGCGCACTCTTATTGCGCACATTAAGGAGGGTTAAATTGAAAAACGCAGAAAATAGAGCCAAAACACTAGGGTATACATTAATTGAATTATTACTGGTGATTGCTATTATTTCCCTCATTGCTGCGCTAGGGATTTTGGCGTACCGAAGATATTTCTTCACACAGCGTGTTGAAAAAGTGTCGTTAGAAATGCAGCATGTGCTGGAAGCCGCGATGGCATTTAATGTTGATCATCAAGGCAGTTGGCCGGATGCTAATCAAGCAACTCCAAATTGCATACCGGTCAGTTCCAGTAACACCTTCGTAAGGGATTATTTGCCGCAAGGCCGAAGGGATAATGCGACGACCTCATTTGGTAATCATTACTGTTGGTCCGCTGTGCAATCAGGATCGCATGAAGTCGGAACATCGACTCAGAATGCTTCTCGATTGTTCTGGGTGGCAGTACGGGTTCCAAATGGGGATCGTAACTTAGCAGAACGTATTGCAGCACGTCTACCCGATACGATTGTGACGTCAGACCCCACGAGTACTGCATCACCGGCACCCGCATGTGCTGCATCAGGTGGCGAGTGTTATGTCAGAAGTGAAATCACGCAACCCAGTCAAGTATCGAACCAACAATCCGGCGCACACGTGGTGGCAATCGGGAAGTGTCGTACCGACCAAACTGGGCCATTACAAAATAGTGGTGGCGGTAGTTGCGCGCAAAATGTAACGGGAACTGGATCGACGAATCAATTTCGAGTGACGTTTACTGCTTGTCCGTCCGGGCAGCCGGAAATCGCAGTCATGCCAGATTATTTTCGCAGTTATAGTGCAACGGCATACAGTGCCAATATATTAAGTATTGAAACAACGCCAGCAACCTGTTCGACGCAGGCGGCACAAGATGGAACAGAGTATTGTGATGTGGGAATGTCAATTATGGTATGCCGTGGTAGGAATTGTGCATCCAGAGGAGATGCTGCTGCGATGGGAGGTAGCGAAGGTGCGAATTATATCGTTACATGTGCGCCGGCTACGCCACGTTAGTTACAGATAAAATTAATTACAAAATGAGGAAGTATTATGAGCCGAGAAAACCCACGCCGTCAGTATATCGTTGATCCAGAGGTGCCTGTGCCTGAAAATACAAAAGGCCCTGCATTTTCCCACGAATCAAAAACACTGGATGCAAGAGTGGCAGGCAACCCACATAATGTATTGCTGACAAAGGCAAGTGGTAAAGAAAAATATCAAAGAAAAATCCTAGAGGCTACAAACTATGCTCTGATAGTACAGCCTGTGCCTTTTTTTCTGGTTGGAATATTGCTGATTATTGGGGCGACGGACTTTATTGCTGACGATTTGGCAAATAATAATCCCGATGCTGATCCGGGCGAGTTGTTTGAAGAAGAGACTCGTGTCAGTTTTATGCTTATTGCGGCAGTTTTTGTGTTCGCAGGTCTGGTGCATATCTTTTTAAATTGGTTGTTATTACGAAAACCCGATTATAGCGAATACAATGAAAAGGCTCTGGAAGAAGAACTCTTAAAAGATACCAAAACAAAACCGTTAGCAGAACCTACCAGCGATGCTGCAACCAAACTGTGGGCGGGTGATACCTATGACGGTTGGTTGGCACACTTGCTTGGCGAGGTAGAATTAGAAGCGTTAATAGAATTATTACTTTTTTTGATTGGACGTTTTTCATCTTCGCCCAAGTATGCTGTCAGCAGAGTAGAAATTCCTGCGGAACCAGCCGCAGCAATACAGCCGCTACCAGAAGTGGGTGCCGCGGGAGTCGCTGCAAGTGTGGTTGCACCTCCGCCGCCGGTTGTTGAGATGGTCGGTGCCGCACCAGCACCAGCAGCAGCACCGGCAGCAGCAGAATTTGGTATACCTCGAGGAGCTGTGGCAATGAGAAGGGCTGCCATACAAGCACAAGCGGCTGCTGCAGGAGGCGAAGGTTTAAGAGAGTTTTGTGCGAGACATGGCATTGACCCTCTGACGTTGGGTGCTGATGGTAGAGAACGCATCGAGCAATTGATGCAAGCCTTGCATCGAGATGGTGTGCCGGTGCCGTTGTTGCCAGCAGGTGTTGGCGCAGCAGCGGGTGTGCTTGAAGGTGACGCTATAGGGATGGAGCCTGAAGAGGTTGCGCCTGTGGAGGCAGATTCCATTGAAATCATGATAACTGATTTTCGTTTTATTGCTGAAGGTGATGAGGGCGTGTGTCTCGTCGGAGATGACCCTAGAAATCCCAAAACATGTGAGGCTCAGGCAATTAAAACAGTTGATTTAAAAGATATACCGCTCGATGAGAGAGTGGCTATTTTAGCGGGTGAACAAACTACATCATCGGGCTTGAGCTATATGGGGGAGATGACGCCTTATTCTGGAGCTGTGGCAGATACATGTGCCAGTCGATTGAGTGAGTCCATTGGCTTTAAAGGTAATAGAAAATCAAAAGGTATCAAGGGGATGGGTCGTGGTGCAATACGAGCAGCTATCATAAAAGGTTTAGCGAGACAACAGACATGGACCATGACACCAGTATCAGAAATGTCACCCACACTGGATGATGGTGCGAGTAATAGTTTTCAAGAATTGCATTGGAGAGAAAAATCATTGACGCAGGCGTTAACACTGACGTGCTTTGTGACACGACGCCCTGGTCGGATAGCGCCAGACTCTAATAAAACAGAACCGGTTCAATGGCATGATGCTCGTTTATTGCTGCAGCCGGTGCGTGATGTAATTGAGGCTTTCGATCTATTCACGGATGCTGAAAAGGCTGATGTAGTTGCAGCATTAATGCTTGGCACAAGGGCCTGTCAATATGCGGCGATCCCTCTCGTATTTTCAGGTACTATAGAGCGTGCTCATAAGACATTTAAGCAGGTAATGAGTGTTCTATTGAAGCGAGTGAAGCATGCGAGTAATCGCTATGATATCGTTGATCAACTAACCCAATTGTGTCGTTCTGAACTGCCCGCTGTGGAACAGGTATTGGCACAACACGCCGATCTTACCGCGCAAATAGTGTTGTCATTGTTGTGTGGCATCAGTGGCCGTGATCGGTACAATAGCCAAGTAATATTAGAGGGTAGTTTCAACAAAATTAAGCGCCAGATTAGTTATGACGAAGCTGCGAGCGTAGAGCAGCTTAGGGAAGAAGATTATAAATTAATAAGCATTAGAGCGCGTAAGATGCTCAGTGGCTTTTCGTTTCAAGATGACTGTATTATTTGTGACGATATATCCATGCCGGTTGAAAAACGGCGGGAGGCACTAAGACGCATTCGAATGCGTGAGTTTTTATATGCGCGTAAATGTCATGTAATAGAGCATGTTGCCCGTGATCGCGCGTTTAATATTTTTTGGAATTTATCAACGGCCGTCCAGCGTGTCGTATTAAAAGATCTGCTGCAAAACCCGGAGGCAGTGCGACAGTTGTTTGACACTAGTAACCCCGAACTTTTTGATTATCTGTTTAAAGAAGATGATTGTATTTTATCAATGTTATTAAAGGAAAATGAATTCTGTCAGAAATTAGCATTGCAAGTCATGTTGGCCGCGCCAGCGAATGATGCACGTTTAGTGAATTATTTAAAAACCCATTTGTCAGATTTGTTTTTGGTGGGAGATCGTTTTGATGATCATCCTATTTATAATATGGGTCGTTACTATAGACTGGATACCAAGCTACAAGACAATGATGCGAGACGACGTTTGTGTATAAGGCTTTTGCAGGCACTCGATCAGCATCCTCAAATGTGTTCACATGAATATCGAGGGCAGTATATCTATTCTATTTATAGAAATTTTTATTTATCAAGTCAGAATGGAGATGGCGAAAACCCAACGATCTTTCAGTTTTTTCTAGATTTAGCAACAGATGAAACTTTTGATGGTGGATTGCGCCAAGACAGCCTGCATCATTGCTTTAGATATATGATTGATGCACATTTACATGGTGGTGGTATTCGAGGCTTAGCCAACCCAGAACGTGGCGTGCTTGCAATTTATGGAGAAAGTGCTGCTCGAAGTGATTATCTCGATAGTTTGATTTACACGCACCTGGACAATGATGACACGGCCTCTATTTCAGCGGATATTATTCAAGCATTGGTGCGCGTAGGGTTTAGACAGGGGAGAGTGAGGGCACGAATAAAACATTGCTTGGGGCGGGATTTTGCGGGCTTGGATGCTACAAAAAAGAAATTATTGGTGGCGACGGTGGCAGGACTGCAGCAATCTGCTACCACTGACAGGGTGCGAGACGAAAGAGTGGCCGACCCAGATGATATCAACACTTACTTGCGTCGATTATACGCGCTCTTACATACGGACTGTGGTGTTGCCTGTACTGCTGATCGAGCAGCTTTAAATGGTGCTATTTCGGACGATCGACTTCAAGCATTCTTAGTAGAGTTAGAGATAGAATATATAAACTTACATGACAGTAGAGGCCATGCATTTGCCTTGCTGGGCAGTGCTCTTTCTGATGATTGTGCAATTGCAGATGATGGTAAGCAAATGCTTTTCGAGTTGATATCTTGTGGGGATGTGCGGATTAAGCAAGAAGGCCTGTTGCGCCTCAAAATATATATGCAAAATTGTTTTAGGAGTAGTGAGCCGGGAAGAGAGTTTGAGGCTATTGATCGATTGCTTGCAAAGCTTTTCAATCCTAATCCTGATGAGGCAGCGCGTAAAATAATTATCGCCGCTTTGGCAGAAGCTATATTGGATCATGAATTTGGTGCTACAAGAGCAGGTGAATTATTACAGTATGTGCGCGATCGCTATTGTGCAAGACAGTCGGCATTTGCTTTGGTTGAGAACGTGTCGCGTGTTCTGTGGAAAATATTTTTTGATACCTTAGAAGCGCAACCATTTGAAGATGGCAACATTGATCCAAGCCATAGAAGAATCATTAAAAAACTGATCTTGCAGGCGTTGCTGGGGGGTGAGCAAAATCCCCTGAATTTGCAGCAACGCCTCGATTTGCAAGGGGCAGATCTTGCTACCGTTAATAATAATATCACTTTGTATTGGGGGGCTTGGTCAGCGAAAACGACCCAGTTATTTAAACATGATGAGCGACTACAAAGCTTGTATTTGAATTATCTACGCGGCGTTCCAAGTGCGAACCATTTGGAACAGTATGCGGATGATACCGGCACATTAGAATTCTTTAATGACTTCACGCCAAAGAATCGGTTGACAGCGGAAAATAAGTTTAATGTTTATGATCAACTTAGAATTAATCGATTGAAGGCCATTTTGCAATTGATGTTACAACAACCGGCACAACGTGGTGCGCTCATTAAAAAGTTAGGCTGTTTTGTATCGGGGGAAGTGAGGCGTGATGCGGGGCCGCGTATGGGTTCGCCACGGAATCCCGATGCGGAACATCAAAATAAAATATATTCGGTGATGGCAATGGTGCAGGCATTGTTGGCTATTGAAGATCCTGAATATAATAGTCGATATCGTGATATTTATTGGTTGTTGGATAAACTGGGGCGCGCGATATATCCGGATGAACCGAATAGAGAGCGAGTCTGTGCGCTGATCCACGAGCAGCGTAGATTTGCAGCTTCTATGTTGGCGCTGGGTTATGCGCCAGAGCAAGACTTAACGGCAATAGGGCGAGAAATATATAACAACCAGTCCGACGGCAGTTGGCGGGGGCTTTATGATGACAATCAACATCATGAGGCTGATTTGTTGCTGGCATTTGTAAACACGCTTACTCCGACAGACCATGATAGTATTCATGACTTTGCTGCAGATGTTGTGGCAAATTGTATGCGATTAGATGGCATTGGCGGTGGGAGTGTTTTAGCAATTAATTTGGCTAAGATTAGCTGCTATATTGTTGAGGTTGACGCACCAGAAGCCTTAAAAATAAAATTAGTAGCAGCGTTGATGCATCATTTTAATATGGCAGGACACGATCCTCGTTCTCTACAGGGTCTGTAGCTTCTTTTGGCAGCGTACCGTCGCCGTTTTGGTGGAGGTGTTCAATTCGGGGCAGCGTTAAACAATGCATTGGTA
>JAHZIV010000071.1 GCA_022601255.1 Gammaproteobacteria bacterium
AAACTCAAGTGAGCAATCTTAATTTTCTTAGGGTTAGTGTAGAGATGATTTTTTTACGTGCTAAGGATGCGCTACTTACAGGGGAAGTTGGCTGCAGCTTGCTTCATAGAGATTGTAAATCTTGGTCCGAGATGGTTGGCCGTGAAGTCAAGCAGTGTGATCGTGAAGATAAAGTCAAAGTTCATCTGCTGAATATACAACAAATAAAGCTATTATGCAGCAAAGCAATTATGCTCCATAAGTCTGGCCGTGCGGATGCAGCAAACTCATTGATTCAGGTAAGTATTAGAACGTTATGTAACTTGCCATTTGATATGGCAAGTGATTTTATCGAAGAATATCCCTTTCTAGTTGTCCGTATGGGAGAAAATTCTGATGCCTTAATGAAAAGGTATGTAACAACAGTTCTAAGGAATGCTGACCACAATTCGGCAGTCCATGCGAGATTATTTATAGTATTTTTGAGTTATATCGACGCGAATTATTCTAAAATCAAAGAAAGAGAAGTCAATAAAAGTTTATTGCAACCAGTCATCGATCATCTTGCTAACTTTAGAAGTAAGGTCGAGTATAAACTTTTCTTTATTTTATATACAATTCGTCTGGCTGAATTATATTGTTTCCAAGAAAATTGGAAAGTAGTTGGCGATTTCTTGAAGACGATTGAGCGAGTAATACCCTTTAGCAAGTTAACATCTAGGACGGGAAATACTTATTCTGGTGTTGCTTCTAGTGTTGCGTTTCTGCAAATGAAACTGTATCAGCATAAAGGTAAGCTCGAGACCGCAAAGCAATTTGCAGAGCAGGGCGTAAAAAGTTTTGATCAATTCAATAGAGATTTATCTATAAGAGAACAAATGCAGCTGAACGAGTGTCAAGCAACCATCAGTTTTTGCCCGGGTTTTATTCCTTTTGCTAGCACATCGATAGACCCTGCTGAAGAAGCAAATACATTATTTAAAAATGTTGTGCTCGCATTATCAAGCAATGTGACTATCGAGTTGCCTGAGGGAACGGAGCTTGCATTTAGAGCATTAGAGAAGATTTATCAGGCTGATCGCAAACAAGTACTACCTGACCCTCAAATTCCTTTTGCCTTGGCAAAAGTATATTTTTGTTTTTATGCTTATCATATGACCCAGCAACAGGGTGGGTCAGTTGATTCTGATAATTTAACGAAGAGTATGGAGTACCTTAGCCTGTCACAATGTAATGATCAGCAGATCGAGGAGTATTTGCGGGGCTTGTCTCGCCTACTTGAGGTGCTTACTATTGAGGATGCTCCAAGTCTGAAAAAGAATGTTGCCTTTCTATTGGAGATCTTAACTAAAGACCGCGAGATTCCAGACGCACCAGCAGAAGATGACCCTATTTACAAAGCACTTTTTGCAGTGTCAGGCTATTTATGTTCTGTAGAGATTTCTCTGAATGATTGTGTTCAATTTTTTAATTTCAACGATAAGATTCAGCGATTGGCAGAGCTTTATTTAATCTCTTGTTTCTTTGAGAGTGCAGACTATATGCTGCTTAATGGCGATGCGGAGTGTGCAACTAAAATTTTACGTGAGATTCGGGATCGTATTGGCTTGCCGCTAACTTCTGACCTTCCAGACAGTGCAATAAGTCCCGAGGCAAAAAGTACATTTCACGTAATGGCAGAGACCCTGTCACAACGTATAAAACGACACAAAGAAATGGCAAAACAATTGCCTGTTGTGATGGGGGAGCTAAGAAGTCATCCAGATGTTCAAATAGCATTTAAAAATTTACATGAATTGTTTATTGAGTCATCTCCAGTGAATGAGTTAGAGCTTATTTTTTCTGAATATTGCGAGTTTTGTCGTTGGGCTAGTAATCTAGGGGAAAATGAGGCGGTCAGGCAGTCGCTAGAAAAAATGGAAACATTTATTTCTGGACACAGAACTATATCAGAAAGTTTACTTTATTGTTTATTGTCACAGTGTGCAGAAATTAGGGGCACGTTAGGTGGTGATGAAGCTGAACAAGAAGCATTTGAATATATAATCAAAAACCTGCTTGGAGTCAATGGATTGCAGCCGAGACACTCGCATATCATGAGGGAGCTTGTTGAGAAATTAATAACTGCTACCACTAGCCCTGCACAAATTGTGCTTTTTTATGAAAGTATGGTTGGCATATTTTCTCAGCATGAGGCGTTAACGCCTCATGGAGATATTCTTCTTGAGCAGCTTAGAGAGTTATCGGTTGAATGTTTTGAGAACTTGTATGGTAATGATTTTGCTGGATTTGTAGAACTCTGTAAGTTTAGCAAGGGACTTGCCGATGAGCAGCAGGGTGTTTTTTGTTCGCGGGAATATTTTCGTGAACAGCTTTTACCCAATGAATATGGTTTTCGGGTCAATGGTGTTTTCAATAAATACTTTGAACCTATAGGAATTAAATTATCGAGCAATGATGAGATGTTTGTTGATTTTAATGCGTTAGTCCCTGAAAGGTTACAACGCCAGTATGAGCAGTTCGTTGCGGCTGTTGAAAAGAAACAGCAAAAAATAGCAAAAAAAGCAAGGGCAGACGCTGAAAGACTGGCAGAGCAAGAAAGGCTGGCTAAAGAGGCAAGAAAGAAGGCTGCAATATTAGCAGAGCAAGAAAGATTGGCTGAAGCGGCAAGAGCGGAAGCTGAAAAATTAGCAGAACAAAATAGAATTAAGGCTGAGGAAAGAGAAAAACAATTAGCTATAGAAAAGGCGCTCCAAAATAAGGCGCTCGCAGATGCCAAGAAACAATCTAAGAAGTGCGTTAAAAGATGGCTCAGGAATTTCTTAAAGTCTAGCTTGCCTGCCAGTCATTCAGCGGAGGTTGAGCTAATTTCTGGTAAATTATTGCCTGCGGGTATTGTAGCAGAAGTTGTTAACGTGCTGCTTAGTATAAAATGTGGTGTTTCTATTGTATTTAAGTCTGCAGAGTTTTGGGATCTTGAGGGTGAATTTGAGAAGTGCAGCGATGCGACTTTAGCTAAAATTAAATCTAATGACATAAATTCTCTACTATCAGGTGCTGTTCAAGCAATTGAGGAGCAAAAAGAAGAAGCGTTAAGAGCAGCTGAGCGTGAGCGAGCGCAAAGAAGGATTGCACGAGAGAAGGCGGAAAGAGAAAATGCGGCTAAGCAGGAAGCAAAGGCTGATACGGTCGATCCACAGTTGCATTTAGATAAATTAAAATCACTGATCATGATAAAAACCTTTGCTATTGACTGTGAAATTGTGAGGGATGAATGCACGCTCCGTTTAAGCTCGCTTAAATCTTTTCAGAAACTATTTGAAGAAGCTGGGGATCGCTTAGGCGAAAATATGCCTGAAGAACTGCTGCAATGGCAGCAGCCAGAATTAGAGAAATCAGTATTAGATAAACTTACTGAAAATGCCAAAAAGCAATTTCATACAGAAGTATTCCGGCATGTGGTGTCAAGTCTGAAGTTATTTGTTCAGGGAGGGGCTAAAGATAAAAAACGAGCTGTTGGTCAAGAGCCTGCTGAAGAAACTATCGTTGTTTCAATGAAGTACTTCCCATTTGATCGGCTGGAAACTGGGCCACAGTTCGGTCAAGTTAAATGTGATGAAATTGTATTTGCAAGTGTGAAAAATTTTAGAAAAAGTTGTGAGGAAAAGCGAGACCAGTTATTAAGAACCGCTGCACGAAGGGCGCAAGCGGCAGCAAAAGCAGCAGAAAAACCTAAAAAAGTACCATCGAAGAAACCTACAGCAGCTAATATTGAGGCTGAAAGGAAGGCAAGAGGTGAGGCAGAGAGAGTGGCAAGAGAAGAAGCCGAGCGGACGGCAAGAGAACAAGCAGAAATAGCAAGAAGAGAAAAATTACGTTTAAAACGAAAAAGACAAAGAGAGGCTAAAAAAGCAAAGGCAGAGGCAGCGAGATTGGCAGAACAAGAAAGACTGGCTGCAGAGATGGTAGAGGCAGAGGCTGCGAGAATGGCAGAACAAGAAAGACTGGCTGCAGAGATGGCAGAGGCAGAGGCTGCGAGATTGGCAGAACAAGAAAGACTGGCTGCAGAGATGGCAGAGGCTGCGAAATTAGCAGAACAAGAAAGACTGGCTGCAGAGATGGCAGAGGCAGAGCCAGAAGTTGATTCTGACCCGGGAGTTGTTATTGATGACGACCCTATTGTAGAGCCCACGAGAGTGCGCGTGTACTCACAAGACTCAACATATGGCAGCCCTAAATTTACGTCAGTACGTCCTCACCCAGGTGGTGGTGCAGGGTCTTTTTTTGCTGAGCTTGAACAATCGGATCAAGGTGGGCCAGCGGCTGCTGCGGTTGCAGGTGGACATACTGAAAGATCTCCTAACAGATCTCGCTTTTTTAGTGATCCTGAAGACGTTGCTATTGTCAGTGCTAATGGAACTAATCCAAATGCGACAAAATTTACTGTTAACTTATCTGGTGGGGGTGCGTTTTAAGTGAAAGTCTTTATGGCAATTTATAATAATGGCAAATATTAATGATATTGAAGTGGCGGCAAACACGAGGTGCTGCCCCATATTGATATAGTGCCCACGTTCCTGAAATAAATAGCCAACAACAGGCATCAATAACACACTGATGCCGCCAAAGAACATGTTGATCAGTCCCGTTGCAACACCAAATGATTTCTTGGGAATAAACAGCTCGGCCAAATCAAAACTCAGGATAACGGCGCTGGTTACAAACCCTAGGAAAAACAGCAGAAAGTAATTCCACTGTATGCTAACATTCATAAAATTATTTATAGCGAGTAACCCAATTTCTAGGATACTGCAAATGAGAATAACGCGTCGGATAACAAAAAAACGCGATATATAACCCAAAATAGGACAGCCAGCTGTGAATCCAATAATAACAAAGCTGTTTAAGAAGATCGCTTTTAAGATAGTAATATGGTAATGCGCAATGAGTCCATGAATGCCCCACATATCGGCTAATACAATATAATGCACCACACCAAAGCCCATGTATAAGGCCAGTAGCAGCAGTTTTTTATTGCGAACGGTTTGTTTTAGGTCGATCCATACATTGACTTGTTTTTTAACTGAAGGGGACTGTTTGTCGTGGACGAATAATAATACCATGATTGCCAAAATAATAATGAAGATAGCAATTACAAGCATGATGATGCGCCAGCTATAATAATCTTTTAATGCTGCAAACATGGCGCCATAACCAATCTCACCAATACCACTTACCGCTTCAGTGAGGCCGACAATAATCGGGAAAGTTGCTAATGAAAACCAGTTTCTGCCAAGGTACAATGCACCTACAAATGAAAAGCTGCCTCCAAAGCCCATCAGTAGACGGCTCAAAATACCCAGGGTGAAATTCTGTGACAATGCTTGCACGACACATGCCAGTGCCAGTATTAATGTTGAATAAAATAATAGCTTTTGGCTATTAAAGTGATCGAACAATAATCCGGCAGGAATTTGCATCAGAACCCAGGTGTATAAAAATGCCGAAGAAAATATACCAATGTCTCCAACAGAGCAGTCAAGTGATGTGCAAAGCTGGTGGGTGATTGCTGAGGGTGATACCAGTAGCCCATACTGGGTGAGAAAGATGATGGCGACAATGGACCAAGAAAACCAGGGTGATATCGATTTTTTTGATAATGAAAGCATATGATTATTCTATCTTTTTTTCTATTGAAAGGATAGTCAAATGTGGCGCCCTATGATATGCTTTCAGCTTATGATGAAACCGCTATCATTTTACATTGGATTACGATATACGCGCGCTAAACGTCGCAATCGTTTTGTCTCTTTTATTTCGTTGGCTTCGATCCTGGGAATTGGCTTGGGTGTCGCCGTCTTAATTACCGTCTTATCCGTAATGAATGGCTTTGATTACAAGATTAAGGCGTTATTTTTTACTATGCAGCCACAAGTTACTGTCACGACGCAACAACCTATTCACGATAATTGGCGGATGCTGGCAAACAAAATTAACCTGCTGCATGAGGTGACTGCATCGGCACCCTATGTCAATGGTAAAGGCATGCTGATTAATGCGGGGCAATTGTATGGTGTGCAAGTACTGGGAATACTGCCAAAACAAGAATCTAAAGTATCCGATATTAGTAAAAATATGATTGCAGGTAAGCTTGATAGTCTCAAGCCCGGTAAATTTAATATTATTTTAGGTGAGACGTTAGCGGATAACTTAGCCGTGCATGTCGGTGACAAAGTTAATCTTTATACGCCACAAGCTAATATAACACCGTTGGGTGCATTCCCAACGTTTAAGGCATTTACCGTATCTGGTATCTTTCATGCAGGTGATAGTTTTGGTTTTGATAGCGGCGTTACATTTATAGATCTATCAGATGCAGCAAAATTATTTCCGCCAGAATATGGCATGCGTGGCTTGCATATAAAGATTCGAGACATTTATGACGCTAACAAGGTAGGCGCGGATATAGCACAATTATTACCACCTGTTTATGCAGTTACCAATTGGACGGATACGGCGGGTGCTTTTTTTCAGGCATTGCAAATGGAAAAAACAATTCTATTCGTTATTTTATTATTGATTATAGCAGTTGCGGTGTTTAACTTAGTTTCTAGTTTGGTGATGATTGTGAATGACAAACGTTCTGATATTGCGGTCTTGCGAACATTGGGAGCAACTCCTGGTATGGTTATGCGCATTTTTATCATCCAGGGTAGTATCGTTGGCGTTGCTGGTACTTTGTTGGGATTGGGTTTTGGCCTGTTGTTGGCTGAATATGTGACGCCGATTACAAATTGGGTGCAAAAAATCTTTCATGTGCAATTTGTTAGATCGTCAGTTTATTTTCTGAATTACTTGCCCTCAAGGATTGAAACAAGTGATGTCGTTATTGTCTGTATTTTAGCAATAGTATTGAGTGTGCTAGCGACGCTCTATCCGGCTCGTGTAGCATCTCGTACTGAGCCTGCGGAGGCATTGCGTTATGAATGATGATGTCATTAAATGTGATCACCTTGTTAAGACATACAATGAGGCTGAAGGGGCAATAACGATTATAGATGACCTTAACCTAACTTTAATGCCGGGCGAGCTCTTAGGTATCATTGGTGTTTCTGGTGTGGGTAAAACTACCTTATTGCAATTATTGGGTGGTTTGGATCAGCCGACTGCAGGCGAAATTCATGTTATGGGTCAGAACATGACAGCGTTAAGCGAAAAAGAAAAAGGGCGTTTGCGTAATAGGCATCTTGGTTTTATCTATCAGTTTCATCATTTATTGCCTGAATTTAACGCACTTGAGAATGTTTGCATGCCCTTGCTGATTGCAGGTATGTCACCGCAAAAGGCTCTAACTAAATCAGAGGAAATGTTACATGAAGTAGGCCTGAGTAACCGTGCTAAGCACCGTGTGGGTGAATTATCTGGAGGAGAGCGTCAACGTATTGCTATTGCTCGAGCACTTGTGAATAATCCTGATTGCGTATTAGCAGATGAACCAACGGGCAATTTAGATGCTAAAACAGCGGAATCTATTTGTGAGTTGATTCGACAGCTGAATCAGCAGCGTGACACAAGCTTTATTATTGTGACTCATAATCAACATCTGGCATCGCAGCTAGATCGCGTAGTAGTATTACGCGATGGTCAGCTGCATGACAGTTGAGGTGAAACACTCTGAAATCTGAACACCAATCTTTTATCGATCGATATGCCGGCGGCGAAAAAGCTGTTTTGGTGCATGTGCATTTGTATCATGATGAAAATGATGAAGTGTTACCAGAATTTAAAGAGCTGGCAATATCAGCTGGCGTAGAGATTTTAGCGGTTATTGAAGGTCGTCGTAATACACCTACACCGAAATACTTTGTGGGTAAAGGTAAGGCTGATGAAATTTGTGCCGCGGTGCGCTTTCATGATGCAGAAGTTGTGTTGGTGAATCACGAATTAACACCGGCACAAGGACGCAATCTTGAAAAACTATGTGAGTGTCGTGTTATTACAAGGAGTGAGTTAATACTCGATATTTTTGCTCAGCGTGCTCGCAGTTATGAGGGTAAGTTGCAAGTTGAGTTAGCGCAATTACAGCATCTTACAACGCATTTAGTAGGCGGTTGGACACACCTGGAGAGACAGAAGGGTGGTATTGGTTTGCGTGGTCCGGGTGAGACACAGTTAGAATCAGATCGTCGATTGCTGGGCAATCGAATTCGTAACATTAAAAAACGTCTAAAGAAGGTTATTAATCAGCGCGAGCAGGGGCGTAAGGCGCGACAGCGTGCATTGATGCCAACTGTCTCATTGGTGGGTTATACCAATGCGGGGAAGTCCACTTTGTTTAATCAGTTAACGCAATCGGATGTGTATGCAGAGGATCAATTATTTGCAACGTTGGATCCTACTTTGCGTCAAATTAAGGTGCCGAGTGTTGGTGAAGTGATTATTGCAGATACGGTGGGTTTTATTCGTGATTTACCGCATGATTTAGTGGCAGCATTTCGCGCCACTTTGGATGAGACACGAGAAGCTAATTTATTATTGCATGTGATTGACTGCAGCCATAAAAATAGCCGCATGATGAAGCGCAATGTTAATCAAGTGTTAGACGATATTGCCGCGAGCAATGTGCCGCAGCTAGAAGTTTATAATAAAATTGATTTATTAGATAATCGTAAGCCCAGGATCGATTATGCAGAAGACGGTAGGCCAAGACGCGTATGGTTATCGGCATTAGAGAGTGAGGGTTTTGATTGTTTGTATCAAGCCATTGCCGAATGTTTGATGGGGCGCATGAATGAATACGAGTTGCAGTTAGGGCCAAATCAGGCAAGGTTACGTGCGTTACTCTATGAGATCGATGCGGTAATATCTGAGACACAGCAGGATGAGAAATCAATACTAACGGTCCGTTTATCTGAACAAAAGTATCAGCAGATATTAGGGCAACTTGCAGTCTAAGGCTTATCCCCGTAAAATTGTACTATTGTCGATGATATTGCGAGGGAAGCGATGCCAAACCAAGGAAATAAGGAAGATGATATTTGGCGTAAAAACGCCGAAACACCGCCGGATTTAATCAGTTTACTAAAGAAATTATTCAAGGGTCCATCTTCTGGTAAAGGTGGTTCTGGAGGTGCACAACCGCCAGAAGCTACTCATACAGGTAAGTTTGTCTGGGCGGGACTGGCTATTCTTGTGGTTTTATGGATTTTATCCGGAATTTTTATTCTTGGCCCTACTGAGCAATCGGCTATATTGTTATTTGGAAAGTATGAAGAGACTGTAGGTCCGGGTATGCATTGGATTCCTCAGTTCATTGAGGCTAAATATACAACTGACGTGCAGCAGGTACGCTACTTTAAATATCAGGCTGAAATGTTAACCCAGGATGAGAATCTTGTTTCGGTTGCACTTAACGTACAATATCGTATCGATAATCTAAAAGATTTTTTATTCAATACATCGGACCCTATTGAAACATTACAACAGGCGACCTCCAGTGCATTACGTCAAGTAGTGGGGCATATGCAACTAGATGATATCTTGACGACAGGTCGTCAGGACCTTCGTGATAAGGCTTATAAACAGCTTTTGAATATCCTTACTGTTTATAAACCCGGTATTGTGATTTCAGATGTAACACTGATGCAGGCAAAACCACCTGAAGCTGTTACAGCGGCATTTGATGATGCGATTCGTGCGCGTGAAGATGAGCAGAGTTACATTAACCAAGCAAAAGCCTATGCCAGTAAAGTGATTCCAATTGCCAAAGGTCAGGTAGCGCGCTTGCAGCAATCTGCCAATGCTTACAAAAAGGCGGTGGTATTAGAAGCGGATGGTCGTATCGCTCGCTATCTAGCACTGTTGAAACCCTATAAAGAGGCGCCTAATGTCACCCGTGAGCGTTTATACTTAGATACGGTCTCTGATGTGTTGTCACATACGCGTAATATTCTTGTGGAAAATGGCGGTAACAATGTCTTGTATTTGCCGTTGGCTCAGTTAATGCAAAACCAACCCAGTACGATTCCGCCCTTAAGAAGCACTACTGGCTTGGTCAGTAATGCGGATAGTAATATTAATGCAGTATCTGCTGAGCCTAATATTCCAGATCAGAGTGGCTATGGTCAAAATCGACCAGGTGGTTATCCACAAGGAGGTTCGCAATGAATACTAAGCTAATAACCGGTATTATAATTGGCATCATTGCTTTGTTTATTTGGTCATTGAGTGCCTTCACAGTAGTGCAGGGCAGTAACGCATTAATTTTACGTTTAGGTAAAATGCAAGTAGATGCTGCTGGCAACGCCTTGGTGGTTGGCCCAGGCTTGCATTTCAAGACTCCTTTTGTAACCACTGTAAGAGATTTTGATACTCGGTTACAAACGTTAAATGGCGAATCATCGCGTATCATTACAGAGAATCAAAAATCACTCGTTGTATCGTATTATGCCAAATGGCGTATCACTGATTTACCACTTTACTATAAACGTACTAGAGGTATGGCTATTCGTACTGAAAACTTATTAACACAACAGATCAATGATGCCATACGCGCTGCATTTGGTAAGCGCAGCATCCAGGATGTTGTTTCGGGTGAACGCATGAACGTTATGCAGCTATTGCGTGATCAAGCGAATAAGAGTGCTAAGGAATATGGCGTGAGTGTAACGGATGTGCGTATTGTGCAAATTGAGTTGCCACCGTCCGTACAGGATTATGTATACCAAAGAATGCGGACTGCACGAGAAAAAGTGGCCACGCAACATCGCTCTCAAGGTAAGGCGGTTGCAGAATCTACCAGAGCAGAAGCAGATGCAGAGGTGGAAGTAATGTTGGCAACGGCCAAAGCCAATGCGCAAGCAGTTCGAGCAGCGGGTGATGCAACAGCCGCGAATGTTTACACCAAGGCTTATAACAAAGACCCTAGCTTCTATGCGTTATATCGTAGTTTACAGGCTTATCGTCAGGTGTTTATTAATAATAAAGAAACGGTAATGGTGTTGAAGCCTAATAGCCAATTCTTTAAATACTTTAGTCAGCCCGTTAAGAAATAAATACTGGGCTCAGTATTTATACGTGAGCTTTGATAATGTAGTTTTTTATTGGGAATACCACTTTGCCATTATGGTATTTTTGACAGTATGTGCCAAAACGCGCTACAACTTCGTCAATGATCGTTTTTATATGATCGGGATCGTTGATGTGAGTGAATAAAGGTAGTGCTGATATAAACTGCCTATAGACTTCTAAATTTGCAAGCTCAAAGTAATCGTTTGTGGCCACCAGTGAATCCACTGTGAACGCAGTATCCTGCAACCACTGCTTTAATTCATGCATTGTTACCCAGTGAACGGGTAATGTATATTCGCCATAATGTTGTTGCCATTTGTCTTGATTGAGTATGCGAGGAACATGTTCGATGACTTCATCGCCATCGCCAACAGGAAAGGTCAGTAAAATCGCACCGTGTGGTTTCAATGCACGC
>JAHZIV010000072.1 GCA_022601255.1 Gammaproteobacteria bacterium
ATCATAATACGGTCAATGCATCGAATCTTGCAGCTTCACGTAGTGCTGCATCGCTTGGAAATTCGACGGATAATCGCAATCGCATGCGGATGGAATATTTACGCCAAGAAAATGCGGCTAATCGACGCCCAACTGCTGCTGAAAAAAGAAGAGCCGCAGCACGTAAGAGAAGAGCTGCAGCTCGTAAGAGAAGAGATGTTCGCAGGCGTAAAACCATTATCGAAAATAATCGAGATAAAATTGAGAAATACAAGGCCATTATCAGGAAGCATGAAATGGCAGTCGAGAAGTTAAAATTTGGCAATGATAATTAGCAAATAAAAACCCGGTATTTCTTTCCATTCAATAACACCCTAATCTGCAGGACTCTAAATAGAAAGGAGTCTTGAGGTGGCAGAACGTATTTTAACGGGTTATTTGTTAGAACAATATGAAGCAGTGATAGGCGTGTTTCGTCAATGCGTTTTAAGGCAGCTAGATGCAGGTGAGTTGCCACCACAGTTATGTGGCAAGATGATCGCAGAAAAACAATTTGCATTTAGTGTGTTCAGCACACCACGTCGGTGTGTGTTGAGTTATCAATATCAAAAGACTTCTTTTTCTCCAGACAGTTGGCAGCTGGTACCGACGTGCTTAGTGCCTGTGCGCAATGCGATCGGTTTTATTTGTAATTACCAGACCAGTCGTGCTGAGCGATACTTTGGTGATGGTGGTTTATATGATCCTACGAATCTTGTATGTGAACAACTTAAGGCGTGGTTGCAGCGTTTGGGTTATCGTGACTTAAGTGATGGCAAGAAAGTAAAGGATGAAATCTACGGATACATCCAGTACATTAAAAAGCTTGAGCAGAACCGTATTTTTCCATGTTCGCATATGGGTGTTAAGCACGAGCGCACTATGAACAGTACGTTGATTGCTGTAGCAGAGTGTTTGCAAAAAAGCTGTGATGAAATTGATATTCGCATGAATCAGAGAAGCATGCGTGATGTGGTAGCTAATGCTTCGAATTATGCAGTTAATGCAGTGGAATCCTTAATTCAGTATTTATTTTTTATTTTACGTAGTAATAGAGCATCTGTAACTGTCAATCGTAGTGAGCTATTAAAAGGTTTTAGCAATGATTTAATAGATGCGCGTGAAACACGTTCATTTAAATTATTACTGCAGTTGGTCAATAGCCCCGTTATTAAAATAGTTAATCGTGAAGCTATTGGGCCTCATTGTGGAATGCAAGAGGTTTTTACGTCCTTAGATAGCTTCCATGTTTGTTCTCATTCAAAAGGTCGAGCTGGTGTTAAAACACCTCAAGCCATGCATGCAAATAATTTAAATAGAGCGATTGGTGGCAACTTGATTCCCGATCGTCATCCCGTTCGGCGTTGGTTCTCGAGAGTGCACTCTGGCATTAGTGGTTATTTTCAACAAGATCAAGAGTTGCTTAGGAATTTTTTAAAGTTGCATGAACTCACCGAGAAAATGGCATTGTTTAGTTTATTGTGTAGCGACCTTAAGGAGATGATCGATTATTTTGGTACGCGCACGTGGGCATTTTCGGGTAAACAAATTTTAGATAATTTCCAGGAAAGCTATAAACGTTTGGATCATGAGTTGCATCAATGTTTGCACCATATTCACACCAAAGCTGCTGGGCGATACAAGGGGTTGTTGCAAAGCAATCGCCACAAGAAAAACTGGGCGACAAATTTTACCGCAGCGGATCGTGTTCATGGTTCGTTGATCAATGCTCTGGAAGGTATTTCAGATCAAATCAACAGCCTTTCTGCTATTGTTTCACAATCTAGGCAGTCGCAGGTAGATCAAGATGCGCGACAGCGGCTTGAGAGTTTGGTGGGATCTCTAAATCGATTTGGATTATGTTTTAATGTACAGCCCATTCGACTGCCGGTAGCGGAACTTGCAGAAAATAGAGGCCTACAAGCCATACTTGGCTAAACGAAACAGATGCTGTTACAATGCGGCCATGTTAATTGACGCATTAAAACCTGACTGCATTCATATCTGGAAAATCAGTATTGCTGATAAGATGGCACAGTTAGCGCAATTGCAACAATTGCTCTGTGAAGATGAATTAGTGCGAGCGCATCGTTATGTTACACAGACATTAACGAATAATTATATTTGTACGCGGGGTATGTTGCGCCAGTTGTTGTCCCATTATTTAAATACTCCGGGAGATGGCCTTCGGTTTACTGAAGGCGATCACGGTAAGCCATTTTTGTTTGCAGAACATGACGTACCATTACATTTTAATGTATCGCATTCGAAAGATTGTGCGGTGTATGCATTTTGTCGTGATTTTGAAGTGGGCGTGGATGTTGAAAACATGCAGCGTATTAAGGATCAATTGCCAATTGCAGAGCGGTTCTTCACGCAAGCCGAATGTCAGGAGTTACGTGCTTTAGAGGGTGATGCACAAACGGAGCGATTTTTTTATTTTTGGACGCGTAAAGAAGCGTTATTAAAAGCAACAGGTAAAGGTTTAACGCAATCATTAGATTCGATCGATGCGCGACAGGAACAAATAATCGATCAAGGGCAACAATGGTTGTTACATACGTTAGAGATTGACAAGCC
>JAHZIV010000073.1 GCA_022601255.1 Gammaproteobacteria bacterium
CGAGGAACATGTTCGATGACTTCATCGCCATCGCCAACAGGAAAGGTCAGTAAAATCGCACCGTGTGGTTTCAATGCACGCGACATTTTTTTTAGTAATTGAGCTTTTTTCTCGATCCAATGTATACAGCTAAATGAGGTGATGAGATCAAACTTATTATCATAATCTATATCGATAGCATCGAGTTTTTTGAAGCTTAAATTTGCGATGGATTTATGTTGTTGGGTGGCGTGTTGAATCATATCGGCAGAGCGATCTATGCCGATTGTATGACCCTCTGGCGCGCGTTGTGCCAGCCATTTTGAAATTTCACCATCGCCGCAGCCCACATCTAAAATGTCGGCATGAGTTTGAAAAGCGTAATCTTCTAGAAGCTTGCGTGCATGGCTTCGTTGAATTTGGTTGGCGTGACTGTAAGATTCAGCACTCCAATGATTTGTATCTAACATTTTACCTCCAGCAGAAAATCGTGGGGAAGTATAGCATATTAAAAAGATTATTCATGCTGGGTAATTCCAGCTAGAAGCGCTATAGGTGGATGTGCTATCATCTGCCGTGCTTATATTTGGATAGGATGGATTAATAAATGGGCAAAAACATCGTTATTTTGGGCACTCAATGGGGTGATGAGGGCAAGGGTAAAATTGTCGATCTGTTAACTGAGCATGCGGCTGCTGTGGTGCGCTATCAGGGTGGTCATAATGCGGGCCATACATTGATTATCAACCAGAAAAAAACCGTCCTGCACCTGATTCCATCAGGTATCTTACATAAAAATGTTGCCTGCTTTATCGGTAATGGTGTGGTGCTTTCTCCTGAGGCGCTTTTGAAGGAGATGGCGGGGCTTGCTGAACAAGGTATTAATGTTGCGGATCAGCTGGTGATCAGCCCGGCTTGCAGCCTGTTGTTGCCTTATCATGTTGCGATTGATCAGGCGCGTGAAGTAGCGCGTGGTGACCAGGCGATTGGGACAACGGGACGTGGTATTGGGCCTGCCTATGAGGATAAAGTAGCTAGGCGTGGTTTGCGTGCGATGGATTTGCTGCACCCGGAGAAACTTGAAACAAAATTACAGAAACTTGCAGAGCATCATAATTTTCAGTTAGAGCATCGTTATAAGCAGGAGCCGATTCCATGTGAGCAGGTCTTGCAGCAGCTATTAGAGCAAGCAAAACACATTATCTCGATGATTGAAGATATTACTCAGCCTATTTTAGAGCTTAAAAAACAGGGTAAAAACATCTTGTTTGAGGGGGCTCAGGGTACTTTGCTTGATATCGATTTAGGGACATACCCTTATGTGACGTCTTCGAATACGGTTGCCGGTGCGGTGGCAACAGGGACGGGTCTGGGTCCTAAAAATATTGATGAAGTGTTGGGTGTTACCAAAGCGTATGTCACACGAGTCGGTGCTGGACCTTTTCCGACAGAGTTGCATGATGAAGTTGGTCAGCAGATGGCGGAGCGTGGTAAAGAGAAGGGGGCCAGTACAGGGCGTCCACGTCGATGTGGTTGGTTTGATGTGCCGATTATGAAACGTTCGATTCAGGCGAATTCTTTATCTGCATTAATTATTACGAAGTTAGATATATTGGATGTATTTGAGACTATCAAGATTTGCACGGCTTATCGATATAAGGGGGAGACAATATCGGTTTTACCTTATGATGCTGATATTGTAGAGGCGTGTGAGCCAATTTATGAAGAGATGCCGGGATGGTGTGAAAAGACTTTTGGTATTACGGATTATGCTCAGTTACCTGAGAAGGCTAAAGCTTATGTGAGGCGATTGGAAGCATTGTGTCAGGTACCTGCTTCGATTATTTCAACAGGCCCTGATCGTAATGAAACGATTTTCACGCAGGATGTTTTTGTGTAGATTACTTCGCTGTGTTCGCAATGGCTGTGTGCAGCGTCATTGTGAGTCACTCGGTGCTGTATACAGAATTACTCTTCTAACTGTTTTTTAAGTTTTAATAATTTCTGTTCGGCACGTTTTCGTTTTAGTTTGGAGAGATGGTCTAGGAATATTTTCCCATGCAGATGATCTAGTTCGTGTTGAATGCACTTTGCCATAAATCCATCTGCCTCAAACTCTAGCGGTTCGCCGTGACGATCTTGTGCTTTGACTTTAATTTTAGCTGCGCGAGTGACGCTTTCGTAGACGTTTGCGCCAATGTCACAGCCAACAGACATACAGCCTTCGGATTCTTTGTGTTCGCCTTCGGATTCTACAATTTCTGTGTTTACTAGGCAGAGTGGTTCATTTTTCAAGATGGAAAAATCAATCACGGTAACGTGTGGTGGATCAGGTAAGTCCAGTTGGGTTGCGGCGAGTGCTGCGCAGCTGTCTGCACCGTAATGGCTTTCGAACATATCGTCGACAATTTTTTGAAATGCCTTACCAAAATCTTTAACAGGTTTTGCAATGCGTTTTAATTTTGGGTCTAGGTACTGGAGTATTCGTATTTTTGCCACTTTATCGTCTCAATTTATGTAACAGCCGATAAATGTAGCTCCAAAGGATAGTGATGTCAAATCGCCTGCGGGGTAAGCAGCACAGCGAGCACTATCATTCAAAATATCACATAGATGGACAGATAAGAACGAGGGCTCAAATTAGAATGCTCGTGTTTTGGCAAGGCTTGCTGTTCAGCTATGATGGCATTTTGGAGGATAATGTGAGCGAGCAGCGCAGTGTATATGATAATACATGAGCAGCACAGCGAATATTATCGTTCAAAAGGGCACATAGATGGACAGATAAGAACGAGGGCTCATAACTATAAAGACCAGTCGATGGGTGGACGGTTCATGCTTTCCAGTAACATATTCGCCTTCGAAAAATGCTGACATCCCAGGAAACCTCGATGAGCTGACAACGGCGATGGGTGCGGACATTTTAATATCTTATGTTTTCGGCTGTCGATCAGCGGGATCTTGCTCTGCGCATAGCTGCCCCAGAGTAAATAGACGATTCCCTGTGGATGCTCATTTAGGCACTCAATCACTCTATCGGTAAACTTTTGCCAGCCAATCTTAGAATGCGACTGAGGCTTGTGTGCCTCCACTGTAAGAGCCGTATTCAACAGCAGTACGCCTTGCTCGCCCCATCGCTCAAGCGAGCCGTGGTTGGGAGTTTCGATCCCCAGATCACTGTGTAATTCCTTGTAGATGTTCTGCAGAGACGGTGGCAGTGCAACACCCTTACACACTGAGAAACACAGGCCATGTGCCTGGTTGGGGCCATGGTAGGGGTCTTGGCCTATGATCACCACCTTAACATCTTCAAATTCTGTGAGCTTAAATGCATTGAAGATATCTTTGCGTGCAGGATAAAGGGTCTTTTGCTGTGCCATTTCCTTAGCAAGAAAAGCTAGAATTTGCTTGAAGTAGGGCTTTTGCTTCTCTTCAGCAAGCATCGACGACCATGTCTGTACCATGGCGTCAGTGCTCATATGTGTTTCCGATTCTAGTGTAGAATGAGGTACGGGTTCGACTCTTTTGTCTTATTGATACGACTATTTGTTTCTTGTAGATGGTCTTTTTCTTCATGAAGCTGTTGTTCGCGTTGGTTATTTTCTTTCCATTTCAAATAGACAGCATGCGCATTTTCTAATAATCCCATTTCGGTTCTCCTTAACCATGGTTAACTAATTATAGTTACAGCATCACCCAATCCTCGGTGAGCTAATACATGTTGTAGCCTATCCGATTCTCCGACTCCAATCAAGGGGCCAATTTGTACTCTGTAGAGAATACGGTCATTCAGGTGGGCAGTGTTTATACGAATATGCTTTTTAGTATAATGGCTTATGTGCTGTTTGAGTTCTTCAGCATTGGCAAAATTTGTGAAAGATCCTACTTGCAAATACAGCTCAGGACGACGTGTCAGAATGATCGGCCTTGGCGCATACGAGCGAGTGGTATCGATTCCAGTGACCTGGACCAGTGCCGTGCCTGTTTTTATATAGCCCAACTTTTCAGCAGCTACGTATGAAAGGTCGATAATTCGGTTGGGTGCAAAGGGCCCGCGGTCATTCACTTTGACAATCACCTCTCTGCCATTTTGTAAATTGGTCACACGGACGAAACAGGGGATGGGTAATACCGGACTGGCTGCCGTCATGGCAAACATATTGTAGGGCTTGCGAGTTGACGTTAGTTGGCCATGGAATTTTGTGCCATACCAGGAGGCGATGCCGCGTTGATCATAGCCATTGGCGCTGGGTAGGACATAATAGCGTTTGCCATAGACGACATAGGAGCGAGGATTGCCGTATCGACTTTTAGGCAGTGGGCGTGGCACGGCATTGGGAATCTTGTTGGCATCAACCCTGATATGGGGAGGGCCATCGGTAAATTGTGGTGAGCTGGTGCAACCTGTCAATGATGCCAGTCCTGTTATTAGCAGGATATATAGCAGCTTTTTTTGCATCTGATTCGTCCTTGACGTAGAATTTGAAAATTGATTGTAACAAAGAAGCGCTTTAAATGGCAGTAAAAAATAGAGTCTACGGTATTCATGCAGTTAAAAATTTGTTGTTGGCAAAACCGCAATTGATTCAACAACTGTTCGTGCAAACACAACGACAAGATCAACGAATGCAAGAATTATTGCAGTTAGCAGAGCAACAGCAAGTAGCGGTATCGCGTGTCGGTATTGACGCATTGGATCAGATGTTTGATAGCGCTGTGGTGCATCAGGGTGTGGTGGTCGAATGTGGGCAAGCGCTTCAGTTATCGGAGTCAGAGCTCTATCAGTTGGTTGCAGATAAACAAGAAGATTGTTTGCTATTGATATTGGATGGTATTCAGGATCCACATAACTTGGGCGCTTGTTTGCGCAGTGCTAATGCCATGGGCGTCGATGCAGTTGTTATTCCAAAAGATAAAGCGGTGGGTGTTACCGATACGGTGCAGAAAGTTGCGTGTGGGGCAGCGGCATTAACACCCGTGGTAGCTGTTACCAATCTTGCGCGTGCAATGCAAAAGTTTCAGGAACTCGGTGTTTGGACGGTGGGCCTTGCAGGCGAGGCGGAAGAGACATTGGCGCAGCAAAAATTAACCGGTAATTTGGCGTTGGTTTTAGGTAGTGAAGGAACAGGATTGCGTCGTCTAACGCGCAAGCACTGTGATTATTTAGCGAAGATAGCGCTCTATGGTAGTGTTGAGAGTTTAAATGTATCGGTGGCCTGTGGTATCGCGTTGTATGAAATACGTCGATCATAAAAAAGCCGATAGTAGTATCGGCTTTTTGATAAGTCACATTTAAATGATATTACTTCGTAAAATCAAGAGTCACGTGACTTGGGCTTGCAGAGGTATATGCTGTGTCACCAGAATTATGAGTCAACTTGATATTTCCTGTAGAATAAGCCTTGCCGTTATAGGTCATGTCCTCTTTGAAGCATGTGACGGTATAGCTATTGCCAAACGTTTGGTATAGCTCATCAGAGCTTGCGGGCTTTACACCAGGGTCTACTTCACCACCATTAGCTGAAAACGCAGAGTGTAAATCACTACAAGGTGCAGTATTACTAGTGCCAATGTAAACAGCGGCTTTATCTAAGTTTATTTCTTTATTGCCAGGTGTGATAATTGTTGCAGTTACGATAGCAGGACCTTCAGCAGTGCCCATAAGACCTTTGCTCAAGAAGAGATTGCCCGCATACGAGCAAGAAGTGGCGAATAATGCCCCAATAAGAGTGGTTGCTAGAATGGTTTTGTTTTTAATGGTTGTTTTCATGTTTAATTCCTTTCGTTAAAAACTAAAATAACTAAAATTTATTGTACGGGCAGTGATTATTTTGTCAAGACAAATCAAGCTGTTTCAAATTAATTCATTTGTGTATATAATTACACTGATTATGAAGAGAGTTATAAATGATAAACTCTCACGATTCGCAATTTGAAAGGAGGCAAGTGCGATGATATCTTACACTTTATTTAATGAAACAGAACCTAGCAGAATATTATTTGGTTGTATTCATCCGAACCCTGATAGAGATATTCAAGGCGATAGGATTGCTTCGGAGGACTTCTTGCGGCGGCTAGCGGATAAGTTTGGCCTGGTTTTGGTGAAAATGTGCGATCCTAGGCTTATTTTTGATAATCATCTAAAGAGCACCTGGCGCGAAAGTGATGGGTACACAGGGCCGCAAAGTAACGGAGAGTTAGATACCAACTACACAGTAAGCCCGGATGGAGCGTTTATGCAAGCATTTAATCAAAATCCAAATCCAGGTAATGACGTTCAGCTAAGTTGGTCAGCTACCATGGGTGGGATTGCCGGCTTTGCGCTGCTCATTCTAATGGTGGGTTACATGATACGGCGGAGTCGGTTACAGGGTAACACGCGTAATCATCAGGATCCTGAAACAGGTGCCGCTAGAGAAGTTCCAGAACCTGCGCGCCTAGCAAGCCCGCCGTCTGGAAGCTTGAGCGCCCCACTTTTACAGAAAGGAGGCACGGATGGTGCTATTAGACAGTCCGCTGTGTTAGAGGATGCAGATGCTTTCGATGGGGATGCTTTTGATGGGGCGCGTTCGCCATCACCTTCCGGTAAAGGCATGAGAAGTCGGTCGAGTAGTAGAGCAAGTGGTTCAATGTCACCGGTAACGCAGAATCCTGGCTTTGTGGGTGGTGGTGGCCGCAGTCCAAGCCCGGTTGCTGTGGGTGCTGTTTCTCCACCACCAGAAGCATTAAGGTGTACAACGGCCGAGGATCCATACAGGCCGCCTACTCCTGGCGCTGGGCCCTAGTAAGAAATAAGTTTTAGCAGTATATCTGTTTCTTGTTGTTGCGTGCTAATAATTTGTTGTTCGGCTTTATAGATGCTGTCGAGATCTTTCTTGAGGTGTTTTAGATATTGGTTGATTGCCTTGGTGTCATGTGTTTGATGTTGACGACTTAGGGCGCTATGAATCGCAAGATTTGCCTTTAGGGTCAGGTAGTTTGAGTAGTTCATGCCACTTTGTTTGGTTTTAGGTTTATCAATATTTAATGCGGTGTAACGTTTTAGTAATTCAGAAATAGGTTCGGCAGTTTGCAGTTCGGAAATTTCTAACTCCGATAATTCAATACCGCTTGCACTAATGTCTTGTGCAATGAGGGTGGCCCAATCAGAAAAATGTTGTTGCCATTGTTCGATATGTTGTTCGGTCAGTTCATCTAATTGTGATTTAAGATCGGTTATTTTGTCTTGATCGAGTTTTTCTAATAATTTCTTATCAATGCTGCCAAGATGATTTTGAGGGTTCATGTTTTCCTTAAAGGTATCATCATTTTCAATGGTTAATGCCATGCGCACCTGCGCAAGGTGTGAATAGGCCTGCATTTTCTGATGAAAAAAAGCTTGTAATGGGCCTTCAACGGCATTATTGATTTGTTCAAGATCTAGAACTTGTTGTTCTGCATTCACGTCTTCATCAGGTTCGGCTGTTGTGTTGGTGGCGCTGTGTTTTCGGATTAGATCTGCTAAGACCTGCCAGTCATTCAAGCTTAATTTTGCATAAGTACTCATTAAGGTGTCTTCAGATTGTTTTGCCATATTAATTTAACCTTATTTATTCTCGTTCAATATAGCGCCACATATAGGCTACCTGCAGTAAAATGAAAGCAAAGGTCAGCCCTAATGTGCCGAATAATTTAAAATTTACCCAGGCATTTGTGTCATAGTGGTAGACAACATAGAGATTGACAAATCCCAGTATCAAGAAAAAAATTGCCCAAGCGATATTGATGCGTTTCCAGATGTTAGTGGGGATCGCTATTTTATCTCCTAACATGCGATGTGCCACCGTTTTCTTGCCAATAAAGTGACTGCCCGTTAATACGATAAAGAATGCCCAGTAGATAAGTGTTGGCTTCCATTTGATAAAGATAACTTTATGGAATATAAGTGTGGCACTACCCAATATCATGATTAGGATAAAGGTGATGACATGCAGTTTTTCAAAACGTCTATGGATGAGCCAATAGGCAGCGAGCTGCAGGGCGGATGCAATCATAGTCACGAGTGTAGCGACATAGATACCATAGAGTTTATAGGCTATAAAAAAGCATATAATCGGAAAATAATCGAATAAAAATTTTATCATGAGGCGATAATAGCATAGTTTTCGCACTTTGTGAGTAATAGAACTATAATAGGCCATTATGACATTAACGATTAAAATACACCCCACCCACCCGCAAGCCAGGTTGTTGCGAAGAGCGGTGGAAACGCTGCGCAACGACGGGATAATTGTTTATCCTACGGATTCGGGTTATGCACTCGGATGTATGATTGGTAGCAAAGAGACTACGGAGCGTATTCGCCGCATTCGTCACCTGGATGAGCAGCATTATTTTAGTTTGATATGCCGTGATTTGTCCGAGATATCTGTTTATGCGTACGTGGATAACATTCGCTTTCGTTTGTTGAAAGCAAATACGCCTGGCCCGTATACATTTATCTTGAGTGCAACTAAAGAGGTGCCTAAGCGTTTTTTACGTCCTAAACGCAAGACGATTGGATTACGTATTCCAGAGAATAAAATTGCGCAAATGTTATTACAAGAGTTAGAGGCGCCTTTATTGAGTGCTAGTCTTATTTTGCCTGAAAGCGATGTGCTTTTTTCTGATGTCCATGAGGTTGAAGACTTGTTGCAAAACAAGGTGGATTTAATTATTGATGGCGGTACTTGTGAGCTGCTCGCAACAACTGTGGTGGATTTAACGGGATCAACTCCTGAGATTATTCGTGAGGGGCGTGGCTCTACGGAGCCGTTTTTATGACACCAGTACTGGCAGGTAAAATATTAGAATATTTTCAGTTGGAGTCCCAAGTTGAAGAGATCACTGAAATTGACATGGGCCATCTGCATCGTGTTTATCAGATCAAAACTGCCAGCCACAGTTTCATTGTCAAAAAACTAAAACCACGGTCGTGTGATAAACAACATGTTTTTACAACTGAGGTTGATAATTATTTGGAAAACTATACGCACGCAGAATGTATTGCGGCAGCTTTTTCAGCAAAAAGTATCCCCGCAGTAAATGCATACTTTCGACAGCAGCAATGTATTGTTTCTTTTGATGAGCTTGATTATGTTGTCTACCCTTACATAGAAGGTGATATCTTAATGGTTGAGCAGATGCATTTGCAGCAAATAGAGCAGGTGGGACAGCTTATTTTCCAGCTGCATAACTGTGACATAGGGTTACCTGCAGCACGGCCATTTCAATTATTTAAGCCGAATGATGTGTGGCATTCATTTTTACAAAGACATGTTCCACAGCATACTGCTTTATTTTCTGATCTTGTTGCGCAATGTCAGCTTTGTTATACGCAACAACAATATGATGTCATCAGTCATCGTGATATCACCTGTAGGAATATTATTTGGCAACAGAGTCAATACAGCATCATTGATTGGGAGTTGGCGGGTTGGATTGACCCTGCAGTTGAGTTATTAGGGGTTGCGATTAATTTTAGTATGTTGGGTACAGCACATTTGGATGAAGATAGGTTTGTGGCGGTGTTGCGGGGTTATGGTGATGTGAATCATTTGGTGCAACGTTTTGAGTCGAGTTTTTATGGGCTTATTAATATTTGGTTATGCTGGGTGCAATATAATGCTGTTCTGCCGGCAGAGCATGCGTTGAAAGAAGCGTTATATTCTTTAAAAATAATCAGTTATATTTGCACACGTAAAAACGATATCGTTGAGTTAATTTCAAATAATAGTCTATAATTATCTGCAGGTGGATATTTTTTAACGGGGGATTAAATCGTCATGAGTCAGTATAAATGTATGAAGTGCAGCAAAGTTGTAGGACAGCCTCCTGTAGCGCTACCAACCGATGATGCGAAAGAAGCTTGTTCTGTCACCATGGATAATGACCCAGTGAAGAATGCTAAGCCTCGTACAAAACCAATACCTGAAGCGCCAGTCTGTTGCGGTGGGTTTATGACCTTGCAGGTGCGGCCTGATAAGTAGTTGTGTGGATTACTTCGCTGCGCTCGTAATGACGGAGGAGCGCTCGTAATGACGGGGGAGCCCTTGGAATGACCTATCGCTGAGGATACTCTGGTATAAATTGTGGCCATTGAAGCCGACTTAAGGTA
>JAHZIV010000074.1 GCA_022601255.1 Gammaproteobacteria bacterium
ATATCCATAGCTCCTCCTATCTTAATCGGCGTTCACTGCCTGTTTTTCTTCACTCCATATTAAATCTTGTTTGTTAAAAAATGTTTTATCCTTTTCACCCAGCCAGTACTGACGTTTACGCGCACCCACTTCAACTCCAATCCCATTTAAAGACCAATGTGGAACATCTAATGCCTTTGTATCTCCCCAAAATGCTGGATTAAAGAACTCAAGAATAATATTGGTATGCCAGATGTAACCCTCTTGAGTTAAAATCATTTTTTCATCCGTTAAAATAACCAACTTCTTTTTCTCAAGACGCAAGGCCTCTTCACGAAAATCATCTAAAAATTGTGTACCAAATTTCTGCTGGTAATACTTGAAATCTATTTCATAATACAGCAGTGCAAATACTATATAGCGTTCTCTACGCATTCTTTCATTCAGTTTGATTGATAAGGTACTAATTAAAAAATCACCTTTATTTACTTGTTCAATGTATTTTTTAATATTGTTTTCTGTCCCTAGACGATATTCACCGAAGAAGCTATACGATCCAGGGCCTACTCCTAATGTATCGACGTCCACTCTAAAATTCCAGTGGTTATACATATTTTCATAGCCTGGTTTACAGAAATGATCTTTCATATACATCGTATAGCCCATGTCTTCGGCGACTCTCTTAGCTTCATTATACATTGCCTTAACCATTGGAGTTTCAGGATCCTCTGGTTTTTTAACGATTCCTTTTTTAATTAATCGATCTTGAGGTGTGTCAGTATGAATACGATATAGATAAATCGTAAAGTGTGGTATGTCTAAGTCTGAAAGCATTTGCAGATCACTCTGCCAAATCTCTAAGGTATGACCTGGCATATTATACATTAAATCCATTTGGATGTTTTTCATGCCCGCTTTTTGTAATTTTTTAATAACAGTAATACTGTCTTGTGCTGCATGCGGTGAGCCGATCACATTCAGTATCTCTGGTTGGAAAGACTGAACGCCTAAGCTTACTCGAGTTATTTCTGAGTTTGCAATATAATCAATCTTATCATCCGTAAGGTCACGAGCATTACCTTCCAGAGTCAATTCATATCCTTCCGGAATATCATAATGCTTAAACAGTGTGTCTACGATACGTTTTAAATTTTCTGTCCGTAAAATACTACCCGTTCCACCACCTATATAGATGCTACGTAATTTACTACTGCTCCATTTCTTGAACTTTGACCAGTTTATTAAGTCTTTCACTAAGGCTTCAATATACAGATCTTCGCGATTCTCAGGATCTCTCTCTTTTAATAGACTCACAAAATAGGGACAACCTTTACAACGCACACGACAAAAAGGAATAGAGATATACATGACAAAATTATCTCCGTCTTCCTGCATATCAATATGGTTTTGCAAGAATTCACTGCCTTCGGTATTCGCATGCATACCCGGCGGGTATAGGATGAATGGGAGATAACATTTATTAGGGTAAGGCGCCCTCTCTTGTCCTTTAAGCGTGGTCTGTTGCATTTTGATCTGCTCCTAGTTCAATCATTAACAATGATGAAATAGTAGCAACTCGATCGATATATGAATATCCGGTAGACTACTTAGTTTTTTTTACCGAAAACATATCCAGTATAGGAGCTATACTGGATATTTATTATAAGAATTAGCGTCTTGCCTCTGCAACAGCTTTTGGTTCTGGCCCCGGTGATGTGCCACAAATCTGCATGCTGCCAGAAAAACGTAATGTGTGTTCTGGGCTGTCTTTTAGCGCTTTCATGGCATCACGTATACGCGTATGATCAGCTTCATTCATTAGACCTGCCTGAAGAACATGAGCTTCAATTTCCACCATATTCAAATAAAAAATCTCGCGTTCTCTAGAACCCACAGGAAGCTCCTTAGTTCTTGTTTCAAAACTTAAACTACCAAGACCCATGCCTGAGTAAAGGCCTTCCAGCGTGCTACCAAATTCGGGATTAGCATTCTTACTCTTACGCGTCTCAGACCAAGCTTTATAGTAAGCATCGAAATCCGCATTGCGTGGCTCACAAGCATGTAAACTGGTGATAGCCTCCTCACACAAAACTTTCCCACCTTTTGCCGTTAACGTCACCATTTGTCTCAATATATCTTCAGGATCTTGAACGTGCGCCAAGACAAAACGTGTCACGGTGAAATCAAAATACCCTACTTTATCACTGAATGTGCTTTCAAGATCATGACCATCGCATACCTGAAATGTAACGTTCTTAATTCCAGCCTTAACAATAGCCTTTCGAGACACTTCGATCTGCTTAGGGTCAATATCTGTTGCGAGGATTTCAGCACCTTTAGCCTGCTCTGCAATCCACTGCAACATAATGCCGGTGCCACAGCCAACGATTAATATTTTTTTTGCATCAGCAACGCCGTTATTAGTAAGAAATACTTTACTACCATCATTATAGATGTCACTGATTATTCCTAAGCGATAGGCACCCTGATCGCCCGTAAATAACGTATATTGATTTAATGCAGGCTTTGCTGCAGCTGCTCCTTCTGCTGGTCTAGTCATAGTAGTCTCCTTGTTTAGTTAAAAATGCATTGAACTGTTATCAAATAGTTTATTGGCTTTATCGATGACAACCGCACCGAGTGCGACACGCGCATAACGCCACCAAAAACCTTTCCATAAGCCTCTCAGTCCTGAGTGCCCATATTCATAGCGCAAAGCTTGCCTCAAATTCATTTTTTGACTGTCAATGTTAGCTTGCTGAACTGTCTTTGCAAGGTCTGCTGGGTTCGAAATAAAAACTGCTAATAATGCCGTAAAAGCACTGGCTGTCAATTTAGATGCACTTTCAGGCAAATGACTATTCTCTTTAATCCACACGCCCATGACAGGAATACCACAAAAAATAACACCATTATAAGTCGTTAACCGAATGGCCGAGCCTACAAAACCCGTCATTAATACCTGTGAACCGTGGTTTCTAACCAGGTCTCTTGTGACCCGAAACGGTGAGGGTTGTTGCGTTTGACACGCATCAGTATCGAGCAAACGAGTTGCTCTTTTTTGTTGCTCCATCATGACGGTTTCAGAAGGGGCGTTAAAAAGAGCGGCAGCGCTACCGCCAACAGCAGATCCTAAAGCGCGATCCGCCAACGTCACCTCATGCTTCTCTGAAGCGAGTATCTTCATGGTAACTTCAGCCCCACCTACCTGTGCTGCTGTAATAGGTATCCTTCCCAGCAAATGGGGCAGCATGCCACGATAAAGAACAAAAGGATTGAAAGTAAACGGTTCACCAGCCTGCAAGCGAGCCTTTAATGCCCATAAAATTTGTCCTGACACCCCAACTTCAACTGCGCCAGCAAATGCACCTTTTACAGTATTGTGTACAACTGCGTCGGCCCAACTAGATTGATCATTTTTATCAGCTAAATCTGGCATTATCACTCCATTGCTACCAGCAATTTTATTTATAACTCACAATAGCCTTACTCAAATTGTTTTTATTCTTAAACACCATTAACATCACAAAGGCTAGTACCACATAAATCAAGAAAAATAGCACCATTTGGTGAATAACAATTAAACTCATTAAGCCTGTTAGAATTGCTGCTCCAAGCATTGTAACCACACCACGCAAAGCAGCCGCCGTACCTGCCATTGATTTAAACATACTGGAACAATTTACAGAGTAATTGGGGTAGACCATACCCGTTGCGAAAATAATAATAGCCACAGAAAGTATTAACATCACAATATGAAAACCATACCACATGGCTAACAAACCGCTAATCATGCTGACCAATAACATCCATACGATGCAAAAAAAAATAACGGTTTCTTGCCTCAGCCTATGAACGACAAGTCGATTCACGATGCTACCTATAAAACAAGCACAACCAATAATCAAGGTCATATGGGCATAAAATAATGGTGTGTAATGCATTTGCACTTGCACCATAAAAGGCCCAAACACATTAAACGTATTAATCATACTGAACCCTAATGCAAGCCCCAACACATTCTTCATATAGTGCCAATCGAGCGCAATAACGCGATAATTACGCAATAAGGCATTGATATTCATTGATTGACGTGTGTGGTTACTCTCGGATAAAAATAACCCAACACATAACAGTAAGATCATAGAGTACATCGTTAAAAAATAAAATCCCGCCTGCCAGCCAATATAAGTTTGCAAATAACCCCCTATAAATGGACCAATGATAGGGCTCAAAGTCCAAGCCGTTGTGATGTAGATGGATACTTTACGCAATTGAGCTGCTTGATAACAATCAGCAGCAATGGCTCTTACATTCAATACTTGACCGGCCACAGCCAACCCCTGCAATAATCGAACAAATAATAAAAATTGTATCGACCTAGAAAAAGGTGCCAACGAACTAGCCAGAGCAAACAACAATAACGAAATCATCAAGACAATTTTTCTACCAAAACGATCCGATAGCGGGCCCGCAAAAACCTGACCCAATCCAAATCCGAGGATATAAATAGAAATAGTCAACTTACCTAATGAATGTGATGCATGGAGCAAGTGTGTAATGATCGGCAGTGATGGCGTATAGATATCAACACCAAAACCACAGATCGGCATGATTGCTACAATGAGTATCATTAATCCATTGTGTCCTATACTACGCACCGTCAACTACTTCATTTAGTAAAACCTAAACCTACATTAACATTTTCTACTTGAGTAAAACTTTCAATATCTGCTAAACACGCAAACTTGCCTACACCGGATCGCTTTGAACCACCAAAAGGCACACCCATATGGTGTTTTGCGGGCGCATTCAACCATTTATAGCCTGAATGCACTTTTTTGACAGCCTCAAATCCCTCTGTTGTGTTATTACACCAAACGCTCGCGCTTAAACCATACTCCAATCTATTAGCCCTTTCGATCACTTCTTCTGGATCTTCCCACTTCAACACACTCATCACAGGCCCAAAAATTTCTTCACGTGCAATCGTCATGTCATCGGTAACATTAGAAAAAATAGTAGGCCTCAAGAAAAGCCCTCCTTCAGTCGCCTCTGTATTCGGATGTTCGCCACCGCACTCTAGCGTGGCACCTTCATCGATACCCGCCTGGATATATCCCTTTACTCTTGAATAGTGTGGCTCACTCACCAAAGATCCCATTTGACAATCCATGTTGAAAGGTGAAGACGGCACTATTGCATTTGCCTTAGCAACCATTTTTGCTAACACCTCATCATGAATATCTTCATGCAAGAATACACGACTCGTAGAACAACATGACTGACCCGCCCAACGATAGTTCATACCGTCAACGGCATAATGAGCTAAAACATCAGGATCCACGTCAGGAAACGCTATAAATGGATTTTTACCACCCAACTCCATCGAAACAGGTTTAAATCCAGCCGCAGCTTCAACACGTATTTTTGCACCCGTATCCTTACTGCCAATCAAACTTATTTTCTTCACATCAGGGTGATTCACCAATAGCGAGCCCGTACTAGCATCACCCGTCACAAGATTAAAGACACCATCCGGCAATATGTCACTTACTATCTGTGCAATACGCATGGCAGATAAGGGCGTCCAATTTGCAGGCTTATAAACAACCGTGTTCCCTGCTATTAGCGGCGCAGCTGTCAGCCACGACACAAACATCGCTGGGCGATTAAACGATGCCAATTGCGCACAAACACCCAGTGGATGACGTACTGTAAAATCTAAGTGACGCGCATCGATTGGCACTGTCTCGCCCTTTAATTCAAAACCCAAGCCTGCGTACACACTAAAACGTTGCGAAGCGGCTGCAAGATCTCCCAACATAACTTCAATCGGACTACCGGTATTCAATGTATCCAACTCAGCCAACTCTTGAGCATTTTGTTTCAATGCATAACTAACGTCCAACAACAGACGTGATCGCTCTGCCATAGATTTGTCGCGCCATGCTGGAAATGCTGCCTGCGCTGCCGAGACGGCCGCATCTACATCCTGCTCATTTGAAAGCGCAGCCTCACCGACCGTCTCTCCTGTAGAAGGCGATGCAATTGGCATTGTTCTCTGGGAATGCGGCTGATGAAATCTATTATTGAAGAACACATGCGGGTTCCTAATAACATCGGGTAATTTGCTTGTCAGTCTACGCATATTGGCCTCCATACCTTGATAAGATCTAAAAAAATATCCCCGAATTGTAATGCAATAAATTGTGGATGGCAATAAGTCATGTCACTTTCCGTATTAAATACGGTATTTTTACTGGTCAAGACCGTGTAAATTACCAATCATATGCTACTGAGTTAGCAATATCGATATACAAGGAGAACAAACATGTTAGCAATACAAGCAGACAATAACTATTTAAATCAACAGGACACTACAGCTATGCAGCTCACTCATAGGGAAAAGCAATGCATAAAATACCTTCTAAAAGGGTTTACCATGAAAGAGGTGGGCAGGATGATGAATATCTCGCACCGCACAGTGGAGTCCCATATAGCCAATATGAAAAATAAACTTGGCTTTTCCAATACAAAGAAGATGGTATTCTACCTATTCAACACAATGAACCATAAGGTGTAAGAGATTTTAGTCGGAATAATAGCCTGCTACAGCAGCCTCTTCCCTGTGACTACCTTCTTGTATTTGGTACAAAGAATTAAATGGCCGCTCAGCAAAAGGAAGCTTATAGTTACCTTGAATGGTAACACGCGCGCACTGAGAGCGCTTACCTCGCAGCAATTCAATGCTGGGTTCATTATGCGCCGCATGCGGGCCAAAATAAATTGGAAATGCATCGGTCGCACGATACGCAGGAATAAACACCTTACGATATTGATCGGAACAATTAGCCGAAGAGTAATGCGGCAACAGGCAGTGAATCAATATGATATCACCTGGCTCAGCTTCTAATGCAACCGGTTTAATTTGAGTGTCATTGATAATATTTTCTGAAACTTTCCCTCTGAAATACCCATCGACGTAATGATCTAAAAGACCCAGCTTATGGGCACCCGGCAAAACCATTAAACAAGAATTCTCAACCGTTGCCTTATCTAAATGAATAAGAGCACTCACTAGATCTGTATTGGTATGGGGGTAATATGAAAAATCTTGATGCCAGGCTACCTCACTACCAATCTTAGGCGCCTTTAAGTTTAACTTACTATAATGATAGAAAATGTTGGGGCCAATCAACTGCTCGAGAATATCAAGCAATGCAGCGCGGCGAACAATGTCATTCAGAAAAGTAATCTTTTTTGTCGGCGACCAAATTCTTCTCGCAATACTTGAGTTTTTAGGTTCAAGCTCAGCAACGTCTGATAAAGGCCGGTGCTTTAAAACAGCATCAACCAATTGGTTTGCCTGCTTTATGTCTTGCTCGTTAATGATATTACTGACAACAAGATACCCATTCTCTTTATAGAAACTAACATCTTGTTGACTTAATTGATATACCATATCTATACCACCTTTTCTTTTTCAGTTTTAAAAACATTCATGAAACCAGGGAAAGAGTCTTTAATTAAATTCATATTATCCACACTGAAAAATGACGTTGACTCCGCCCTTAAAGCCGCAATAAATAAAGACATGATAATACGATGGTCTCTAAAGTCTGTACTGAATGTAACATTACCTGGATAGGAACGCTTACCCTTAATAACAAAGCCATCCCACAAATTATTTTTAAAAATTGGTCTAATATTTACACCAAATTTTTTTAACTCTTCCACCATAGTTCGAATACGATTACATTTATGATACTGACAGACTGTTGCATCACGCACAACGAATTCCCCCTCAACATAGGCGCCAATAGCGGCAAGCGTGGGTGTAATATTCGGCCCATCTTTAACACTGATTTCTATATCGCCCGAAAGATACTCATGTTGATTATCGATAATCAACACATGGCTATCAGCCTCATAATGCATCGTGACATTTAACATGTTTACCAAATCAAAGATTATTTTTTCACCTTGCAGGTTATTCAAGTCAACGTTGGTAAATGTGCTCACGCCAGGGAACAACAGCGCACAGGCAACCAAATAGGATGCTGACGTGAAGTCTCCCGTTATTACTGTTGAC
>JAHZIV010000075.1 GCA_022601255.1 Gammaproteobacteria bacterium
TGGAATACGCGACGTGTTACTTCATCCATGGCATCATCAACCAAGCAAGTTGGCGATGAGGTGTTTATGTCATTTTCAGATGTTTCTATGCACACACTTGCTTCGAAAGATCACCTGGTAGCCCGAATAGAGGCTACCGTTTCGAATGGCTATGCGCCTAGTTTGGCGCCTTTTGGTGATGACCAACCGGAAATACAGTTCTATACAAAACGCGCTCAAGTGAGTTCCATTAAGTGCTTGGTACAACCAACACCAACGTATTATGGTGTGCAACGATCAGAACGGATGTGGACATTAATATCATTGTTGGTTTTGAATTACATGAGTTTAGTGGATACACAAGAAGGATGTGCGTCGCTGAAACAGATATTATCTAATTTTGATTATACTAAAGACGGTAATACTTCAAATATGATTAATGGGATACTGAGTGTTTCAAGCGAGCAAGGGTTGTCGCGAGACCCGTCCAGTCAGTTGAATGCATTTTGCAAAGGTTTGATTGTCACTATTGAATTTGATGAATCAAAGTTTATGGGAAATAGCTTATTTTTATTCGCCAGTGTGTTGGAGAATTTTTTATCGATGTATGCAACGATAAATTCTTTTGTGAAACTAAGAGCGGTTAGCTCTGGAAAAAGAAAAGTGATACATGAATGGAAACCGAGGTCAGGAGCGATAGCCCTGCTCTAGAACGAGCATTAAGGGAGAGTCCGGAACGATTCAATTTTTTTGAATACGTGCGGCTATCTGAAGGCTTTAATTATATTGCGGCCCAGAAGGAACTTGAGGAGCGACGCTATCCGGTGGGTTTCTCGTGGCCGCGAAATATGGAAGTCTTGAGTTTTTCAGCGAAGCAGGAATTTGCATTCCCGTACACGCAGATTTCTAGAAGTAGTTGGGGTAGAGATGGCTATGAGGCGCCGTCTGTTGAGGTCACCTTCATGGGGCTCACGGGTATCGCCGGCGTCTTACCTACGCACTACACCCGCATGATCATGCAGCAGAACCGACTTAAGAATACGGCGATGGATCAATTCTTTAATGGGTTTAACCATCGCGCTGTTTCTTTTTATTATCGTTGTTGGGCTAAGAGCCAACTTCCAGCTTCTTATGAGAGTGCGCGGCGTGCGAAAAAACGGGATGATGTTTTTACACGTATTTTGGATTGTTTATCTGGTTTTGGAATGCCGGCACTATTAAATCGTTTGTCGATGCCGCAAGATGCTGTGTTGCATTACGCAGGATATTTTTGTCAGCATCCACATAATGCTATTAATCTCTGTTACATGTTAAACGATTTTTTTGATGTGGAAATAGATATTTTTCAGTTTAAGGGCGCATGGGAGGCGGTCGATAAATCAGAACGGACTTGTTTGCCGAGTCATGCTAAGCCGAAAGGTCAATATAATATACTGTCTCAGAATGCTTCTCTAGGTGGAAAAATATGGTTGAGTCAAAATCATTTTCGTCTAAAAGTCGGTCCACTGAGCTATAAAAAATTCGAGAGTTTCTTGCCTACGGGTAGTAGTATCAAATCGTTCGTAGAATTGGCTCGTACCTACGCAGGCCCACAGTTTAGTTTTGAGTTACAGTTAGATCTAAATCCTGACGAGATTCCTATTTGTCAATTGAACGCAGACAACCCGCCGCGATTGTCTTGGGAGACCTGGTTGAATCAGGATGAATCAGGGCAACCTAGCGAGAAACAAGATTCAGCAGCTGTGGTATTATGCAGCTCTATTATGAGGTTATGATATGCCAGTGCAGGGCGCTTTTATTCATGATATTGATACGGAACTGGTTATCGCTGGAGAACCTAAAGGCGAGTACAAGTTGTATCGCGCAGAAGGTAAGAACAGCATTGATGGGTTTCATACGACAACCATTTATGTTCATTCAGTCATTAAGGGAGGGCAACAGTCAAAACCTTTAGAACTGAAAAAACTTGAGAATAAATTAATTACGGTATCAATTGATATTGATTTTAAGAATGTCATTGAGCCTTATAAAGATATTATTATTGCCGGGTATGCGCGTAGTCTCCACAGTTTTATGATGCCGCAGGATTTGTTCATTTCAGGCAAGAAACATCAGATTAATCTATTTTTTTATAAGATTGAGTTAGTCAGTAATTATTGGCGTCTTACGCAGGATAGGAATAACTGCGTTTATGCTGGTAAAACACCTGAGACGGGCATTACTGTTCAGAAAGCTTTGACGGATGTATTCGAAGGGTTAAAGAAAACCGGCTTAAAGGCAGAAGAATATGACCTTTCTAAAATTACAGGTGATGCAGCTAAGACAGTGATGCATCATTGTTTCGTTCAATATAACGAATCCACGCATGAATTTATTCGGCGTCTTATGCTGATCGGTAATATATTTGCCTATGATGATATCAAAGATGGAAAGCCTTGCCGCGTGTTTGTGGATGATCTGAAGAGCAGTCCCTACCAAGCCTATACGAAATATAAGCAGGCGGTCTACCATGATTATGATTATCAATTGCCTATTTTACCAAAAGAACAAGTGCGCGTCATGGATGGATATTTCAATACGACTTTAGATGGCAATCAATATGGGTTAATTCGCCAACCCGCAACGTATTGGCTTGATAAACCGTTTAAGATAAAACAATTTGGTTTCTATATGCACGGCATGCGTGAAGAGATTAATGTGACAAAAGTGAATTGGCATCAGTACGATCCGGATGATTACTCGCAAAAAATAGCCGGTGAGGTGGGTGAAAAAGGCCAGGGTTTTGCGCCAGAATATACGGTCTATTCACAAGGGACTAAATCTGGTTTTTGTAAAGATCAATCTACAGCGTTGTTGGATCGTTTGAAGAGCAATACTTTTGTGCATTTGCACAGTACGGTTCCGGTAACACGAGTAGGGCATATGCTTGAAACAAGCCCAGACTCGCGTTATAAAAAAGAATTAAAGATCCCTAAGAATTATGCTGTTTATGAAACTGTGTATCGCATTGGATACCCTGAACATACGCATGTGTTATATGCTAATCAGGATAAATATTTTCCTGATATGGACAGTAGCCTTTGGCATAAAGATTTTTTTGAGTTTAATTTTGAGCTAACGTGTTTGCCCGAGAAAAATTATCCGCCTTTGATGAGCGATGTTAGTGAGTCGCCGGCTGTTGGCAAGTTCTTGGATGCGTTAGTGGTTAACAAAGATGGTAAAAACAAAGCCTCTTCAGATTTAAATGTGTCAACTAATGAGGTGGGCGATGTTTACATGGGCTTGTTCTTGGAGCGGAAAGCGCAGCAAAAGAAGTTTGCAGAATTTACACCTGTGCGCGCTAAGATGAACACGACGAATGGTAATGTGACTCCCATGGTGGATACGCCGGCGGCTGTTATGATTCATGAGTTTGGCGGCATGCTAGTGTATTGTGGCCAACGGCATGATCATACCAATAAGCCCATATATAAGCCGGAACAATATGATTACCTTCAGCGACATGATAAGAAAAAACCTGAGCCTGCAAAACAACTGTGTGTTTTATTTGATTATGCGAAGGGTAAAGAAACGCTTTCGACTCTATCCGCGTATGATGTTGTGGTGACTGCCCAGAATGATATTAAGGGCACTTCTGAAAAAGACACGGTGCATATCGCAAAGGGTGCTTATAAGGTGCAATCCACCAAGGAAATGTTATTGAAGACAGATGATAAGTGGACGGCAGATTCTAAGGCGGCGATGCTGTTGAAGACGGAGGCGACTTATACACTTAACTCCACTAGTGCGGCGAGTTTCAAGGCGAACAGTGATATGAACTTTAAATGTGTGGCATGGGAAACGGATGCTCAGGGTGGCATTGTTTTGAAGGGAGGCTCGACTTTAACCATCAATGCGGAAAGTGCAACGGCTTCTGGAAAGCTGACAGTCGCTGGCAAGGTGACAGGTGGTGAGCTAGTTGCAGGGTAAACGAAGTGAGCGCCCAGAAATTGAAAAAAATATTATTGCATTGCCGTGGCAAGATTTCACAAAAAACCTTGATTGACTATCTTAAAGAGTCGATAATTTACCTTTCACCAATCGATAAGGCTCATCATGAAACAGTCTGCCCATTCTCGAACCCATCAAGATTTATCCATTAAAGCACTGGTGCAGCATGCACTGGATCGTGGCGAGGCCACGCTGAGTGCAAATAATGCACTTCTCGTTACCACCGGTGAGCGCACGGGTCGTTCGCCTAAGGATCGATTCATTGTGAAAGATGATAACAGTCAAGACACGGTAGACTGGGGCGAAATTAATCAACCGATGGATGCAGCACAATTTGAAACGTGGTGGCGTAAAGCGGAAACTTTTTTGGCGGACAAAGAGCATTTTGTATCTCATCTAAGAGTTGGTCAGCATGCACAATACGGTGTGCCGGTTGTGGTAACAACAGAAACGGCTTGGCACAATCTTTTTGCGCAGCATTTATTTATTCATGACGGTGAGCATAACCCTAATCAACAACTCGTTTGGCACATTATCAATGTGCCCTCGATGACGTTAGACCCAGAAACTGATAAGAGTCGCAGTGACGCAGCGGTGGCGATTGATTTATCAGGTCGTCGTGTGTTGTTGGCAGGGATGCGTTATGCGGGTGAAATGAAAAAAGCAATGTTCTCGGTGATGAACTATTTTATGCCGGAACATGAGATTTTACCGATGCATTGTGCGGCAAATGCCGGTGCTGATGGTGATGTGGTGTTGTTTTTTGGGTTATCGGGTACGGGTAAGACGACATTGTCGGCGGATCCGGATCGCTTTCTGATTGGTGATGATGAGCATGGCTGGAGTCAGGATGCGGTATTTAATTTTGAGGGTGGCTGTTACGCTAAATGCATTGATTTATCGGAAGCACGTGAGCCAGTCATTTGGCATGCGATTCGTGATGGCGCCATCATGGAAAATGTGGTGTGTGATGCTAGTGGTGTGCCGGATTATACGGATGCTAGTTTAACCAAGAATACACGGGCGGCGTATCCGCGTGAATTTATTCCACAGCGTGTTGAGCAGAATGCTGGAGGCATTCCAAAAACGGTGATTTTTTTAACGTGTGATTTATACGGTGTATTGCCGCCGCTATCATTGTTAAGCAAGGAGCAGGCAGCCTATTATTTCTTGAGTGGTTATACGGCGTTGGTAGGTTCAACTGAGATGGGTCGCAGTCAGGGCATTCAGCCGACGTTTAGTACGTGTTTTGGCGCGCCATTTTTTCCGCGGCATGCGACAGTTTATGCGGATTTATTAATGAAGCGAATTGAGGCTGCGGGTTGCCAGGTTTTTTTGATTAATACGGGTTGGACTGGTGGCGCTTGCGGTGAAGGCGGAACACGTTTTGATATTCCGGTGACGCGCGCTGTTGTTAATGCGGCGATTAGTGGCGCATTTGATGTGAATACTGTTGATGTATTGCCGGGGTTTAATTTGAAAATTCCACGTTCGCTTGAAGGTGTTGATGTTGAATTGTTGGATCCGCGTAAGAGTTGGGTAAATCAGGCAGCTTATGATGAGAAGGCCGCTATTTTGATACAGCAGTTTCAGGAGAACTTTAAGCGGTTTGATGTGAGCGAAAGCATCCGGCAAGCGGGTTTATGATGTGATTAAAGACAACTTAGGCTCTGTAAGAAAACAAATTGCAGATACGGCTGCGGCATGTGGGCGTGATGCTGATACAATCCAATTATTAGCAGTATCAAAAACCTTTCCTATAGATTGTATTTTGCAAGCGGTAGCGGCAGGGCAAATGTGTTTTGGCGAGAACTATGTGGATGAGGCAATTGATAAAATTTCTGCGTTAGCTAGCCGAGGCATTGAGTGGCATTTTATAGGAGCGATTCAGTCGAACAAAACGCGTGTGATTGCAACGCATTTTGATTGGGTTCAGAGTGTTGATCGAGAGAAAATTGCATTGCGTTTGCAAGAGCAAAGGCCTGCTGAGTGTGAGCCCTTAAATGTTTGTATTCAGGTTAATGTTGATGAAGAGTCGACGAAGTCAGGGGCGTTGCCGGATGAGGTGGCGTCATTAGCGAAGATGATTCGTGCTTGTGATCGATTAAAACTACGCGGCTTGATGGCGATTCCACGTGCAAGTGGGAATGCAGATGAGCAGTTGGCGAGTTTTACAAAAGTAGCTGCGTTGTATGAGGGGTTGCGACAAGAGGGTTATGAGTTAGATACGTTATCGATGGGGATGTCGGCAGATTTTGTAATGGCGATTAAGGCGGGGTCGACGATGTTACGGATCGGGTCGGGTATTTTTGGAAAGCGAACAGCTTCTTAGGTTGTTATAAAAAATGCTGCTGCTTTTATGTTTAGAAAACGCTCATGGTCAATCCTCAGTCTGCGCTTGCTTCGTAATATTGGGCCGTCGAATTCGGCCTCCTGCCTCATTTCTCCTCATTTTCACATCCTGTGAAAATGACCCAATCTTACATGCGCTGCTCGACTTGCGGTTTTAAAATCACGTTTTCTAAACCTAAAATCAGTGGGCGCATTTTTTATAATGTTACGCTAAGTAGTAGGGTTATTCGGATACATTTCTAAGTTGTACCTTGCCATTTTTCTTGATGATCTTAAACAAATAGGATTGTTGCTTCTTACCATCAAGGGTGTAGTGTATCAGCGGTGTCATATCGCTCTTACTAAATAAGTTACCATAGTCATGCCAAAATCGTTTGTCAGTATGTGCCAGCAAGAGGTAATCGGAGTTCTTAATAAGTGCAAGGAATTTTTGGGGGCTAGTGTGGTCACAGGTTCCGAGATTGTTATTGGCATAGGGGCCTCCAGCAACCACCGAGCTGCAACCATTATAGCTACGAGGTATAAGTTCAAAGCGTAAGATCGTATCTTCTAGGCCAATACTATGTTGCCAGACCGTGTAGATGGCACTGGAAGGACTTGTAAGGTTTTTGACTTTCTCCGCGATAGGTGTGATTTGTTTGCGTAATACAATGCGTCTATTGTATTTTTTATTGGAATGGTGTGCGATCAATGGAGAGCAAATATAGGCGATGAGTAGAGCGGCGCCACTGATATATTTTAATGACGAAAAACGTATTGATGAATCTTTGATAAGGTTGCATATGCCTGCATAGATCACAACACCCCAACCTAGAAAATAAATTCCCATGTAGCGACCAAATGAGGCTAGGTGTATTGCCTCATAACTACCGAAGTTAAATAAATACATCATCAGCATGCCAATGCTATAGAGAATAAAGCCGATGCATAAGCATGAGTGTGTAACGAGCAGTGGTTTTCTATCATTTGTGTTTGTAAAGCGCCATGTTACACCAATAAGTATTAACAGCCCGAGTAATGTGAATAAGGGGTTGCGTAACCATTTGAGGATAAAGTTTTTGGTAATGGTGATATTGAGGTTGTTCGGTTTAAGATGAGAGCCCCATTCGTGTGCAATCTGTAGATGTTTTAGGTGGGCGGCCCAACTGATTTGAGTGAGGGTGGCGCTTAAGAATAGTATGAGTATTGCAAAGACTGCTGGAGTAATTATTTTTTGATTTTTTCTTTGAATGATAAATTGATCTACTAGGAGTGTGAAAATAATGATGCCAACAAAGAACATCATGTTCAATTTTAATAGCATTAAAATGCAGATGGCTGGTATTAAATAGTAAATGTTTTTAGCTGTTTTTTCCGAGCAATAATAGGCTGCGATACACATGCCGAAGTAGACACCGACGGGGCTGTCCATGTAGACGCTGCCTGACATGATGAGTTTTGCATTTAAAAGTGTGAGTATCAGTATGCTGAATATGCTAATCAGAAAGGCATTGATCCACTTTTCCCATGGGATGTCAGCTGTGAGTAGTGCAAGTGGGCTATAGATGAAAATGGCTTGAGCGGCATAGGTAACACCTTCGTGGAAACCGGTGAGTCGGGTAAAGAAATATTGAAATAAAATCCCGGCAGGTCGATAACTGTCGTGAATAATGTGGTCTTGTGGTGTCAGTAATTGGTTGTGTATGAATACGCTTTTGGAATATTGACCCCAGAAGCCAAATTCGTCCCAATCGATATAGTGTAGGTGTAGCGCCATCAGTTGTAATGAAATCAGAAAAAAGACGGAACACACCATGCCGGGGGTGAGGTATTTTTCTGTTAAGGCGTTGGATGCTTTGAGTTCTTTTCGCAGATAGAGGGGTGATAGGATCAGGGCGGCGAGGCCTAAGATAAATAGTGCGCTCGCAGTTTGTTGTAGTATTCCGACTAGCGCGCCGAGATAGAGTAGTAAAATGATCAGTGGTATTACGATGAACAAAGTTCGTTCAATTTTTAACTTAAAGAAACGGGTGAACGCTATTGCGTAGCCGAATAAGGCGAGTAGAATGATAAAACTTAAATACATGTTGGGATTGTAAATGAAACCGAAAAAAATTGCATTTATTGGTGCAGGCAATATGGCGAAAGCGCTAGTGTCAGGATTGATTAACAATGGTTATGCGGCTGATTGTATTTGGGTGACAAACCATACTGATGAAAGGCTCAAGTATTTTGCAGATAAATTATCAGTGCATACCAGCACAGAGAATATTGAAGCAGCAAAACAAGTAGATGTCGTTGTGCTCTGTGTAAAGCCAAAGGTGATGCAATCTGTTTGTGAAGAGGTGGGGCAAGTGATTTGCGAGCGCGAGCTATTGGTAGTTTCGGTGGCTGCGGGTATACAGACTGAAAGTATTGCCGAATGGTTAGATTATCAGGGTGTGATTGTGCGTGCGATGCCAAATACACCAGCTGCGGTGGGTTCAGGAGCAACGGGGTTATTTGCAAATGCTGTAACTTCTGATGCACAGCGTATGATTGCTGAAAATATTTTTGAGAGTGTTGGGATTACTGCTTGGGTTAAAGAAGAACATTTGATAAGAGCCATATTAGCAGTAGCAGGATCCAGTCCCGCTTATGTTTTCTTATTGATGGAGGCAATGCAGCAGGCTGCTTTGGAGATGGGCTTGGATGCAGAGGTTGCAGCGCAATTCACCTGTCAATCTGTGTTGGGGGCGGCGAAGTTGGCGATGGCAGAAGGTAACCAGTTTGCAAAATTACGTGAGGCGGTGACGTCACCAAACGGGACGACTCAGGCAGCATTAGATGTATTTGTTCAACATGATTTCAAAGAAGTCGTGCGTGACGCTATGCAGGCTGCTTTGGAGCGGGCGAAGGAGTTGGCGGAGAATTGATTCGTTGAGAGGTGAGGTTGCACGTGTTACAGTTTGATTTTCTTTGGGTTATGGATTTAGACACAACATCATGAAGTTGGATTCGATTTTTACAATTGTTTTGGTCAATATCAAAATATGGATTTACAAGCTATTTTGCTTGCAGCATTTATTGGTGCCTTATAAGGTATTAATCAATCTCACTAATGTTTGTAACTCGCGTTGTGTATATTGTGATATCTGGAAAATCAATCGTGAGCAACCAGAGCTTAGGCGACAAGAAATCACAAACGATGATATTGGAAAACTATTTAAAGATATGGGTAAGCACCTTAAGTGGATAGCTTTTTCTGGAGGAGAAATCACTGTCATAAGAAATTTCACAGAGGTATTAGATTATGCAAAGCAGTATTGTAAGAAATTAAAAATCATAACGTTTACCACCAATGCATTGAGGCCAAAAACGGCCATTAAATATGCTGAATATGCAAAAAAATTAGGATTTGATATTTTTGTTACTATTAGTTTGGATGGGGATCAGAAAAAACATGATGAGCTTCGTGGTGTTAAAGGTAATTATGTGAAGTGTGAGGCGTTATTTAAGGAGTTAAAAGAGAGAAATATCAATGTGCACTATGGAATAACAGTTGGTGAAGACAATCATGATTTTATTATGGATGAATACCAAGGACGTAAAGATGAGATTCGTGCGATTACTTTTGTACATGATCATGGTATTTATAAAAAAGATAATGAAATGAACTATGGGCCAGTTATTAAAGCATTGCGGCATATTTATAGGCATTATGGATTGCATCATTTATCTGATATTATCGAGTTAATTCATGTGAAGATCTCAGCGCTTTTTTTGGAGCAGGGATTTAAGAAAGATATTATTCCATGTGAAGTCATAAACACATCGATTCACGTGATGCCTTACGGCGAGGTAAAGCCTTGCATGTTTATGCCAGATATTGGCAATATCAAGCAAGAGAGTTTGCTTGATATTTTGAAAAACAAAAAAACAATGGATGCAAGAAAGAAGATCAAAGCAGGTAAGTGTCCGCATTGTTGGATGAACTGTTATTCTCCACATTCGATTATGCAGCATCCGATAAAGTCATTGACAAAATTATTAAAGGGGTGATCCAGAGATGGAAATTACAGAACAAATCCATGATCCAAAAATAGCTGTTCTATTGCCTTGTTATAATGAGGCCATTGCTATTAGTGAAGTTGTTCAGGCGTTTAAGCAAGTATTGCCTTATGGCGATGTTTACGTATATGACAATAATTCTACGGATAATACAGCTTCAGTTGCAAAAACGGCAGGTGCAATTGTTCGATATGAGTCACAACAAGGTAAGGGTAATGTGGTGCGACGAATGTTTGCAGATATTGAGGCAGATATTTATGTGATGTGTGATGGGGATATGACTTATGATATAGCTTCGACACCTAAATTAATCGGTACGCTTATTTCCGAAAAATTGGCGATGGTGGTGGGGACACGAAAGAGAACTAATGAAGCTACCGCTTATCGTTGGGGGCATCGTTTGGGGAATGCCCTGTTTACAAAAACAATTAGTTTTTTATTCAAGAGAAAACTAAATGATGTGTTGTCAGGGTTTCGAGTTTTTTCACGCCGGTTTGTGAAGTCATATGCGGCTTTGGCCAATGGGTTTGATGTAGAGGTTGAGCTAACACTACACTCTTTGGAGCTTGGGTTGCCAATAGCTGAAGTGGAGACGCCGTACTTTACCAGGCCAGAAGGCTCTTTTAGTAAATTACATAAATATAAAGATGGTATGGTGATTTTAAAGCGAGTTTTGTTGATGTTTAAGGAAGCAAGGCCGTTGTTGTTTTTTAGTTGTATTGCTTTATTGTTTGTATTGCTTTCTTTTGCGCTTTCGGTGCCAATGTTTCGTTTATTTTTTATGACAGGAGTGTTGTCCAAAATACCTACTGCTGTTTTGTGTACCGGCATCATGATTTTAGGAGTGATTAGTTTTGTGTGTGGTGTTATATTGGATGGAGTAAGTCGGAGCCGGAAAGAATTTAAGTATCTGCGTTATTTGTCTGCCGACGCCACATCAAGCAATAAGCAAGTTAAGAAGGAATTTTTAACGGAGTTTCTGGTTTAGGTTTGCTCGTCATGTAAAGAAAATACAAAGCAAAATATAGGCTGTAGAGTGGCCAAAGTACAATAATTTGAAAAACAGCATTAAATGCAATGGCATATGTCATAAAGAATCCAAATAAAAATATAATGGCGCCTTCTAATCGATACTGCTCACACGTAATTATTTTATAAAGAGAGCATAGAGGAATAGAGGCAATAAATATAATCCAAAATATTAATGCAGCAATTCCACTTTTGTAGCGAGTGATAATGTACATGTTGTCGACGTTTGTTGTTGTGCTTCTTCTGCTTTTTAGTTCGTGATTTTGCCAACTGACTATAGCAAAGGATTTGTGATTAGGTGATTTTATTGGTACAAAGGTATCATAGTAAAATTTACTATAGAATAGCTTAATAACAGGAGTAGTGATGTTATCGCTTATGCCAAGAAGTGTCATTATTTCAGGCATTCCCTGATAATATCGGTATGATAGTTTAAATATTTGTGCTGTCAATGTGCGCGCTTGATCTGGTGACGGTTGTTTTTTAGAATGAGTTATCAAGGGTATCATGATCAATGTGGTGGTTAATAGGAAGATTCCTGCAGAACAGCGGGTTAATGAGAAATATCTTTTATCAATAAATGCAAGTAATATCCCAAGTGGCAGTAAAGTCAATAACGAATATAAAATTATTCGTGAGCCAGCGAAATAGATTGCTACACAAATAATAAGAAATAACATTGAAGATAGTATGCGATGGAATTTTTTTATGAAAAAATATATATACATTAAGAGAGGAAATATATACCAATTTGCCATGAAAAGAGGGTTATACATTAAGCCTTCTGCTAATGATATGTGATTGATGTCAGATGAATAATAGAAACGAGATCGCCCGATAATAAATTGCGTTAGGTGGATACATAAAATGAATATTATGAAAATTGAGACAATGAGAAATATCCTCTTAAGTTGCTCTTTCTTTAAATGTTGATCTGCCTTTAGCAAAATAAAGAAAATAAAGCTAAAGGCGAGCATTATGAAAGGAGTAAGGGTCTCTTTTAATATTTCAAGGTCAAAATGTTTTTGTCTTATGTATAGGGCGGTTGCAAAGAAGGTAAGACATAAAATAGCAAGTGAAAATAGTACTATTTTTGAGTTTAATAACTTTTTTAGAAAGTTATAGGTTAGCTGGGGCTTTATCTTATAGTACCCAATTATAATAAAAATACAAAGCGAACCAAAAGTAATTATGCGCAGAGTTGGACTAATAAGAAAATGGCCCATGTTAGTATATTGATAATAATTTCGAGCGAAGTAGCCTAAAAATTGATAGTTATAATAAAGGCTTGTGTAAATAGTTAACCATGCAATAAGCTCTAGTATACTGTTTGAGCGAATTGAGCAATAAAGGAAAATAATAGAGTATATTCCGTTCAAAACATAGGGGTGTAAGATCAAAAATTTTAACAAACTTTGTCCTCGAATTTATTGCCGCCATTTTAGATGGGAAGTCCGTTATATTCTCATGTGTAATGGTGGTCTGTCTAGAAATTTAGTGCTTTATATCCTTGATAAACTTTAGTTTATTATATTTGCTGCAAGCAGGAAAACATTATACTATGTGCTTGCTGGATGTGCTGAATCCTTGAAGAACCATGAGGAAATTAACATAAATGGATTTTGCTAAAAATCTTAAGAATGATGTGATTGATCAAGGAATATGTGTTCAATGTGGGCTATGTGTAGCTTTAGATAAGACAAATCAGGCTCAAATGAGGTTTTCAGATAAAGGGCCTGTGCCGAGCTTTCATGAGAAGAGTAATCTTCATCAACTAGCCTATGGTGCCTGTCCTGGTAAAGGCATTGATTATGTCAATTTATATAAAGAGGTATATAAGACATTACCTAGCAATTGGTTGTTAGGACATGCCAGGAAAGTTCGCATTGGTTATGCGGCGGATGCAAAAGTTAGATGGAAGGCTTCCTCAGGGGGGGTTATTCGTACTACTTTACAATATTTGTTGGAACAAGGAATTATTGATGCTGCAATCGTTCCGAAGCAGTTGTTGGATACTCCGGAGTTGGCTAAGCCTGTGATCACAGATAGTGTTGAGGAAGTTGTTGAGTCATCACAGTCAATTTACACACCCGTCGCTATGTTGGAAATATTAAATTCTTTAGATGTTAATAAGCAATATGCAATAACGTGTACTCCTGACCAGGCGGCAGCAATACGTTTTTTGCAGTCACGTGGTAATCAGCAAGCAATGGCTATTCGTTATCTTCTTGGGCCTTATACAGGGACTGCACTCTACCCTAGTGCTATTCAAACTTTTCTGAAAATTAATGGAGTTGAGGGGAATAACAAAATAACCAAGTTAGAGTGGCGTTCTGGTGAGTGGCCGGGTTATTTAAAAATCACATTGAAGTCTGGAGAAGTTGTTAGAACACCAAAATTTTATTACAACTACTTGATTCCTTTTTTTATTACACAATCCAGCTTGCAATCTATGGACTTCACCAATGAGTTTTGTGATCTTTCTGTAGGTGATGCCTGGTCGCCAAAGTATGAGGCTATAGGGCATGGCTACTCTGTATTTGTGACACGCTCGAAAGAAATAGAGAATATTATTATTAGAATGTTCTTAGATGGTAGGCTACAAGGAGAAGAGATTGATAAAGAGAAATCCCTTGATATGCATGGCCATATGCTTGATTTTAAAAAACGCGGTAGTTATATCCGAAATCATATGCGTAAATGCTTTGGAAAAAAGGCGCCAGACTATAACTTAATTCCACAGTCAATATCAATGTCACGGATTTTAGTGGAGTGCCTCATTTGCTTTATTTTTTTTGTTTCCAGCTTACGTTTTTCACGCTGGGTTATTGGTAAAGTCCCAGAGAGGCATCTGGGGGCCATATTTAATTGTTTACGGAGAATATGGAAAAATATGAGTAAACCAACAAAACGAAAAGGTTTGTGTTCTATTCAAATGAAAGGAATTGAGACACATGAAGGATGAGTTTACTAGGCAGTGTCATCAGTTGTTGCCTAGAATGCTAACACAAGTTTGTCGCGATCCTTGCTCGCAATGTTATGGATGTTTTGATAGAAATTGGTGGCATTATAAGGTTCGAGATTTCCCCTCTATTATATTGCAACAAGGAGGCTATACTTTATATCTGGCTGATCAACTTAATAATACGCAATATGCTAAAGAAGACCTTGCTGAATTGGTAGCAGCAGTGGGTTCATTTTGGCAAAAGAGAGCATTAAAATACCACTGCTTTGAAGAGTATTATCCTTGGGAGAATGCCTATCCCCCACTAGCATTTTCATCACTTGCTATAGTGAAGTTAATTTATGAGGGTGCTATTGACGAGCGGTTGCTTTATAAAGGAGTGGAAAAGGCATCTACACAACTATTAACACGATTTGAGTATCAGGCATCAAACCAACAAGTGGCGGGGTTGGCAGCATTAGCTTTTATCAAAGAAGTATATCCAGAACTGTGTACACAAAGGCAGTTTGATAGAATTTCCAATAAAACGTTAGTGTTGCAAAATGAGGAAGGTTGGTTTTATGAGTATGGAGGCCCTGATTTGGGTTATCTTTCAGTAACATTAGATTGCCTGTGGGATCTATTTGACTTAACGCAAGACCAATATTTTCTAGAATCAGCAAAAAAAGCAATGGATTTTGTTCACAGCTGTGTTGAGGCTGTAGGGCATGGACTTGCAATGTGCCAATCGAGGAATACAGACTATATTTTGCCTTATGGCATTGTTAGATTTTTTGATAATCAGTATGGTATGGCCGAAAAGGCAAATAATGTATTCCAATCTCTTTATGGAGAGTTGGGATCTTCCCAACACTTTTTTCACGCAATTGATGACCGGTATTTGTGTCACTATGTTGGCCATTCGTTTGTGCGTGCTACGTTATTTTTGAGTAAGGTTGAAATAGATCATGGTTTTGGTAGAGAGCAAAAAGTAAGTGATAGACAAGAGTTTTTTGACCAAGCTGGGCTGTTGTTTAAAAAAACAAAAACCTACGCTTCTGTTGTTAGTTTGAAAAAAGGGGGGGTGTTTTATGTTCATCAGAAGGATAATTATATTGCGGATTTTGGCTGGATTATTAAAAAAAAGCGATCGCAGTGGGTAACACACTGGTGGTCTGATAAAAACTCGTGGAAGTTAGAAAAAGAGACAGTTCAAATTCAGGGTGAGTTTATAAAAACGAAGGAAATTTTAAGTTCGCCATTAAAACACCTTTTATTGCGTTTTATGAGCATAGCTTTTGGATTTAAAATGATAAAACTACTTAAGAAGAAATTTATTTTTCTTCAGAGTGGTAGCAGGAGGAAGGAGTCCCGTCATATCTTTTATAGAGATATAAAGTTCTGTGATGGTAATGTTGTCATTGTAAGTGATATTATAGGGCCTTTGCCAGAAAAAATGAATGTGATAAGAGCACCAAGGAGCTCGAAGAGACATGTTGCGAGCGCTGACAGTTATCATTGTGAAGACTTAAGTTTAGCGGCATTGAAGCCACAAGAGAGCCGAACCATGAAGAAAAAAATGTTATATATCGAGAGCGTGTACCAGTTGGAGGCAGAGTAATGAAATTAATTATCCAAGTTCCATGTTTTAATGAAGAGGCAACTATTGCTCAAACGGTTGCAGACTTACCCCATAAAATTGATGGAGTTTCGCAAATTGAATACCTTGTGATAGATGATGGAAGCTCGGATGACACGGTGCTAGAAGCCAAGCGAGCAGGAGTGCACCACATTCTAAAGCTGGGCTCAAATTGTGGCCTTGCAACAGCGTTTACGTCAGGCATAGATTTTGCCATATCTAAAGGCGCAGATATTGTAGTCAATACAGATGGGGATAACCAATATCAGGGGGCTGATATCGTAGAACTAATTAAACCAATCATAAATGGCCAAGCTGATTTTGTTGTTGGTTGTCGAGCCATCTTAAGGCATAAAGAATTTGGCACAGTAAAAAAGCTGTTGCAATGTTTTGGAAGTTGGGTGTTACGATATTTATCAAAGACGAAAGTAAAAGATACCACGTCTGGGTTTAGAGCCTATTCTAGAGACACTTGTTTAAAGATGAAACTATATACATCATTCTCACATTGTGCTGAGTCGTTAATTCAAGCAGGTAATATAGGATTGCGAGTGGCATCAGTAGATATTCGAACAAATCCAAAGACACGAGAGTCGCGTTTGTTTAATGGTGTTCCAAGTTATATTTATAAACAAGGGAAAACAATAGTTTGGATGTTTATTTTATATAGACCCGGTGTATTCTTTTTTAATATTGGGTCGGTCTTTCTAGGTGTTTCAGCCATCTTGGGTTTTAGGTTTCTGTATATTCTTTATTTTACTGATATGGTTCAATATGGCCGCACACATTTGCCTTCATTAATACTGTTGTCAATTCTAGGTTTGATCGGAATAATATTTTGGGCGCTTGGTATCTTGGGAGAGCTAGTGAGTTTCCATAGGCGGATATCTGAAAATGTTTTGTATTTGCTTCGTAAGAACCCTCAGCCAAAAAATGTATTGCAAGATCGACCAGAGAAACATGTTTGCTGAAATATACAAAAATAACTTTATTAAGTTTTTACTTGCTGGTGGACCAGCGTTTTTATTGGGTGTTGTGATTAATTACCTTTTGGTTGATAAATTACTTGTTGGTTCATCACTTGCATATGTTATTGTGCTTATGTTTCAAGTAACCTGTAACTTCTTTATATGTAAAAAGTTCGTTTTCAAGTCTGAAGTAAAGAGATCTTTCTTGTATGAGTTTGCTCGTTTTTTCTCGGGCATCATTGCCTTCAGGGTATTAGATTGGTGTCTATATAGCTTACTTGTGAGCATGTTTCATGTTTATTATTTGGCTGCTCAGATTTTAAATATTATTGTCTTTTCATTGTTGAAATATAGTTTTAGTTCAAGGGTTTTTAGGTGACAATGTGGTAAAGAGGCGTAAGCAATGAAGTATGTAGTGGTTTTTGGCACCCGCCCTGAAGCGATTAAGTTGGCGCCTGTTATTCAGACACTAAAACAGCAGTCTGACATGGAGTGCATTGTCTGTGTGACTGGGCAGCACCGTGAGATGTTGGATCAAGTGCTACATATTTTTAACATTACTCCAGATCATGATTTAGCAATTATGCAGCCGAATCAAGATATTTTTGATATCACAAGCAATATACTTAATAAAATTAAGCGTGTTTTGCTCAAAGAAAAACCTGATGTGGTGATTGTTCAAGGTGATACTTCTACCTGTATGGCAACTGCATTGGCGGCATTTTATTTAAAAATCCCGGTCGCCCATATCGAGGCTGGGCTGCGTACCGGTGATATGTATTCACCTTTTCCGGAGGAAATGAATCGATGTTTAGTATCACGAATTGCACAGTGGCATTTTGCACCGACACAATATACGGCTGAAAATTTATTAAAGGAAGGAATTAATAAGAATGCTATTTTTGTAGTGGGTAATACGGTGATTGATGCGCTGTTATGGATGGTTAATAAACTAGAGCAGTCAAATTGTGATGTAGCTAATGAAGAAGTTAGGGCTATATCAAAACAAGAAAAGCCAATCATTTTAATCACTGGCCATCGGCGCGAAAATTTTGGAAAAGGCATGGAAAATGTGTGCAATGCTGTTTTGCAGCTAGCACAAAAGCATTCCGAATGGCTGTTTGTTTATCCGGTGCATTTGAACCCACATGTGCAACAACCTGTTAATGATATGCTGGGGTCACAAAACAATATTAAATTAATTGAACCGCTTGAATATGCATCCTTTGTTTATTTAATGGATAAAGCAAAGTTGATTATCAGCGATTCAGGTGGTGTGCAAGAAGAGGCGCCGTCACTTGGAAAACCTGTATTAGTCACAAGGGAGGTGACAGAGCGTATTGAGGCGATTGATGCTGGCACGGTAGTGTTAGTTGGAACGGGGACAGACACCATTATTAAAGAAGTTGAATCACTTATGCGAGATCAGGAGCGGTATGCTACAATGTCGCGCATTAGAAATCCCTATGGCGATGGAAGTGCAGCCAAAAAAATTGTGCAGACATTAGTCGCCGAGGCCAGTGGTGAAAAGCATAAGGAGTTTGAAAGTGGCACATCCAACAGCAGATACTTATAAAGATCAGGTTATTTTAGTTACCGGTGGTGCGGGTGCGATTGGTAGCAACTTGGTGCGTGCATTAGCGTCAACGGGCGCTAGCAAGGTGATTGTGCTCGATGATTTGTCATCGTCGTATCAATGGAATATACCCAATTTGCCCAATGTCTTATTTGTTAAAGGTGATATTGGTAATGATGTTGATCTTAAGCGTGTATTTACCGAGAAGCCCAGTTATATTTTTCATTTAGCAGCATTCTTTGCTAACCAGAACTCGGTCGATTATCCAGAAAAAGACATGCTAGTAAGCGGCCTGGGTACGATTAAAATGTTGGAGTATGCTAATTTAATTGGCGGCATAAAACGTTTTGTGTATGCGGGGTCGGGCTGTGCAATTTATGGGGCGCAGGCGCCATTGCCATTGAAAGAAGAGTTCATGTCGATGCACTTAAGTACGCCGTATCAGATTTCCAAGATGACAGGTGAGTTATACTGTAATTTTTATCATCATCATTATGGGTTGCCTGTTGTTAAGACGCGTTTCTTTAATTCATATGGACCAGGTGAAGTGCCGGGTCAATATCGTAATGTAATCCCCAACTTTATTTATTGGGCGATGAAGGGTCAGCCGTTGCCCATCACGGGTACAGGTAAGATGACGCGCGACTTTACTTATGTAGACGATATTGTGGATGCATTATTAAGAGCAGGTCATTATGAAAGTGTCATTGGTGAAGAAATGAATATCGCATCGGGTGTTGAGACTGAAATTATCGCGATGGCTGAGATGGTGAATGAAGCGGTTGGCAACAAGGCCGGTATCATGCGTGTGGGTCGACGCAAGTGGGATACTAAATCACGTTTGCGTGCGAGTGTCGATAAAGCGGGTGAGTTGATGGGATATCAGCCGAAGAATGATTTCAAAGATGGCCTAAAGAATGCGATAGCATGGTTTGAAGAAAACTGGAGTTACATCTTGCGTGATGCCGAATTCCCACCAGGCATGTCTTCTGCTGTGAAGGAATATGTCATTCAACAAGAATCTGAAGTGAGTGCATGAAGCAAGTCATACAAAGCTATAAGACAGGAAAAGTAGCACTTTTAGAGGTGCCAGTGCCGCAGTGCGGTGCTAAGCAAATATTGGTTCGCAATCATTTTTCATTAATTAGTATGGGTACCGAACGCTCGATGATTGAATTGGGTAAGAAGTCCTTGGTAGGAAAGGCAAAGGCTCGCCCCGACTTGGTTAAGCGTGTTATCGATAAGGCTAAAAAAGAAGGCGTAGTCAAAACATTTAAAGAAGCGATGGGACGACTCGATACGCCTTCTGCATTAGGTTATAGCTGTGCAGGCAAAGTTGTAGAGACAGGTGTTGCAGCACATGAATTTGCGCCTGGTGATCGCGTGGCATGCGTCGGCCATGGGTATGCCAGTCATGCAGAATTTGTTGCCGTGCCGATTAATATGGCGTGTCGTATTCCTGACAATGTTTCTGATGAGCAAGCCTGTTTTTCCATGTTGGGTGTGATTGCACTGCATGGTGTGCGCCAGGCAAATTTAACTTTTGGTTCACAAGTTGTGGTTATAGGTTTAGGTTTGCTGGGTCTTCTAACGGTGCAAATCTTAAAAGCCTATGGCTGTCGTGTGATTGCCATGGATTTGAGTGAGCACAAGTGTGAGTTGGCAACAGCGTGTGGTGCCGATTTTGCATCGACAGATGTTAATACTATTATGCAACAGATTGAGAGTAGCACTCATTCGGTAGGTGCTGACGCTGTTATTATTACAGCAGCTACGCAATCGAGTCAGCCAGTTGATTTGGCAATTGATTTGTTGCGTGCTAAAGGTAAGTGTGTGGTTGTGGGGGTTGCGGATATTCACCCAGATCGTAATGCCTTGTGGGAAAAAGAGATTGAACTGGTAGTGTCAAAGGCGGGTGGTGCCGGCGCGCTCTATGAGCCTTATGAAAAACAAGGCGTTGACTTTCCTGCTGGCGAGGTGCGCTGGACACAGAAACGCAATGTCGAAGAATTTTTACGTCTATTATCTATTGGAGCAGTCAAAACAGATTTGTTAACAACGCGAACAGAAAAAATTGATGCTGCTGAAGAGGTGTATCAATCACTACTTGAAAACCAAGATGAGAAGCAAATTGGTGTGTTGTTTGAGTATGATACTGATACGGCCATCAACCGACACGTAGCGCTACCCTACTCTAACAGTGCTGGTAAGAGTAAGCTCAGCTGCAACGTCATTGGCGCGGGTTTATTTGCAAAGGCATTGTTGTTGCCGGAGTTAGCAAAAATTAAAGATATTGAATTAGATACTTTGATCACAACTTCGGGAATGAGTGCTGAACATGCGGCACGTAAGTTTGGTTTTGCAAATTGCTCTACAGATGCAGATGCGATTTTTGGAAATGATCATGTGGATGCCATATTTTCGATTACGCCACATAGCCAACATGCGGCTCATGTATTGAGAGCGATTCAATCGGGTAAAGCATTATTTGTTGAGAAGCCGTTATGTATCAATATGGTTGAACTGAATCAAATTCAAGAAGCAGTTTCAGCAGCAGATAAAACACCTATCATCATGGTAGGGCATAATCGGCGCTTCTCGCCACATGCAATCAAGATTCGATCTTGGTTGTCTGAATGTGCACAGCCGATGGTATTGCAATTACGTGTTAATGCAGGTTTTGTGCCAGCAGATCATTGGGTGCATCAAGACCACCAAGGACGTAGTCGTATTGTAGGCGAGATATCGCATTTTATTGATTTGATGCAATATTTAGTGAATTCTAAGCCTGTAAAAGTTTATGCCGAACGTGTATCGGCAGATGATCAGGTGACGGTGAACAATGATAATGTTGTGGTAAATTTGAAATTCGCAAATGGTTCTGTAGCTGCATTGGCATATACGGGTTCCGGTGCTAAAGCAGATAGCCGCGAGCAGCTTGAAATTTTCTGCGGGGGCAGTACGATTCGCTCAACAGATTTCAGATGCTCTGTGAGAATATCTGCAAAAGGCACGCAGAAATTTAAAACATCGAGTCAACAAATGGGGTATCGAGAAGAGCTGCGGCACTTTATTGGTAGTGTTAAGGGCACGTGTGAGCCCGCAGTTCCCATAGACACGATATTAACAACGATGAGAACAGTTTTTGCAATCGAACAATCATTGGCAACAGGGAAGGCAATTAACCTTGAATATACTTTTAGTCACCAACGCATACCCACCGGAGATTCGCTCAGCATCACAGCTGATGTTTGAGTTAGCGACGGAATTACATCGGCAGGGTCATCAGGTTACTGTGGTGACGAGCTGGCCACGTTATAACTTAGATGAAAAACAAAAAAGCGTTGTGTACCAGGAATGGTTAAATGAAGCTGGTATTGATGTGTTGCGTATTAAGGTTTTAAAACATCATAATGTCAATTTTGTGATGCGTGGTATTGCTGAGTGGGTGATGCCTTTTTTGTATTTGTTTAAGATCAAAAAATATTGTAAAAAGCCATTTGATAAAGTGATTGTGTATAGTCCACCGATTAATTTGGGTTTTGTGGGGGCGTGGTTAAAATCGACCGGGGCTGAGTTTATTCTAAATGTGCAAGATCTATTTCCGCAGAATGCAATTGACTTGGGCGTGTTGACCAATCGTTGGTTGATTAAGGTGTATCGTTGGCTGGAGAGCTATTTGTATCGGCACGCTGATCAGGTAACGTTTCATTCGAAGGGCAACCAAGAAATGTCAATTGCACGTTATGATGTTTTAAGGGATAAATCTAAAGTGGTGCATAACTGGATTGATGTTAAGCGGTTTCAAAAGCCAGTGGTTAAAGATTATCGAGAGCTGTTTGGGCTGCAGGATAAATTTGTGTTTGTATTTGCTGGCGTGATGGGGCCTTCACAGAATCTATTGGCAGTAGTGCAAGCATTTGAGCAGTTGCAAGATTTAGAAGATGTGGTGTTTCTCATGGTGGGTGATGGCGCTGATAAGCAGACTTTGGTTGATTATGTAAATAGCCGGGGCTTGAAAAATATTCTATTTAAGCCATTTATAGCAGCAGATGATTATGTGGATTTATTGAAAGCGTGTGATGCAGGGATTGTATCACTAAGTCCAAAGAATAAAACGCCGGTTGTTCCGGGTAAAATATTGGGCTATATGGCGGCAGGGTTACCGGTTGTGGCATTTTTAAATAAAGAAAGTGATGGCCATGAGATTATTCGTGAGGCACAGTGTGGTGTGTCAGTAGTGAGTGATGATGTTGAGGGGATGATTTTGAGTTTAAGGGAGTGTGTCGTGAATAACTCGTTAAGCAGCGAAAGAGGCTTGAGTGGCACTGATTATGTTAAACAGCATTTTGAACAAAAATATTGTGTAAATGAATTGCTCAGCCAGAAAGAAAAAGAGTTGCAGTGTTTTGTTGTTAAGTAGTTTGTGCTTGCAATTTTTGTTGGATAGTTTACAGTGTTCATGCCATGAACGCGGATCATAATGATATGGAAATAACTTTACCGTTGTTGCAAACAATTGCTGAACAATCTGATGTGACGCAGCGCAATCTTTCTCAAAAATTAAATTTAGCGTTAGGCCTGACCAATAATTACCTTAAGCGTTGTGTCAAAAAAGGCTTAATTAAAGTTGAGCAAACACCTGCCAATCGTTACCTTTATTATTTAACACCCCAAGGTTTCTCTGAAAAAAGTAGATTAACTACACGATATCTTAGCAATTCTTTTCACTATTATCGTCAAGTGAAGCAAGAGACAGAAGCCTTTGTGAAGCAATTTAGACAAAAAAAATACTGCAATATTGCTTTGGTTGGTAATAGTGAGTTGGCTGAAATTGCACTGCTAGTTATAAAAGATACTACATTGAACGTAAAGCTCTTTGGTGCTGTGCAAAAAAAAGATTTAAACGATTTTGATGTAGCGATTGTGTCAGACATGAAAGCCCCGCAAAAGGTGTATGACAAGTTGACGGGATTTTTTGAGTATAAAAGAATCTTTTTTTATAAGATTTTAGGGATTATTGAAGGATAAAGAAATTTACCCATTGAGTTTTGGGTAATAAGGCTAGAATGCAGTCTTGTGAGGAATCACAAAGACTGCGGTAGCTATGATGAAGCCTAATTTTGAATCGTATACAAAAAATTAGAAAGTTAATTGCTCCGAAGGATCAAAGATATTTATCATTGCTTCTGATTCCAATGATAATAATGTCGTTATTAAGTGTAGTGGGTATTGCGGTTGTTATACCCTTTATCATGATTGCAGCTGATCCCCAATCTATTTTTCAGAATAAAAAGTTACTCTATGTATACAATCTTTTTCACTTTAGCAGCTCAGTTCACTTTATTTTTTTTATAGGGGTACTGGCATTTTTAATGCTAGTATTGACTAATAGTATGGCAGCTTTCACGCTATGGTTATCAAATAGAGTTGCGGCAAATATTCGTGCTAAAATAACACGAACTTTATATACAATTTATTTATATAAGCCCTATGAATTTCATATTGAGAATAATTCAGCTTCATTAGCAAACAATCTAATAACACTAACAGAACAGTTCACTCAAGGCTATCTTTTTCAGCTCTTGCAGCTAATTACAAATGCGGTTTTAGTGCTGTTCATCACGGCATTAGTTATTCTGGCTAACCCGGAGGTTGCGTTACTAACATTTTTGTTATTCGGCGGTGGATATTGTCTTGTTTATATGTGCCTTAAGGGGATGCTGCAATCAAAGAGTGAGATAATGGTAACAAGTGGCGATGCGATATATAAATTGATAAATGAATCGCTTGGCGGGATTAAGGATATCAAGTTGAAAAATAATGAAGCAGAGTTTGTGAAGCAATCATCGCCATTATTGCTGCAGCAAGCAGAGTGTCGTTCAGTTACGCAGTTAATGCAAAGTATGCCTAGATATTTTATAGAGGCTGTTGCATTTGGTGGCATTATATTGATAACACTAGTACTTATGGGGCATCATAGTCGTCATGTTATTCCAGTTTTAGGTTTGTATGCTTATTCAGGCTATCGTCTGTTGCCAGCACTTCAAGCTATGTTTGCAGGAATTTCACAAATAAAAGTGTCTGCGGCATCACTGGATAAAGTTTATGATAGCGTGAGTGATGAAGAAAATATTCAATGGGGAACAAATGAACGTTCAGTTGTGAATTGTAAAAAAAACATGTCTTTTGGGCGTCAGTTTTCCGTGAGTGCATTGTCATATCATTATCCAGGGCATCATAAATCCGTGTTGGAAAATGTTAGTTTGATGATTAATCAAAATGAAATGGTGGGTATCATTGGCGAAACAGGTGCTGGTAAGACCACTTTGATTGATATCATGCTGGGATTATTAAGGCCAACGCAGGGCCAGTTAATTGTAGATGATTTTGTATTAGATACAAATGACAAGATACAGGCATGGCAAAAGAATTTGGGTTATGTTCCGCAGTTTATCTTCTTGGCAGACTGTTCAATCCGTGAAAATATTGCATTTGGTTTGCCTGCTGATCAGATTAATCAGGTTATTGTTGAGCAGGTAGCTAGGACCGCAGCCATTCATGATTTTGTTGTGAATGAATTGCCTGATGGATACGATACGTTAGTGGGTGAGCGGGGTGTAAAGTTGAGTGGTGGTCAGATTCAGCGAATTGGAATTGCAAGGGCGCTATATTCACAACCAAGCCTTTTAATATTAGATGAAGCGACGAGCTCATTAGACGGTAAAACGGAGTCGGCCGTAATGGAGGCAGTAAAAAGAATGCGTCATCAAATTACGATTGTAATCATTGCGCATAGGTTATCAACAGTTGCGGATTGTGACCGTGTTTATTTGATGAAACAAGGTCGTGTTATTGACCAAGGTTGTTTTGCTGATATCAATCAGCGACACCAGTTAACAGCTGAGGCCGCATAAAATGAAGACTGTATTAGTGACAGGTGCAGATGGTTTTATTGGTTCGCATTTGGTGGAGTTATTGCATGCTAAGGGCTATAAGATAAAAGCACTCTCTCAATATAATTCTTTCAATAGCTGGGGTTGGCTAGAAGATGTTTCTTGCAAAAATGAGATAGATATTATCTCAGGCGATGTGCGCGATCCATTTTTTTGTAAAAAAATCACAAAAGATATTGATGTTATTTTTCATTTGGCTGCCTTAATTGCAATCCCATATTCATACTTGGCACCCCAGAGCTATGTGGAGACTAATATTACAGGGACACTTAATATCTGCCAGGCGGCATTAGAGAATAATGTAATGCGGGTGATTCATACATCAACTAGTGAGGTATACGGCACTGCTCGGTTTGTACCTATTAATGAAGAGCACCCTCTACAGCCACAGTCTCCATACAGTGCTTCAAAGATTGGTGCAGATGCAATGGCGATGAGTTACTACCATGGATTTGATCTGCCAATAATCATTGCGCGACCATTTAATACCTATGGCCCAAGGCAATCTGCAAGAGCTGTAATCCCAACTATTATCAGCCAGATTGCTTCAGGTATGCAACAGATTAAATTAGGGGATGTGACACCAACGAGAGATTTTAATTATGTGGAAGATACTTGTGGCGCGCTAATTTCTTTGTTGAATTCTGAGGATGTCATTGGAACGTCAGTGAATATTGGCTCTAACACAGAAATCAGCATTGGCGAACTATTTGATTTAATCAAAAAAAATATGCAAAGTGATGTTGAGCTGATAACTGATGAGGCTAGAAAAAGGCCTGGTAGTTCAGAAGTTTTTCGATTGAGGTGTGATAATAAAAAATTAGTTAATTTAACGGGATTTAAACCCCAATTTAGTTTAGAGCAAGGTCTAATAAAAACCATTAATTGGCTCACGCGGGGGGCAAACCTTAGTAAGTTTAAAGCAGGGTTATATAATGTATGAGGCTTTTATAAAATTTGTGAGACAGATGTATGATACGGATGATTTTATTCCGTTACATGAGCCTCGATTTATAGGAAATGAGAAAAAATATGTGCTTGATACAATTGATTCAACTTTTGTTTCGAGTGTGGGTGAGTATGTCGATCTATTTGAAGAGAAGTTAGCAAGTTTTGTTGGGGCAAGGTATGCAATAGCAACAGTTAATGGGACAGCTGCGTTACACATTGCTTTGAAGCTTTCTGGTGTCTCTGAAAATGATGAGGTGATAACGCAACCATTGACATTTGTCGCAACTTGCAATGCAATAAAGTATTGTGGGGCGAACCCTATTTTTGTGGATATCGATCAAAAAACATTGGGTCTTTCGGCAAGCGCATTGGAACAGTTTTTGATTAAATATGCAGAAATAGAAAGCGGCGTCTGTATTAACAAATCCACTAAAAAAATAATCAAAGCTTGTGTGCCCATGCATACCTTTGGGCATCCTGTTGAAGTTGATGGAATAGCAACTTTGTGTGAACAATATCATATTCAGTTAATTGAAGATGCCGCAGAGTCGCTTGGGTCTTATTATCAAGATAAGCATACAGGTACTTTTGGTAAGATGGGCGTGTTTAGTTTTAATGGTAATAAAATCATGACCACCGGTGGCGGTGGCATGCTTGTCACCAATGACCTGCTGTTAGCAAAGCGCGCTAAACACTTAACCACTACAGCCAAAGTGCCACATCAATGGGAATATGTGCATAATGAGATAGGTTATAATTACCGTATGCCAAATATTAATGCAGCATTAGGTCTTGCACAGCTAGAATGCTTGCCGATTTTTTTGCAAGGAAAGCGCAAGTTGGCAGATCATTATAAAGTGTTTTTTAAGCGATATTCAGATCTAACTTTCTTTGATGAGCCAGAGCATACAAAATCCAATTATTGGTTGAATACTGTGTTATTAAAAGATAAAGCAAGTCGAGATGAATTTCTTCGTATTACTAATGACTCAGGTGTGATGACACGCCCTGCATGGCAGCCAATGCATGATTTGGGGTTGTTTGGCGATCAACACTATGATCTTACTAATACAGAGTTGCTGGCTGACTGTTTAGCAAATGTTCCAAGTAGTGTGGTGGGAAGTAAGCTATTGGCTAACAACTATCATGAGAGTGCTTCAATAGTCATTCGAAGGGGGGGGTACTGATGTTTTCCGATGAAGATAAAAGAAATTACAATGAATATGGATATCTGATAAAAGAATCATTTTTTTGCAAAGAGCTTTTAAATGATTTTTCTATGGAGCTCGCTGATTGTATTGCCTATTTTTTATCAAAAGCAGGAATAATGCAGCCATATCCTTCAGGTGAGGTAATATATGATGATGGTATAATGCTCCTAAAGGACAAGGGGCACGAATATGTCGCTATGCTTTATGATACTATTTTCCAGATGCCGTCATTTTTTAGAATCTGTGGTAATATTAAGTTGCAACAACTCATTAATTTTCTTATGTCGAGAGACTTGGATTCTGCGCTATATGGGTTCACAAATAGGTGTAGAATTGATTCGCCACGCGATGAAAGAAGGACATACGGTTGGCATCAAGAAGTCTTTTATACAATACCAGAATCTAATTTTATACAAACTTGGGCGCCACTTGTTCGAGACACTACACGCATGAATGGAACAATTTGGGTGTGTCCAGGATCACATCGTGAGGGTATTCCAGCGCAAACATGGACTGAAGAAGAGGGCCGGGCAGACCAAATTATTATTAATGACAGCACTATAAAAAAATATAATCCAATACAGGTAGAACTCGAATTAGGTGATCTTCTGGTTTTCTCTGGAAAAACGATTCATCGGTCTGGCGAGAATAATTCCAAGAATGTTAGATATTCTTTAGTAGGAATGTATCATGATGTATCATCAAAGAACTTTAGGCCACCAAAAATCGAGTTTCAACATCGAACAATGAGCCCTAGGAAGTATTATAAAATGCTTATGGCTGAGAGTATCCAAGTAGTATAGTAATGCTGGTAGATAGAAGAAAAATTGCGGTGATTACTACAACAAGAGCCGAATATGGTTTGCTATATTGGTTGTTGAAAGAGGTTAATGAGGATAGTGATCTTATTTTGCAGTTAATTGTCGGTGGGGCACATTTATCACCTGAATTTGGAATGACAGTTGCGCAAATTGAAGAGGATGGTTTTTTTATCAATAATCGCATTGAGTTTTTAATGTCAAGTGATTCGGGTGTTGGTATAGGTAAAGCAATGGGGTTGGCCACCATTTCATTTGTTGATAGCTTTTCAAGATTGCAGCCTGATGTGGTGGTTTTGCTGGGAGATCGGTGGGAGACATTGGCGATTGCCATGGCTGCCACGAGCCTCAAGATACCAATTGCGCATATTCATGGTGGTGAGGTCACGCAAGGTGCTATTGATGATAGTATCCGACATGCAATTACGAAACTATCGCATATTCATTTCCCAGCATCTGAGTGTTATGCCAATAGGGTTTTACAGCTGGGTGAGTCACCAGAGTTTGTTTTTAATCACGGTGCGCCTGGTTTGGATCACTTAAATAGAACGGCCTTCTCTTCAAGGCAAGAAATTCAGGAGCTACTGGATATACGCTTCTCAGACGTGAATATTCTATGTACCTATCACCCAGTAACAGCACAACAAAATAATTCTATTGAAGATTTTCATATAGTGTTAGAAGCACTAGAGGCGTTTCCAGAAGCGACGGTTGTTTTTACCGAGCCAAATGCAGATGAAGCCAACCACAAGATCCGTGACCTTATTAAGAAAAATGTCATTCGATTTCCTGACAAACGACATCTATTTATAAGCTTGGGGTTGCAGAAATATCTAAGTTTAGCAAAGCAAGTCAATTTTGTCCTGGGCAATTCTTCGAGTGGGTTGATAGAGGTCCCATTAATGGGAACTCCAACCGTGAATGTGGGGATACGGCAGCAAGGTAGAGAATTAGCAAATACGGTTATTTGCTGTGATGCAGAAAAAACAAAGATGTTAGAAGCAATTAATAAGGCGATGAGCAAAGACTTTCTTTCTTCAATTGCGAGTATAAACTCACCTTATGGTTATGGTGATGCATCAAGTAAAATAAAAAATACACTTAGAGATATTAATTTGACAGATATATTGGTCAAGAAATTCTTTGATAGTGAGAGTGTGCATGCAAAGAACATATGTTATAGCTGAAGCAGGCGTTAATCATAATGGTGATGAGAAGCTGGCATTCGAGCTTGTCGATATTGCGGTTAATGCTGGTGCCGATGCCGTCAAGTTTCAGACCTTTGTGGCTGAAGAAGTTGCGATAGAGGGTGCTCCAAAAGCAAAGTATCAGCTTAAAATGTCTAATCATAGTGAGACGCAACAAGAAATGTTAAAAAAACTAGAGTTGTCGCATGATTCGCATGAGAGATTATTGGCATATTGTAAAGGAAATAACATTGATTTTTTGTCAACTGCATTTGATATAAACAGTTTGAGGTTTTTAGATCAACAATTAGATCTTTCAAGATTAAAAGTTCCTTCCGGTGAAATTACCAATGGCCCACTGTTATTGGAATTCGCGAAAACTAAGAAGCCACTTATTTTATCAACAGGTATGTCAACCATAGGTGATATTGAGTTGGCACTATCAGTGATTGCTTTTGGGTTAATTAATGGTGATAAGCCATCACTTTCAGCATTTAAGGAGGCATATTTATCCAAAGAGGGGGTGGCCGCTTTAAAAGATAAAGTAAGTCTACTACATTGTACTTCACTTTACCCCGCTCCTTTTAATGAGGTTAATCTAAGGGCAATCAAAACCATGAGACATGCATTTGGTTTGCCTGTTGGTTACTCTGATCACACAGAAGGGATTGCTGTTCCGATAGCGGCGGTTGCATGTGGTGCTGGTGTTTTAGAAAAACATTTTACAATTGATAAGAACCTACCTGGTCCAGACCATAAAGCTTCATTATGCCCTGATGAACTGAAAGAAATGGTTAAAGCAATTCGTGAGGTGGAAATGGCTCTTGGTAATAGTATGAAGAAACCAAGCATAGCGGAGCTGGATACGTTGCAGGTTGCTAGAAGAAGTTTAATAGCTGCATCTAATCTTTCAGAAGGGCAAACGATTGGTGTGAATGATATCAGAATACTGCGTCCTGCTACGGGTAGATCACCGATGAGCTATTGGCAAGTGTTGGGCGAGAGGCTGAAGGTTGACCTAAAACAAGGTGACCCAATTGAATTTTAAACCAGTTATTGTATTAGGTGCGGGAGGGCATGCGAAAGTTTGTATAGATATATTAAAACGTAGTGGTCGAGATATCCTTGGTTTGGTAGCCCCTGATCGTCAGTCACCGGCATTAAATGTAAAACAATTAGGCGATGATCGAGTGGTATTGACTTATAGTCCAGGTGAAGTTCTGTTGGTTAATGGGATTGGCCATATGCCGCGCAATAAGCTTCGTTATGATATCTATAAAAAATTTAAGGATAAAGAATATAATTTTGAGACGCTTGTTCATCCTGATGCAGTTGTAGCAGACGATGTATTGTTGAAAGAGGGGGCTCAGGTCATGGCAGGAGCTATTATACAACCCTCTACTATCGTGGGTAGAAATACGATTGTTAATACAAAGGTTTCTATTGATCATGATGGAGCGATTGGCTCCTACTGTCATATTGCGCCAGGGGCCACGCTGTGCGGGGGGGTTGTATTGAAGGATCACGTATTTGTTGGGGCAGGAGCTACGATTATTCAAAATGTTCAAGTCTCAATAGATGCCATAATTTCAACGGGTGCAGTGATAAAACAAGACGCTGAGAAAGCAGAGGTGTATGGGTAACTCTTGGGAAAAAACGATGGTGCAAGTAGACTGCACCATTGAAAACGTTATTGCTGTTATCAACGAGGCTAGTATGTATCGAGTTGCCCTAGTGGTCGATGAAAATAAGAGGTTAATCAGCACGATAACAGATGGTGATGTTCGTCGAGCGATTATGCGCCATATACCTTTAACTGAAACTGTCAGAAAGGTGATGAATGACTCACCTTTTGTGGTCCATGAATCTGAAGATAAGCAGAAAATTCGCATGCTTTTAGAGCGTGAAGATATTTTACAGGTGCCAATTGTTAATGATAACTATGAGGTGACAGGTATCGAAACATTACATAATCTTTCGAAAAAACAAATTCAGCAGAATCATGTGGTTATAATGGCGGGTGGTTATGGGACGCGATTGAAGCCATTGACAGATGACTGTCCAAAACCGATGTTATCTGTTGGCGATAAGCCTTTGTTAGAGCATATTATTAATGAGCTAAAGAATTATGGCTTCCACAAATTTGTATTAACAGTGCATTACTTATCAGAGAAAATACTCAATTATTTTGGCCATGGTGAGCAATGGGGAGTAGATATACAATATCATTATGAGCATGAGCCATTAGGGACAGCAGGTGCTTTGTCTGCAATTTGTGATAGTGATAAACATGATGCTCCATATATTATTATAAATGGAGATGTGCTAACGAAGGTACACTACACGCATTTAATACATTTCCATGAGGTGCATGAAGCAGATATCACTGTCTGTATGCGCAAGTATTATGTTGATATCCCCTATGGTGTGGTGCGTTATGAGGGGCACAAACTGATAAGCATTCAAGAAAAGCCTACTATACGTCAGTTTGTAAACGCAGGTCTTTATGTAATTAACCCTGGTGTTTTGAAGCAACTAAGTCTTGAGGCACCTTATCATATGACAGATTTAATTGCGAACGCAAAGAAAGAAGGGTTTAAGGTGGTGGTGTTTCCAATTCATGAATATTGGGTTGATATCGGTAGAATAGATGAATATAGAGGAGTCAATCGAGAATTTTGTGAGATATTAGATGTATAAAGGTAAGACGTTTTTAGCAGTTATTCCTGCCCGTGGAGGAAGTAAGGGGCTACCAGATAAAAATATTAAAATATTATGTGGGAAGCCTTTGATTATGTGGTCAACTGACATTGCGAAGCAATCAAAATATATTGATAAGATTATAGTATCAACTGACTCTCAGAAAATCGCTGATCTAGCAGGGAAAGCTGGCATGAGTGTGCCCTTTATCAGGCCTAAGTCTTTAGCGCAAGACGAATCATCAACTTTTGATGTACTGAAGCACGCATGTAATTTTTATAAAAAAAATTATAACAAGGAGTATGATTACATTGTATTACTAGAGCCAACATCACCTTTAAGAGATGTTGAAGATGTTGATGGTGCTATTGAAAAATTACTAGCTTCAAAAGCTGATGCAATTGTTGGTGTTTGTAAGGTTGAAGCACAAAGCCCGGAGTTTTTAATTCATAAAGACGAAGATGGCTATATATGTGGCTATGAAAATAAAGGAATGAAGGCCATTAGAAGGCAAGATATTGAAGATCTGTATTATTTTGAGGGGTCTATTTATGTCTCTAAAACAGAAAAATTATTAGCTGAGGAGACCTTTTATCACAATAAAACAATTGGTTTTGAGATGCCAAAGCATAAGGCATTAGAGATCGATGATATTGAAGATTTTAGAATGATAGAGGCTATTCTACTGCATAGAGAGTCTGTTTTCTGTGATTAAGAGTAAGACAGGGCAAGAGCTTTGGGAGCGAGCTAAAAAAATTATTCCAACAGGCAACCAACTTTTATCAAAAAGAGCGGAATTATTCTTACCAGAGCAATGGCCCGCTTATTATAAAAGAGCAAGAGGCTGTTCTGTGTGGGATCTTGATGATCAGCATTACTATGATTTTGCTCAAATGGGTGTAGGCACATGTGTTTTGGGTTATGCTGACACCGATGTGAATGCGGCGGTTAAAGCAGCGATAAGAGATGGTTCGATGACGACATTGAATGCTCCTGAAGAGGTAGAGCTTGCAGAGTTGATGGTTGGATTGCATCCTTGGTCGGATATGGTAAGGTTTGCAAGAACTGGGGGAGAAGCTTGTGCGATAGCTATTCGTATTGCTCGAGCATTTACGGGAAAGTCTAGGGTCTTATTTTGTGGTTATCATGGTTGGCATGATTGGTATATTTCTTCAAATGTAGCAGATGCGGATAATTTAACAGATCAACTATTGCCTGGCCTACACCCTAATGGTGTGCCAAAAGAGTTATCAGGCACAGCAATTCCTTTTTTCTATAATAATTTATTGAGCTTCGAAAAATGTCTGGATGAAAATTATAATGAAATTGCTTGCATTATTATGGAGCCTCGTCGATCAGTTGAGCCAGAAGGTGGCTTTTTAAAAACAATCAGAGAAAAAGCGGATAAACTGGGTGCAATTCTTATCTTCGATGAAATTACGAGTGGCTTCAGAGTAAACGCAGGTGGTGTCCATCTAACATATGGTGTTGAGCCAGATATAGCAGTCTTTGGGAAAGCAATGGGGAATGGGTTTCCTATCTCAGCGGTTATTGGTCGGCGTGATATCATGCAAGTTGCAGCAGATAGTTTTATTAGCTCAACTTTTTGGACAGAAAGAATAGGTTTCGTTGCAGCAATTGCGACTCTAAAAAAATATATTAAAAATAGTGTCCATGAGAAGTTAAAGGAATATGGGGCAGCGGTTAACTCCATTTGGTCTGAAGCGGCGAATAAGAATAATATAGATATTTCTATTGATGGCATGTTACCCCTAACCCATATTACTTTTAATAGTAACGATAGTTCAGTGGTTCAGACATTGTTTACTCAAGAGATGCTAACAGCGGGTTTCCTTCAAGGGGCTGCTGTGTATACTAGTTTTGCTTATAGTGAGCTGGTACTTGATCAATATCGTATGGCAGTAAATCGTGTTTTTGAGAAACTCTCATTGTGGACTTCAACAGGAGCAATGGTGGAACAATACTTGAAAGGACCTGTCCGCATCACAACATTCTCACGCCTAACGTAATGAATATGAAAATATTACAAGATAAAGTGGTTGTGGTGACAGGTGGCTGTGGTTTAATTGGCCAGTCTTTTGTGCGCTCAATAGTCGATTACGGCGGTTACGCAGTTATTGCAGATATCGATGATGAAGCAGCAGCTGAGCTAGTTTATCAAATAGGTGATCATGTTTGTGCAAGACAAATGGATATTACTTCAAAAGATTCTATTCAGAATATGTTAGATGAGTTACACAAAGACTTGGGTCGAATTGATGCCTTAGTGAATAATGCTTACCCTCGAAATAGTAAGTTTGGAAGAAATTTCTTTGATGTTGAGTATGAAGATTTTATAGATAATTTGGGCATGAATTTAGGAGGTTATTTTTTAACTAGCCAACAGTTTTCAAAATATTTTATAGCACAGGGTTATGGGAATATTGTGAATATCGCATCTATATATGGCGTTATAGCGCCTAGATTTGAATTATATAAAAACACAACAATGGAGATGCCCATTGATTATGCAGCAATAAAATCAGCACTTATTCATTTAACAAAGTATATGGCAAAATATTTAAAGGGTAAGAATATAAGGGTTAATTGTATTAGTCCAGGGGGCATATATGCGGAACAGCCTGAAACTTTTTTAGATAGATATAAGCATTTCTGTTTGAATAAAGGTATGCTTAGCGGGGATGATTTAACAGGGGCTTTGTTATATTTATTGTCTGATTGGTCCATGTGTTTTAATGGGCAGAATATGGTGGTGGATGATGGGTTCACACTTTGAATGCAAACCTATTGTATAAATGAGGAGAGGTTATGATTAAATATCCGGGTCAAGTGGACCTGAAAAAGTATTTAAGAGATGCTGTTGAGGTTGTGCCTAAGTACGGCCTTCCGGAAGCGGTAGAATATTGTAGAACATGTGCCAATTCAAACCAGATGCCAGTTTCTGCAGTAGAATTCCTGCATACTAAGGAAAGCTTGAAAAGTACCACAAAGTTTGATGAGAATGGTATATGTGATGCCTGTCGGTTTACTGAAAATAAAAATAAATCTATTGATTGGCAGGTTCGTGAAAAAGAATTAAGGGAGTTGTGTGATCTACATAGAAAGAATGATGGGTCTTTTGATTGTTTGGTTCCGGGATCTGGTGGCAAAGATAGTTTTTATGCTGCACACATACTAAAAACTAAATATGGTATGCACCCTCTAACTGTAACATGGGCGCCAAATATGTATACCCCCTGGGGATGGAAAAACCTACAGTCATGGGTTCATGCTGGATTGGATAATTATTTAATGACGCCAAATGGCAGGGTTCATCGATTATTAACACGCCTAGCCGTTGATAACTTACTTCATCCTTTTCAGGGTTTTATCATTGGGCAAAAGAATTTTGCCCCTAAAATGGCAGATCTTTTTAATATTAAGTTAGTTTTCTTTGGTGAGAATGAAGCGGAGTATGGTAACCCAATTGCAGATAGCGAGAATCCCCTAAGAGATTGGAAATATTTTACCAGCCATGATCAAGGTGAGATTTACTTAGGGGGGACATCAATTAAAGAGTTATATGAAAACTTTGGGTTAGAAAAGAGCGACCTACAAAGTTATTTGCCTATTGATCCGCAAATTGTCCATGATAAGGAAATTGAAGTGAGATACTTGGGGTATTATTTAAAATGGCATCCGCAAAGCTGTTATTATTATGCTGTTGAGCATGGTGGTTTTCAGGCCTCTCCTGAGAGAACACCAGGAACATACAGTAAATATAATAGTATTGATGATAAAATTGATGATTTGCACTATTACACTACTGGGGTTAAATTTGGTATTGGCCGAGCAACGTATGACGCTTCGCAAGAGACAAGGTCGCGGGATATAACCGTAGATGAGGCTGTAGCACTAATTAAGAAATACGATCATGAATTTCCTGAAAGGTTTATCGATGAAATATTTGATTATCTTTCTATTCCTGAGGGCCAGTTCCCTGTAGCAGCAAGGCAGTTCGAGAGTCCAATTATGGATCGGGAGTATTTTTCAATATTGTGTGATAATTTTCGTTCGCCTCATTTGTGGTATTACGATGGGGGTTGGAAGTTGCGTTATCCCATCGATGAGGCATTTAAGGCATCTTCCTCCGTTAAGGAAATAGCAGAGGCTTAGTGATGAAAAGAATGCGCCTAATTCCTCGGCTTGATGTTAAGGGCCCAAATGTTGTTAAAGGCATACAATTAGAGGGGTTACGTATTGTTGGTGAACCACACAAACTCGCAGTCAATTATTATCAACAAGGGGCAGATGAGTTAATCATTATTGATATTGTTGCAAGTTTATATAATAGAAACAACTTAAGTGATATTATTGCTCATGCCGCAAAAGATATTTTTATTCCGATTACTGTTGGAGGTGGTATTAGAACTGTTGAGGATGCAGCTCATTTATTTAGAATGGGTGCAGATAAGGTTGCAGTTAATACGGCGGCAATTAAGACCCCCGATTTATTGACGAATATTGCAAATCGATTTGGCTCTCAAAGCCTTGTTTTATCAATTGAGGCTAAGAAAAGAGGAAAATCATGGGAGGCATATATAGATAATGGACGAGAAAGAACTGATTTTGAAGTGCTGGAGTGGATAAAACAAGCGCAGACTTTGGGGGTCGGAGAAATATTATTAACATCAGTTGATCAGGAAGGTATGAGAAAGGGGTTTGATCTTGAGTTGGTTCAGCATGTTGCGGCTATAGTAACAGTTCCCTTAATTGTTTGCGGGGGTATGGGGAATGAATCACACTTGAATGAATTGGTTCAAATTGATGGTGTTGATGCCGTATCAATGGCAAGTGTTCTTCACTATGGTGAAATGACTTTAGAAGAGTTGTGCAATGTCTAGAGTAGGATTAATTGATATCGGTATTGGTAATATTTTTAGCTTGCAACAAGCAGTTAAGCATCTTGGTTCTGAGCCAGTTGTGGTCAGTGAACCTCTATCATTAGACACGATTGATTTTGTCATTTTGCCTGGTGTGGGAACGTACCAGTATGCTGTTGAAAAGTTGAATGAAAAAAAACTCGATATTTGGATTCAAGATGTGGTAGGAAAGAATATTCCATTTCTTGGTATTTGTTTAGGAATGCAGTTGTTATTTGAGAAGAGTATAGAGGGTGGGGTGGAAACAAAAGGGCTGGAAGTTTTTCATGGTGAGGTGGTGAAGATTGAAAGGCCCGTTAGCTCAATCAAACTGCCAAATATGGGCTGGCGGTCTGTAAAGTCATTAGAAAATATTGAAACCAAAGGCCAGCTGGGTTTGGAATTTTTTAATAATAAAGAATATTACTTTATGCATTCTTATATGGTGACGTCAGATCATAGTTTCGATGAAAGCTATATTTCTCACTATGGGGCTGTTGACATATTGGCATGCATTAGGCATGGAAATACATTTGCCACACAGTTTCACCCTGAAAAGAGCGGTAAGAATGGTTTGGCATTACTAAATTATTTACTTAATAAAGACTGGTCGGAGTCGCAATAGCTTGAAAATAGGCGTTCTTGTAAGTTGTCATGGGGATCTGCCCATGTTGAAAGATAAATTTCAGAATAGTGATGTTGTATGGTATACCAATGAATATTGGTTGATGAGTTTAACGCTGCGACAGAAACTAAAATATTTTTATGAGCCTAGCAAGTCAACGGGGGAACACAGAGAGGCTATTCACTATTTGGTTGATCACTGGCATAGAGATCAAGATGGCATTGACATGACGTTTGAGAATAATATTTCACAGGCACAGGTTATCAGCCAGAGTTTGAGGCTGGCATTTTCGAACATTTATAGAAACTATTTGGCAATTGTGAACTGCTTGAAGTTAGTAGATCTTTTGTATATTTATGATGGTGAGACCGAATATCTTAAAAAACCAGCAAAATACTTTCACGAAAAAATACGATGGTATACATCTAAAAGCCAGAAAGAAACTAATTTCTTATTGGCGTCATCACCTGCTAGGACTCGATTTGAAAGACATCCTGAGATTCACAGGCTGTCGAAAGTTGCCCGGGTCGTTCAGAAGTTCTTTATAAATATGTGTAAGCGAAAACGCCGTACATTGGTTATTTCAGACTGGACGTATGCAAAAATAATGAAAAAGAACTCGAATGTTTTGGTGCTTAATTGCTTATGCCCGTGGAAGGGTTATTATTTCAAATTGCCAGAGAATATAGAGAATGTATTTCCATCTAGCCCTGACTCATCACTGTTGAGTAGTGAGAGGTTAAATAATATTTTAGAGCAGAAAAATATTTTATGGGATGAGGCGCTGATAGAACTTTTTTCATCTGAAATTCTAGATCGATATAATGAGGCTTGTTCACATGTGAACAGGGCTTATGCAATTTTCAGCGAGCTGCTCGATTATTACGAACCTGATAATATAGTTGTCCCGTATGAGACGCACTTTGCATATGTGACTTTATTATACTTGGCAAGATCTAGAAACATTCGTACCTATTTGTGTGTTGACGGCTCGTATATTATCCAAGATGACTATTGGTTTTATAAGGACCAGAACAATAAGTCTTATTTGTTTGATTATTTCTTTGCATTTGGCCAGGTGACAGTAGATTATTTTATTAATCAGGGTATAAGTGAGGCTCAAGTCCTAAAAATAAAGTCACCTTTACTTTCATACTTTTCACCTAAAAAACAGCCCCAAGAGTTGTTTGATGCAATTGTAATGTATCCTGTGCAGACAGTTGTAAATAACCCTGAAGGGCGAGAAGATTATTCTATTCAGTATGTTAAAGAAGTATTAGAGTGTCTCGTATCTTTGGGTCATGATCGTATTGGTTTAAAGATGAAGTCTAATTTATTTAATGAGTCAATGAGAGAGTTTTTGAAAAATTATTTTGGTGAGTTGTTTTTGAAAGTGGAAATGCTCACTGGGAGAACTTATGAATTTATAAATGAGACATCTATGGTCATAGGTTATATCGGAACTGCCATATTTGAAACAATTTATGCCGGGAAAGCGTATTATATATATGAGCCAGTAGAAAATGGCGCAGATGATGAGCATGTTTATTCGTCGTTATTTATCAATTCTTCTGCGATAGCGCGAAGTGTGTTAGAGCTCAAGAATAATATCGTGAGTGGCAATAAGGTAAAAGCAGATTTCAATTATTTGTTTGATGGTGCAAAAATTAGTGATTATGAGTTTTCATGATCCAGAATAAAATCTAGTTATGTTTGTGGTGGGGCAATGGTGTGAAGCAGGAAACTAAAAGTATGAAACATGCATATATTTTGGGGGCAGGTCCGGTTGGTTTGGTGACAGCGTGGAAGTTATTAGAGAATGGCTATAAAGTAGAAATCTATGAAAGATTAGATAGGGTCGGTGGGATGTGCCGGACCTGGCGTTGGGGTGATTTTCTTGTTGATACTGGGCCGCATATTTATCATACTCCAGATAAGTGTTTAGCAGATTTTTGGGAAAAAGAGTTCGGTGATTTATTTATTAAGGGCGATTTTTGGTGTAAGAACGTGAGAGGAGAAACTTTTGATGAGTATTGGGATTATCCTCTATCTTGGGAAAGTATTTCAAAATTTCCAGAGCAGTTGAAAAGTCAGGTGATTAGTGAGCTGGACTCTCTTGATGAGGAGAAAAAGGCTCGTGCAACCAATTATACTGAATATATGGACGCACAGGTTGGTCCTACTCTAAGAAAAATGTTTTTTGAAACATATCCTCAGAAAATTTGGGGAATAACGACAGATGAGATGACACCTGATTGGGCGCCAAAAAGAATAGAGTTCAGGCAAAAAATAACACCCTTTTACCATAATCAATGGAATGCAGTTGGTAAATATGGGACAGGGTGTATCTATGAGCGTATCGCTGAAAAAATAAAAGAACTAGGGGGGATTATTCATCTGGGGTGCTCTGTAACGGGCATGGATCACAGTAATAATACCATTAATACTATACACCTCGATAATAAAAAAATTATCAATGTAGAGAATGATATCATTATTTCTAGCTTGCCTATTACTTTGACGGCTCGCTTTCTAGGTAATCATACACCGTTAAAATTTAGAGGAATTTGTTCAATCTATCTTGCATATGAAAAAGAAAGTATTCTTCCAGAAGGTGTTCATTGGCTTTATTATGGGTCAGATGATATTAATTTTAATCGTGTAACCGAGCCTAAAAAGCTCTCGCCATATGTTGCGCCTAAAGATAAAACATACATTACAGTGGAGGTGACATTTTCACAAGGGGATGAGATTGACTCCTTGAGTGAAGAGGTGTTAATCACTAGGATTAGTGAGCAGGTTGAGAAAGTGGGTTTGGCTAATAAAGATCAAGTTATTGGGGCAAGTATCAATAAAGAAAGGTTTGTTTATCCAGTTAATTATAAAGGTTACCAACAAGACCTTACTCAAGCTAAAGCGACAGTTAGTCGTTATCAACAACTCTACTCAATTGGAACCGGGGGTGATTATAATTATGCAGATAGTCAGATCTTGTTTCATAAGGCTTTTGATACAGTTGATATACTTACTGGAAATAATTCACAATATACTGGTGTTATAAGGGAAACACCTAAAAGTCAATTAAACCCAAAGGTAATGTTTAACAGAATGGTGGGAGAAGGCCATCCAGCATATATTGTTGCTGAGGGTGGAATGAACCATAACGGTAGTTTAAGGCTTGCAAAGCAACTTATAGATGAAGCAGTTAGGACCGGGTGTGATGCAATAAAGTTTCAAACTTTTTTGCCCGACTCGCGTATATCGAACAAAGTGAAAAGTATCAATTATGCTGAGACTGTGATTGGCCTTGAAGAGACATTAGCTCAAATATTTAATCGTTTAGCGATGCCTTTCGATAAGCAGAAAATATTGTTTGATTATGCTCGGGAGAAAGGTATTGAAATATTCTCAACACCTTTTGATAAGGCAAGTGTTGACTTTCTTGAGACGATGAATGTTAATCTTTATAAAATTGCATCTATGGATCTCACAAATTTGCCTTTAATAGAGTATGTTGCTAAAACAGGCAAGCCGATGATTCTATCTACGGGTATGTCAACTTTAGGTCAAGTTGAGGAGGCTGTGAATATCGTTCAGAAAGTTGGTAATTCTAATGTGGTGTTGTTGCATTGCAATTCGTCTTACCCTGCGTCACCATCAGAAATGAATTTAAATGCCATCAATACACTGAAAAAATGTTTTAATGTTCCAGTAGGTTTGTCTGACCATACTTTTGGGTTATTTGTGGCACATACAGCATTAGCAATGGGGGCAGATGTCATAGAGCGCCACTTTACACTAGATCGTACGATGGAAGGGCCAGATCATATTCTTTCATCTGAACCCGAAGAACTTTCTGAACTTGTGTTGATGGCAAAAAAGATACCGCAGATTATGGGTGATGGGGTAAAAAGAATTCAGGGTAATGAGTTTGAGACATTGAATACACAAAGAAAAAGCCTATATGCTGCTGTTGATATCAATATTGGTGAAATTATTACTGAAGATAAAATAGTGATTAAAGGACCTGGCGGTGGGCTCTTGCCTAAATATAAAGATATAATTGTTGGTCGGAAAGCTAATAATAAAGTGGAGGCGGATTTTCCAATTACTTGGGATGTTATATAAGTGGGGATGCTTGCAGAAAAAATAACGAAGCAATTAGATGTGATTCTGAATATCGCTGCAAAAGGTAATAAAAAATCAGGGTTCGTAATAGGTAATACAGCTAAAAATGTGGGCTTTACATCTTATACGACGCCTATTCGAAATATGCATTTAATGGTTATTGGTGGCGCCATTGTTTATTCAGAAGAAGAAGCTATTGAGATTGCAAAAATAGTTGATGGTAGAGTCGAATATGTTTTAGTTGATGCTGAGAAAAAAATAGCAGATAAAGATTCTAAAACAGGAGAGCCTGGTAATATTGAGCGTGAAGTGAGGGAGGCAATTAAGCAATCAAAGTTGTGGACATTTAAAGGGAATGACCTGTCTGTTGAGGCTGCCGATACACTGCTTTCTAAACTACTAGATCATTCAATCAGAGGTGTTGGCGGGAAGAGGATTGCAATAATTGGTTGTGGAAATTTAGGCAGTAAACTAGCATTAAAATTAGTTGAGCGAGGGGCTAATGTTTTCGTTACAAGGAGGAATAAAAGAAAATTAGAGACAATTGTAGCGGCTCTTAATACAATTAAGCCCATTTATACAATAGCAACTGTGCAAGCTTATGAAAATAATATTGATGCGTGTAAAGATGCTGATATTGTAGTAGGAGCAACACAGGGGGAGCCTGTTATTTGTGAGTCAATAGTAGACAGCCTTAAGGAAGGCGCTATTATTATTGATATTGGGAAAGGAAGTATTAAAAAAGAAGCTATTGCTCTTGCTCATAAATCAAAACATTCAGTTTATCGTTTAGATGTATCTTGTGCTTTTGCTGGAGTTGTTGCTAAGTTGATGATGATGGAGCAAATATTTACGAATCAGATGGGAAGGCGTAAGTATCGTGACCAGTATATTGTTTCTGGAGGTATTATGGGCGAGAGAGGAGATATTGTTGTTGATGACATTAATAACCCAAAGCAGATTTATGGTATTGCTGATGGTAGCGGTGATTTCATGTCCAAACAAGAATTAAAAGAGATTGATAGTATTGATTTATTAAATACGGAGAAATTATGAAAATAACTTATGAGGAGTTGGGGCCCGGTAATCCAGCCATTATCGCAGAGTTCGCGTGTGGTCATGAGGGAAAAATAGACCAATTCTTTCAGCTAGTTGATAGTGCTAAACGTTGTGGCGTCAATATTATTAAGTCACAAATTTTCATTCCGGAAGAGCGAGCTACTCCTGAGCACCCGGAATGGAAGGTTTTTAATGATCTTTGTTTTACGGAAAGCGAATGGAGAGATATAGCTCAATATGTGAAGAAGCAGAAAATCTATTTTTTTGCTGATATTTTTGGTGAAAGAGGGCTTGAAATTGCGCGAGCCGTGCAGGTTGATGGGTATAAAGTTCATTCTGAAGACTTATTGAATTATCATTTTATAGCAGAGGTTTTGAGGGATGACAAGATAACGCTTATTGGTGTAGGCGGAGCACATAGAGTAGAAATTTATGAGTTATTACTGTATCTGAAGAAAAACAATCTAAGTAAAAATATTGTTCTTATGCCGGGAGTTCAAACCTTTCCTACGCCAGTAGAGTGTCATTCATTAGAAGAAATTTCTGATTTATATAACAAGTATGGACGCTCTTTCAACGTTAAGGTTGGTTGTGCAGATCATATAGATGGGAGTTTTGATCTTGCGGCAATATTTCCCATGATGGCTTTGTCAGAGGGCGCATGCCTTCTTGAAAAGCATTTTACCGTGAATAGAGAGGTAAAGTGGGAGGACTATGAATCTGCGCTTGGAGAGGAAGAGTTTATGTCATTTGTCTCAATGGTAAAAAAAACATCTCCTTGGTTTAACAGAGTTGGTCATCTTACTGATTCTGAGAAAAAGTATAGGAAAAGATTCAAAAAGACACCAACTTTTGTAAAGGCAAAGAAAAGCAATGACGTTATGTCAACACAAGATTTCAGATATACAAAAAGTGCTGAAATAAAGGTTCCACTCTCAAGTGCTCAAATAGAGAACTCAAGACTTGTGGCAGATGTTAAAGGGGGTGAGTATATAAGGTCGGGATTGTTTCATCAAAAAGTTGGAGCAGTAATTGTGGTTAGATGTAATTCGACGCGATTACTAAATAAAGCGCTATTACCAATTTGTCAAAAAGAATCAATTGTTTGGTTAATAGATAGAATCAAGCGCTGTGAGAATATTTCAACGATTATTCTAGCTACCTCAACCGATGAGTCAGACGACAAGCTAGAAGAAATAGCGCTCAGAGAGGGTATTTGTTGTTTCCGGGGTGACGCCGATAATGTTTCTGAGCGTATTTTTAAGAGTGCGTCTGTACATTCTTTAGACCATATTGTTCGAATTACTGGAGATGATTTGGTTAGGGATGAGGTGATGATTGATCGGGCAATTGCATCACATCTTAATTCTTCTTGTGATGTTACGATAACTACTAATATGCCTTATGGCTGTCAAACAGAGATTTTTTCCTATCGGACAATAAAAACAATATATGAGACAGTAGTAATAGCAAGAAATACAGAATACCTCGAGTGGTTTTTGCAGAATGATAGGTTATTTAGCGTTAATTTTGAGAAGTCAAATTATACATTTGATCCGCAGCTAAGATTGACATTGGATTATGAAGAGGACCTGGAATTTTTTGAAACGGTATTTAAATCATTGAGAACACGTTACAAGAATTTTACACTACAACAGCTACTGGACTGGGTAGAAGAAAATCCATCTGTTTTGGATATAAATAAATTTAAAATGCCTAAATATAAGTTAACAAAAACGAAGAATGGTATGTATGAAAGTGATGAACTTGAGTTGAAATTAGAGATTTAGCAAAAAAGGATGAGGAAAGGTTATTGAAATTGAAAGCAGCAATTGTAACTGGCTGTGAAGGTCAGATTGGTCAAGTGATTGTGAATGTATTAAAAGAACAAGGGTATTTTGTTATAGGATTTGATCTTGTCGATGCCACAAAGGCTGCTCAGTTAGATGAATTCTATAAAGTCGATATCACTTGTGCCGACCAAATTAGACTTGCTTTGCAACAAATTATTGCACCTATAGGGCTGTTGATTAATAACGCCGGAGTGTCTGTGTTTACCAAGTTTGAGGATAGAAAGCCGGAAGAAATCTCATATGTGCTTGATGTAAATATAAAGGGCACAATTCTCATGACGCAAGCGGTATTCAATAATTATTTCAAAAAACAAAAGGATGGGTGTATTGTGAATATTGGCTCCATTTATGGGGTTTGTTCTGGTGATATGCGGCTCTATAGAGAAGGAGATAGGCGAACGCCTGAAGTGTATGGTGCGTCGAAAGCTGCAGTTATAAATCTAACAAAATATTTTTCTACATATATGGCGCCATATAATGTTCGGGTCAATTGTATATCCCCAGGAGGTGTTTTTAATAAACAGGACAAAGAGTTCGTGGAAAAGTACTCTAATAAAGTACCAATGGGTAGGATGGCGCATGATTATGAGTTAGTAAGCACATTACGTTATCTAATTAATGATGAGTCAACGTATGTGACAGGACAAAATATTGTTGTGGATGGGGGGTTTACTGCATGGTAACAATAAGCAAAGAGAAAGCAAACGTCAAAAAGTTATGGAGAGTAGGAGGGGATGAGTTAACATATGTTAAAAAAGCTATTGTTAATGGTTTGACGGGTAAGTATATAAATTTATTCGAAGAGAAATTCAATAATCTTGTGGGGTCAAAGTATGCAATTGCGGTTAATTCTGGAACATCAGCGTTGCACGCTGCAATGTTGGCATTAGGGGTTGGGCCCGGAGATGAGGTTATTGTCCCCCCATTGACGTTTATTGCAACTGCATATGCTCCAATTTATGTTGGAGCGACACCAATTTTCGCAGATGTTGATGAGCGAACTTTTACCATAGACCCGAAGTCTATTGAAGAGAAGATTACTGAAAAAACAAAGGCAATTATTACAGTCTCTCTGTATGGGTTAATTCCAGAAATGGACAGAATCGTTGAGTTGGCTAGAGAGCGCAACCTGCTTTTGATTGAAGACAATGCTCAATGTGTTCTGGGTAAATATAAAGGCAGAGGAGAAAGTTCATTTGGTGATATTTCAATATACAGCTTTCAAAGAAGTAAGCATTTAACATCTGGTGATGGTGGCGTAGTAGTGACAAATAATGCTGATTACGCCGAGAAAGTAAGAAAGTACTCAGACCTTGGTTATCGATTATTAGGCGCAGAGTCTGCCACCAACGAGAATTTTAAAGATCAGATTCAGCAACCAAGTTTCAAAAGGCATGAATTAATTGGTTATAACTTTAGAATGCCCGAGGTGTGTGCTGCCATGGGCATCGCTCAATTAGACAAGGCAGAGAAACTTGTGGAGTTGAGGAAGAAGATTGGCTATGGCTATGATGAGGTGATTCAAGAGTTTGACTGGGTAGTGTCGCAGCATGTGCCTTCACATATAGAGCCCACATATTGGACGTATGCATTTATGCTTGATACAGGTGATATTAACTGGGAAGATTTTAGAAAAATATTTATTAGAAAAGGTGGTAAGGCATTTTATGGTGCTTGGTCTTTAAGTTACCTTGAGCCATCATTTCTGTCATACAAGAAAGATGCGGCAATGCACTCCTTACAGGATAGCTGTCCAGTGGCTGAGAAAATACAGCCCAAGATTATTCAATTAAAGACAAATTTTGAGGACAATGATTCTTTAGAAATCCAACAGGTTGTGTTGAGAGATACACTGGAGTATTTCAGGTAACATTTTATATGAAAGCCAATTTTCGATTGAGAACACCATGTTGTGCAAAAATAGTAATCATCGACTCAGATGTTGGAGAAATAGAGAAGATTATTTTTAAAAATCAGATAGAAAGTGTCGCATACGTGAGATCAACGGAATTGTTGTTAACTCCCAAGTTGTTTTTCAGGGCACTACTTGTATTACCAAGATTATATTTTTCAAACAAAAATGACGAAAAAATTCCTGCCGATAATGTCATGAAATTGTTTTATAGAAGTGTCCAGCTGAGCAGGCTATATTATTTAATGCCATATACGGTTATGACCACGACAGACAATAGCGGCCTATATCAATGGCTTTCTTACAACTATAAGTCTTGTAAATTTTTTGCCATCCAGAATGGGAATAGAACTATCGCATTTGATTGTTTGTCGACAAAAAAATTGTATCATCAAACCTTATTTTGTTTTGGGGAAAACGAGGTTCAGCGCTACAAAAAATACAAGCATCAATACAATGAGATGGTTGTGGTGGGTGCTTATCGCGCATCATATTTTTTTCCTAAATTTGAGAAAGAGTCGGTAATATATGATATTTGTTTTCCTGTAGAATGGAGCACTTCTTTTCGGAAAAGAGCTGCTGGAGAACAAGCACAGTACCATGAAAGACTTTTCAAGAAGTCTATGGAATTACTTGAAAATTATTTATCACGTTATGCCGAAGAAAGTCGCGCCAGTATAATAATTGCCGGGAGAGATTTTGATCCGATAACATCAGAAGTAGAAAAAAGCTACTATCAATCTAAATTTGGGGGCCTTGGTTATTTTTCTGCAAACAAAAAGGATAGTGGGAATACATATCGATGTATGTTGCAATCTAAGTTGATCATATCATTTTGTTCTACTACTAGTTATGAGGCTTTGGGCTGGGGGAAAAAGTGCCTGTTTGTTGATTATAGTGGGACGGATATGTTTAATGAAGGTGTAAGTCCGGGCCCTTGGCTTCTTAAGGACGCGGGTTATGAAGATTTTAAAGCTCATGTGAATGAACTGTTAGCAATGAATGACCAAGATTACGATAGTGAGCTTGGTTCTCATAAAAAATATTTGATGGCGTCAGCCAGAGATAATTTAGCAACAGAGAAAATTCGTAGGTATATTGAGAAAAGTTGCCTGAGCATGCAGGATAAAAGAAATAATTAAAAAATGGAGTCAAAGTTAATGAAAAAGGTTTATGTTGGTCTAAGCGCCGATTTATTGCATCATGGCCATATGAATATACTTGCTAAGGCACGAGAGTTAGGGGAGGTTACAGTGGGATTGTTAACAAGTGCGGCAATAGCAAGCTACAAAAGATTGCCTCACTTAACTTATGAAGAAAGAAAAATAATATTGGAGAATATAAAAGGTGTAGTGAAAGTTATCCCTCAGAAAACACTTGATTATGCTGATAACTTAAGGCTTATGAAACCTGATTTTGTTGTTCATGGGGATGATTGGAAAGAAGGTGTTCAGGAAAATACTCGACAAAAGGTCATTGATGTTTTGGCAGAGTGGGGTGGGAAGTTAGTTGAGGTGCCATATACCAAAGGAATTTCCTCTACAAAAATAATTAATGAAATAAAACAAATAGGCACTACTCCTGAGGTTAGGCAGCGAAAGCTTAGAAGGCTATTGAATGCAAAATCATTAGTAAGAGTGCTAGAGGCACATAGTGGTTTGAGTGGTTTGATCGTTGAAAATACTTTTGTACAAAGGAACAATAAACTAGAAGAGTTTGATGCTATGTGGATGAGTAGTTTGACTGATTCCACTTTAAAAGGTAAGCCAGATATTGAGCTGGTTGATCGTATGGACACAATTGACTATGTTCTTGATATAACTACGAAGCCGATTATTGTTGATGGTGATACGGGTGGAAAAGTTGAGCATTTTGTTTATACAGTAAGAACACTGGAGCGCCTGGGTATTTCAGCTATTATTGTTGAAGATAAGGTGGGGCTAAAGAAGAACTCTTTATTTGGTACTGATGTCTCTCAAACACAAGATAGTATCGAGGGTTTCTCTCATAAAATAACGCGTGGAAAGAGGGCTCAAGTAGGAAGTGATTTTATGATTATCGCCCGTATTGAAAGCTTGATATTAAAGCAAGGCCTGAAGGATGCAATTCTTAGGGCCAAAGCATATATTGATGCAGGCGCTGATGGAATTATGGTTCATAGCAAAGAGAAGACGCCGGATGAAATTTTTCAGTTTTGTGATGCGTATGCAAAATTTGATAGTAAAGTACCATTGGTTGTGGTGCCCTCTACTTATTCAGAAGTGACAGAGGAAGAATTAGAGTCTCATGGTGTCAATGTGGTGATATATGCCAATCAACTATTAAGAAGTGCATATCCTGCCATGATAAATACAGCTAAAAATATTTTGGAGAATGGTCGGGCTTATGAGTCGGGTGGTCAGTGTATGAATATCAAAGAAATATTAACGCTTATTCCGGAGGCTTGATAGATGGTTTTTTCTGAAGCAGAGACTGCTAATAAAAAAAAATTATGTGATACGTATAATGAAAGTGGCTATGTTATTGTAAGAAATTTGTTTTCAAAAGAGTATATGAGTGAAATTCTTAAAGAAATATTGGCGTTGAAGAATTGTGATGTATATTATGATAATAACCAATTAGTTAGGAGAATAGAACAGGTCTGTAGTAAAGGTAAATATTTACAGGAATTGAATGAAAGAATACAGTCATTATTAAGGGAGGTTTTTCTAGAGAAGTTTGTAATTTTTAAGGACAAGTATAACTGTAAACCACCTGGCGGTGAGGGTTTTTATGCTCATTATGATGGAGTATTTATTTGGCGTGATGAAAAAAATAATAAACACCAGGGCTGGTATGAGTATGCGCAGGATTTTATTAATGTTTTGATTGCAATAGACAAGTGTGATGGGCTTAATGGAACTATTGAGATTGCAAAAAGAGATAATTTGAATTTTGAAGATTGCTTGGCTAGGACAAAATTAAATGGTACTCCTGAAATAAAACCAAGCATTGCGGAAGGCTTAAGTTTTAGTAAAATTCTTTTAAATCCAGGCGATGTCGTTTTGTTTAGCCATAAATGTCCCCATAGAAGTGGTAAAAATAATAGCTTAGGAAGTAGAAGAATTATATATTATACATACAATGCATTGAAATATGGAGATCACTATGAGCGGTATTTTAAAGATAAATCTTCAAGCAATCCTGGAAGTAGTATCAGTAAAGCACTGTCAAGTGCGACTGGAGATGGGTGATGAGCTTATGAGGGTTTTATAGGAGATATTGATGATCAGCTTTAACGAAATACAGGCGAGAGGTTATAATTTTTTCACGGGTGTGCCCGACAGCTTGCTGAAGGGTTTTATATATGACCTAAACCAATCGAAAGAACAGCATATTATTGCCACGCATGAATCGCAGGCGTTAGGCCTGGCAGTTGGAGCTGAGTTGGCTGGTAAGAAATCGTGTGTATATTTGCAAAACTCTGGGCTTGGTAATTTGGTTAATCCGATTACAAGTTTATGTTTGCCATACAATATAAAGCCTTTATTAGTTATAGGGCATCGCCATACTCTGCCGCAGCATAAAGTGATGGGTGAAATTGATGAAAAATTATTGCATTTAATGAGGTATGATAACTTTATCCTTGTGAGAGGAGATAATAATGTTAACTAGAGAGCAGGCGATTAAGAATATTTTTGATAAGCATGGTGAGGACACAGTTTATATAACAAGCACGGGTTATATTTCGAGAGCTGTTTACAATCAATATAAGCATCTTTCAAAGAATATTTTTTTTATGCAGGGTTCTATGGGGTTAGCGCCTGCAATTGGTTTGGGGGTTGCTTTAAATACAGATAAGAATATTGTTGTTATAAGTGGGGATGGTGCTTTTTTAATGCATCTAGGTATTACTCATACTATAAGGGATTGTCTGTGTGAGAATTTCTATCATTATATTTTAGATAATGGTTGTCATGAGTCTGTTGGAGGATATCCTTGTGCAAAATTAGAAACAAGTTACCCGGGTGTAACAGATATTATAAAAATTTCAAATGATGGAAAAACCTCAAGAGTGGAAATAAGCTGTGATGAAAATGCTAATTCAATAAAGGAGCTACTTTGTGAGTCTGTTAGTTTGCTCTAAATCAACACGGAAATTCTTTGCTGATATGGAGCGTATTTATATGGTACAGGGCGCTCCTCAAAAAGAAATATTGAAGTTAGCAAGTAGTGAGGATATGGTAATTGCTGTTGGGGGTGGCGCTGTCATTGATACAGCCAAAATTATTTCAAAAGGACCCATAGTCTGTTATCCAACGACAGCAGCGGGCTCGTCTGCCACTTCTTGGGCTGTGTACTGGGATGGTCAGAAAAAATGTTCTTATAAAGCAATTGCCCCTGGTGAAATTTATTTTAATGAGAGTTTTTTAGATGGAATGCCACGACAGGTGCTTGAATATACTACCTATGATGTAGTTAGCCATTGTCTTGATAGTATGTGGTCGAAGAATGCAACAACTGAAAGTAAACAATATGTAGACCAGGCTATTGCAATGATTAAAGATAGAAAAAATGATATTGATTTGATAAAAGCAGGTCATATAGCAGGCAGAGCCATAGAAATAACCTCAACTAGTTTGTTGCACTGTCTATCATACCCTTTAACTGGGATATACGGTGTGCCGCATGGCAAAGCATTGGGTTTTTTATTGCCAAAGATATCAAAGTGGATGGGCAATGATGTTTTTGAGATTTTAGGTGAGTTTGAAGTTAAGATTGAAGAGGGTGTTGATATCTCAAGAGTTGTTGAGGCGGCACTTAAATATCCTAAAATATACAATAGCAGAAAACAGCTCACGAAGAAAATACTAGAGAGAGTTTTAACTCAATAAATGACATGCATTAGAAAACAAATAATTAAGTCTGTGGCAAAATCGATGTTGCGAGGGATATTGAAGCCTTTTCTTTACTTGGTATATATATTCTATTATCGTCGTAAAAAAATTATCATTCTTACTGCTTGCCATCTAGCAACATATAATGGTAATGGGCGGTACTTGTTTGAATATCTCGCAGAGAATGCTGGCTACAATGTTTATTGGGTTACTAGTTCTTTACAGGTAAGATCGTATTTGAAAAAAAGAGGGTTAAAATGCCTATCAAGTCGATATTCGTTAAGAAATCTAATTTACTTGTTTTCAGCAAGGATAGTGATTAGTCCAGGAACAGACTATTATAACCCTCTTGGTATTATCAGAGGAAATACCGTAAAAATATGCACTAATCATGGTGCGGGACCTAAATCAACGAAGACAATCTATGATACTTATTTGCAGAATTTAGAAGAATTAGAAAAGTACCAATTATTTGACTTCGTCAATTTTCCTTCCACTTACTTGCTTAATAATTCAGGCCGAA
>JAHZIV010000004.1 GCA_022601255.1 Gammaproteobacteria bacterium
ATTAAGTGAAAAATTAGGGCATGATTTTTTTACGATATTGTTTTATCAACCCAACCCTGCAAAAGAAGAATATAAATTAAAGAAATACATACATTGCAAGCCTATGCGTGTTGAGGCTACCCCCACGCCCACAGTTAATGATGGCAGAGATTCTAGAGTGGCTTCTGCAGTACCTAGTGATCTGATGGATGAAGATGATCACTCTGGATTTTCTTCCCCTGCAAACCCACTGCTTGCATGCAAACCTGTTGAACTTCCAAATGCTGGGTTTTTTGGGCGACAAATGCGCCCTATACTTCAACCTCTGAGCCCTGACTCACCGGTGAAGGCTGCCCCTGCTGCAGCTTCGAGTGGTGGACTTTTCAGCGCCAAGGCTTTTTCTTCACCTTCTGGAACCACAAATTCTCAAACATACTCTTCTCTAGAGTTTAAGCCTATCGGTGAACACCATCTTCGGGCTGTTATCTCTATTAAAATTAAAAAAGCAGGTGATTATCTTAATAATCTGAGATCTTCATTACGAGTCAGATTAGGTGTGAGTCATGAATCTAGACTGCTATTCAATAGTTGTTTCGAATCGATAGGCAGCCCTATAGACCCGGCCAACGGGAAACGCACCATTACCATTACCGTTGACACTAAAGAACTTTCAGAGCTGGACCCTGGATATGAAGAACAATTATTTTATGAGGCTAAGCCAGGAATCTATATGTTATTGCCCTATGCTCCCGCTGCTGCTGACGCCAGTCAACTTCAGAGGTCTTTCGCGGCTGCAGCTCGTCGATAGCCATTACCGGGTCTTTGGAATTAACAAAACAGCACTGATTGCAATTCCAGCTGCTGCAACCCATAACGGCAGGTTCACACTAAAGTGGGCGATAAATCCTGTAAACAATGTTGTCAGTCCAAAACACAACGCCATGATAGAGCCTGTTACACCCATCACCCAACCTTGTTCGTCATCACTGACCTGGTTGGAGAACATCGTGATGATGTCGGAATATCCCACTGCAATCGACGCCCCAATGAACACCACCAAAATCCAATCCAGCGTTTGGTTACCCAGTATCACCATCAATGCAATACACAATGCCGATACGAGATAAGCCCAAATCACCGTTGGCTTCAACTTAAAGAATCGATCCAAGAAATCCACCAGAAAACCACAACCAATACTAAAGCCTACCCCCAATACGGCTAGAAACATCGACACGTTAAACGGATCAAATCCAAACTTCGCCAACACATACATGGAAATAAAGGAGAAAAAACTACTCCACCCCAGCAACATCACCAAAAATACCAGCGACAAATGCCTTATGCCTCGATGCTGGAAGGCCGAAACAAAAATACTCCAGGCACGGTGCCACTGAATCTTGATGGTTTGTTTGACCTCACGTGTCTCGTGAAAAAAGCCGCCGAGTAACGCCGCATTCAGCAACGATATTGCTGCCGAGAAATACATCGGTGTTGCAAAACTAAACCAGCTCACCAGGTGTTTATCCGACAGCACGCCCCCAATAATAGGCCCACAAACAAAACCCAGCGACACCGCGAACAGGATATAGCCAATATTACGTGCCTTATTTTCCTGAGAGCTCACATCCACGATCGCAGCCTGCGCGATTGGCTGGCTGCCTGCAGTAAAGCCCGCAATCATGCGCCCTATAATAAGTAGTGCTACCGAACGGTGGAGAATCGCGATCGCCGAGAGCAAATATCCCAAGAAGGCTCCCAACAAACAAATCATCAAGGATTTTTTACGGCCCATCTGATCCGACAGGTCCCCCAAGATGGCTGCACCAAAGAACCAACACAGCATAAACACACTGACGATAATTCCATACAACACGTCGCGCATATATAAGGTAGTGTGCTGCGCCAAGAAACTCGCCGCCGGGTCAACGATAATGCTATTGAGAATGGGAAACAGCAAACCCAGGCCCATGCTATCGATAAACAGCACTAAGAACAGTGGGGCCATTTTAAATAGGGATTGTCTCTCTGTAACGATCAATATTTTATCTTTCATACCATTGTAGTAGTTTTATTACAACAGGTATGAGCAAATGATGCAATCTTATTCATTCTATTTCATTTATTAAACACATAAGTTTTCAGGGTTATTTTCACTTGTTAGTGGTGAAACTAACGGTTGTGTATGATTTTTTTTAAATATATTGGATAAAACATTAAGAATATTTAACATTTTAAAAAAATTGCGGTATGATTTGAGAGTTGATAGCAGTCGGTGATTGCAAAGCTTCGGGGTGGGCCCGAAGTTGTTCTTATTTACTGCCTGCGCAAAAGGTATTAACAAACAAAACAGGGATTAATTATGAAAATTAAAACTTTACTTCCGTTAGCTTTGTCGGTCGCTGCGTTAGGCGGTGCAACAACAGCTCTTGCAGGTGGTCCAGACCATATGCCTGCGTATCCATCATCTAGCCATAAAGTTTATGTAGGTGCTGGTGTGACTATGAACCAAATTGGGGCGACTAATGCAACTGATGATGTTGCGGCTGTTAATTTAAACAGCTATATCCCAGTGGGTGTACCTCATCTAGGCTGGAAAGTCTTTGTTGGCTATCAGGTTAAATCATGGTTGGATACAGAACTATCTTTCACTGATCCTGGTAAAACTGCTATACAATCACGTGTTTTGAGCGACATTGCGGCAGATGACACCTTAAGTGTACATCACTGGATGGTCGATTTAGACGGTATTGCACATGCGCGCCTTTACTCTGACTTGAGTGGCTTTGTAAAAGCAGGTTTTGGCTTTATGCATGCCTCTTTTACCGCAAGCAATTTGAATAACTTCCCACCACTACCAAACCACGAAAGTGCGTTCACAAGCAGTAGTTCACATAATAATGTAGCTACTCTTAACTACGGTGCTGGCTTAAGTTATGAGTTTATGCGTACGTACGGTGCTCGTGTAAGTTATACTCGTTATATTGTTTCTAACCAGGCTACAGATTTTCAGACTGCGCCTAACCTTATTTCGTTTGATCTTACATATAGATTCAACGTTTAAGCGTTATCTAGCTAAAAATGTAATTGCCGACAAGCCCGTCTCTGACGGGCTTTTCTTTTCTTATTCATAAGCCCTCGTTCGTATCTGCTCATCTATGTGTCATTTTGAATGATAACGTTCGCTGCGCTGCTCATGTATTTCAATATACACTGCGGCTGCTCGCTCACCTTATCCTCCAAAATAACCGCATAGCTGAACAGCAGGCTCTACCACCACATCTGCATTCTAATTTCTGCCCTCGTTCGTATCTGCTCATCTATGTGTCATTTTGAATGATAACGTCATTGCGAGCGCAGCGAAGCAATCCAGAGTCTTATGGTAATAGCAAATAAAGGCCAGTCAGGTAGACGATTTTCAAGTTTTGAACGCCACTAAGCCATAACACAGGCTCTGTGTTTGTTTGGATTTCAGCATCTCTAGGCCCTCTGGCAACTCCAACGAGAGCCCTTTCTCAAATTCTACATAGATCCCCACATCTGGCTTTAGCAGCTGCGAATCCATCAACCATTCTAATGCTCTCAGCAATAACCCCTGCCGATAAGGCGGATCTAAAAATACAATATCGAACTGCTGACCCTGTAGACGGCTTGCTAACTGCTCACTCGGACAGCTTCCATTAATAATGCTTACTCGTGACTGTGCCGATAACTGCTCCACATTTTGCTGTAGTGTCTGCACAGCGGCCGCATGATCATCCACAAAACAAACCTTATTAGCACCTCGAGACAACGCCTCAAAACCTAGAGCGCCGCTACCGGCGAATAAGTCCAAGCAATTTGCGCCATCAATCACAGGCATCAACCAATTAAACAACGTCTCTCGTACACGATCGTGTGTCGGTCTTAGACCTTCTGTTTCGGCAAAATGGATCTTGCGTGAACGCCATTTCCCACCGATGATCCGAACTGTATTTTTCTCATTCTTCATTGTTATACCGGATTATTTCCAACTATAAAATTATATCAGGGGGCGTCCAAATGCGCCCACTGATTTTACCACTGCCCAAAACGCGATTTAGAGACCGCAGACTGAGTTGCGCGTGCCGCATTGTGTTGATATTTCGATAAACAAATAAAAGCAATGGGGTAAACGGCGCGGAGGCGGGGTCCCCGACCGCGCAGCGGTGGGGTGCCATAGCAGCCGGATCCCCGCAGCCGTTTAGCCTGATGGTGAAAAAATTATTTAGGCCCAACACTAACCGTCACCATCTGTTTTGGATCCAAACTCCCCTGAAAAGCACGCCTCACATCCGCCACCGTCACAGCGCCAATACGAGCACGATAATTATCCAAGTAATCCAATGGCCGGTTATAAAAAGCGATGCTCGACACCACCGACAACAAATTACTATTCGAATCCAACCCTAATGGAAAACCACCAATCAAATTTTTCTTAGCCGCCTGCAACTGCTGCTGACTCGGGCCCTTCTTAATATAATTTCGTAACACTTGCTTCACCACAGCAATCGCATTCTGCGTTTGATTCGCACGCGTTTTTAGTTGCACCATAAAAGGCCCCCTAAACTGCAACATATTAAAACGACTGATTGCATAATACGCCAACCCCCGCTTCTCACGCACTTGGTTAAATAACACCGATGATAACGGCATCCCTCCCAGCACATAGTTACCTACCGTTAAGGCAAAACGCATTTTGTTATCCGGCAACACGCCTCGCTGCCCTACAACAATCGCTGTCTGCTGTGATGGGAAGTCTACGTGCACGTCCTGGCCCTGATAATTAGCTGTAATCGTTTTTAACGGCTGTGTCTCATGCCCCGCACGCAAGCGATCTGTAAGTTTATTGGCAATCTGTTTGGCCTGTGCAACACTGATATCACCCACCAGCACAAGCTTTGCATTTTGTGCGATAAAATATTGGTTAAAAAACGCCTTTAATTGCGCTGCTGTTAATGCTTCAACTGATTTAACATCACCCATTACTGGATGCGCATACACCGTACCTTTATAAACATCTGCATAAAATGCTTTTGCCGCGACAGTTCCTGGATCCTGTTCTCCTGCTCTTATAACTGAAACGGTTTGATTTTTTATTCGTTGCAACACTCGGTCGGAAAAATTAGGTTCAGAAATTACCTCATCAAACAAATCAACCGCTTCATGTATATATTTATCATCCGTTAAACAACGCAACTGTATAGCAAGCTTATCTCGATCCGATGATGTCTGAAACAACGCGCCCACACGATCAAACCCATCCGCCACTTGGTCCGCCGTCTTATTAGATGTTCCTTCCCCTAAAACATTAGCCATCATTGCAGACAGCCCAGAATGTGCGCCATCATAGGCCGAGCCTGCTGCAAACATCACATTAATATCCAGCATAGGCAGCTGCTTACTCTGTACAAAATACACAGGTGTGCCTACATTTGTTTTCCAATGTTGAATATTCACAACGGGCGCTGCTGGCTTAGCAATAGCAGACAAACTAATAAACATGCAACACAGTAATAAAAATCTCTTCATGATTGCGCCCCTCGTTTTTGTTTTTTGGGTATCAGAACAGCAATGGTTAATCTATTTTTTCTGAAATATTGTTTTGCTACTTGCTGTATTTGCAAAGGCGTTACCGCTTTAATATGTTGCACAAAACGATCCCCTTCTTGCCAAGGCAATCCGACTGCTGTAAGCGCACCTATCTCCATTGCTTGGTTGGTTAATGAATCTTTATCATAAATATTTTGCGCGATCACTTGAGCTTGGATGCGTTGTAATTCAGCTGCACTAACCAATGTTGTTTTTAATCTTTTTATCTCTGCTAGCAACGCTTTTTGTGCCTCTCTCAAGTTATGGCCAGGAACCGGAACGGCCGTTAAAGTAAACGTATCTGAATAAAGCGTATAAGGTGAATAGCCTGCAGACGCTGATACAAGCAGTTGCTTACCACGCACCAAGTCTCGGCTCAAACGAGAACTACTACCGGCATCTAAAACACCCGCCGCCATTTCCAGCGCATAAGCCTGCCACACATTCTTTTTATTTTCCTGCAACAAAGTAGGCACTGAGGGCGTGTTATATCCCATCACTAACCAGGGAACTTTCGCTCTTGCATGCACCACCACACGACGCAACCCCGTCGAAGCAACCTCTGAACGTGGCTTCACCGCAGGTAATTTTGAGTCTTTAATTTTTGCAAAGTATTTCTTGGCTAATGCTTTCACTGCTTTCGGTTTTACATCACCAACAACGACAACAACTGCATTGTTTGGTGCATACCATGTGTGGTACCAATTTTTTAAATCCGTTAAAGTGAGGTGTTTAATATCGGTCATCCAGCCAACTACCGGATGATGATACGGATTATTGATAAATGCTGCCGCATTAAAACGCTCGATCGTTTTTCCTTGTGGATTATCGTCCACTCGCAAACGACGCTCTTCCATGACAACCTGATGCTCCTTATCATAGAGTTTTTGCTGCAATGCAAGCCCGCGCATCCGATCGGCCTCTAGTTTAAAACTTAACGGTAACTTGTCCTTAGACCACGCTTGGTAATAAGCCGTATAGTCTTGTCCTGTCATGGCATTTTGTTGACCGCCATTATCTGAAACGATTTGAATTAACTTGCCTGGGCCATATTTTTTAGTGCCACGAAACATCATGTGTTCCAGCATATGTGAAATACCGGTGATGCCATCATGTTCATATGAACCGCCTACTTTATACCAAATGGATGCAAATACGACCGGTGCACGATGATCTTCACGCACAATGACGCTTAGACCATTTTTCAACGTAAACTCATCCGTGTTGTTTGCAAAAACAGCATTAGTGACACTGATCAGAATGATAAGGCTCAAGATATAACGCTTCATCAATATTCCTTTTGATTAATAAACATCAGAAGAGTAACAATTTCATGCCATATTGGCAACTTGGCTTAATGTGCTATCATGTTCAGATGCAATTAAATGTCGCCAAATAATTGAAGAAAATGGCTTGTTTCGAGAGTCATTTCGGATAAAATACGGCTTGTGAATTTAGGACCACGACATGTTTAAATTTAAAAAAAACAAAAAAGAGACGCCCCCTACTGAGGAACGTTCTGTACAGCATGAAGAAACCATCACGAGCGAAGCTGAGGCACCCAAAAAAAAGGGGTGGTTTTCAAAACTCAGTCAGGGCTTAAAAAAGACCCGTGATCAACTCGGTGGTGGTATGGGCAACATCATCTTGGGGAAAAAAACCATTGATGATGCATTATTTGAGGAGCTTGAAACACAGCTTATCCTCGCAGACGTTGGCATCGATACCAGCCAAAAAATTCTTAAGGCGCTGACCGAAGGTGTTGCCCGTAAGCAACTTAAAGATGGTGAAGCCCTACTCACAGCCCTGAAACAGCAGTTAACAGAAATTTTATTACCCTGCCAACAGCCACTCGAGCTGAATACAACACCTTTTGTGCTATTGATGGTAGGTGTTAATGGCGCTGGTAAAACCACTAGTATTGCCAAGATTGCAAATTATTATAAGCAACAACAGAAGTCGATTCTTTTAGCTGCTGGTGATACGTTTCGAGCTGCTGCGATCGAACAGCTACAGGCATGGGGTGAGCGCAATGACGTCTCGGTTATTTCACAACATTCAGGTGCCGACAGCGCTTCTGTTATTTTTGATGCGATGCAGTCTGCACAAGCCAAGCAAGCTGATTTGCTGATCGCAGATACGGCAGGGCGCCTGCATACTCAAAGTCATCTGATGGAAGAGCTCCAAAAAATCGTGCGCGTGATGGGTAAACTCAATTCGGAAGCACCGCATGAAATTATGTTAGTGCTCGATGCGAGTATGGGGCAGAACGCACTAACACAAGCAAAACAGTTTCATGATGCTATTGGATTGAGTGGCCTTACCATCACGAAGTTGGATGGAACCGCGAAGGGTGGTATAGTGTTCAGCATTGCAGATCAACTACAGTTGCCGATTCGCTTTATTGGTGTAGGTGAGCAAATGGATGACTTAAAACCATTCGATGCAAATGAGTTTGTTGAAGCACTATTTGGTTAAATGAATCTTCAATGTCATTTTGCGAAAGTAAAGCGCAGCGTAATGGAACCGAGCGAGCCATGAAGTAAAAGGGTATTGAAGAATTACTGATTGCCGCAACAGATAAACGGAAAGATTATAACGAGACTAAATAACTATGATTCGCTTTTCAAATGTAGCTAAGAGCTACAACGGACAAACGGCTTTGTCCAACATCAACCTAAGCCTCAAGCAAGGCGAAATGGTTTTTTTGACCGGTCACTCCGGAGCAGGCAAAACCACGCTGCTTAAACTGATCATGATGATCGAACGCCCCTCTAAAGGGCAAATATTTGTCAATGACCGTGATTTGAATACCTGCAAACGTCGCCACATCCCATCATTACGCCGTCATATTGGCATGATTTTTCAAAATCCCCAGTTACTTGAAAATCGTACTATCTTCGAAAACGTAGCGCTCCCCTTGATTATCAACAACGTTCCTCGTTATGAAATCGAGAAACGCGTCCGCGCCGCTCTCGACAAGGTAAGTCTTCTCGACAAAGAAAAAAAACACCCCTCGGAGCTCTCCACAGGCGAACAACAACGCGTCGGTATCGCGCGAGCGGTTGTCAACAAGCCCAGCATTTTATTAGCCGACGAGCCCAGTGGTAACCTCGACCCTCAACTGTCACGCGATATCATGAAGCTGTTTGAAGCCTTCAATAGCGTTGGTGTAACGGTGCTAATTGCCACCCACGATCTTCCGCTGATTGCTTCACTGAATCATCGCATGATTACGTTAAAGCAGGGCGAAGTTGTTGGAGGAGAAGCAGTATGTCAATAAAGCATTGGTCAATTAATCACACCCGCGCATTCTTATTTAGCTTAGGCGAAACTTTTCGCACACCTTTTGTGAACTTGTTAACTTTTCTTGTCATCGGCATTGCCATGGCACTACCGGCAGGGCTGTATGTCGTACTACAAAACGTTCAGGCCTTCAATAAAGATTGGAACAACACACCGAGTATCTCTTTATACTTGAAAAAAAATCTCACCAGCGATGAGGTTCAAAATTTACAAAAAAACCTATATAAAAACCCGCAAATAAAAACGATAAAATACATCTCCCCACAACAAGGTATTACAGAGCTGGGGCAACAACAGCAGCTTGGCGATACGCTTTCAACACTCAACAATAATCCTTTACCAGGCGTCATGGTGATCACACCTCAAAGCAATGAAACGCCAGACCAATTACAACAATTACTCAGTTCATTAAACCAACTTCCTTTGGTCAACATCGGCCAGCTGAATATTACATGGGTAAAACGCCTATATGACATCATTCAAATTGGTAAAAACCTAACTTATATCCTAGGCATATTGTTTGGTGTTGGCGTGATCTTAGTAATTGCGAACACCATTCGCCTGATCATGCAAAACAAACGCGCTGAGATTAATGTCATGAAGTTGATTGGCGCAAGACCTAGCTTTATCCGCAGACCATTACTCTATCGCGGTTTTTTCTTTGGTTTATTTGGCGGTATGATTGCTTGGGTTTTTGTGTACCTCACCCTTTGGTGGCTAGCAAAGCCCGCCAATGCCTTGGCACAAACCTATACCACGCCTGTTTTCTTACAAGGTGTGAGTACGATACAAGGCATTAGCATTGTTTTTGTTTGTGCGTTGCTGGGTGTTGTGGGTGCTTGGGTTACCAGCTACTGGCAACTCTATCGTCGCGACGAAGCCTAATGTATTTGAGCCCTCATTATTGTCTGTCCATCTATGTGACTCTTTGAAGGATAACGCTCGCTGCGCTGCTCGCTCACCCTAAACCGATGCACTCAACATCCAACGCATTTTTTCATGTGCACTAATGCGCCCGCCCAATAAATCACTGGTGGCAAAGTCATCGTCTTTATCAGCACTTTCAATAATCTGTTTGATTTCATCAATCATCACCTGATGATCCGCAGCCAGTTGCTGCAACATCTCTTTACCCGACAACTCAGAATCACCCTCCTCAATAATGGACAACTGCTCAAATGCCTTAAAAGAGGCAGCAGCCTTACCACCCAACATCACGATACGCTCCGCAATTTCATCAACAGCCTCAGCCAAATCCTTATAATGCTGCTCAAATAACTCATGCAACATCACAAAATGTGGCCCCCTAACATGCCAATGAAAATTCTGCGTCTTCAAATACAACGCATAGGTGTTTGCCAATAATTTATTGAGCTCTGTAACGGCTTTTGAACTAGACATGATATTCTCCTTATTTGAAATTTGACCATGCGCGAAAGAATAACACACTTTTATTAATAGTATAAATCAATTATATATTAATCTATGATTGTTTAAATCTATTAATTATGCTTGACAAATATGTGCCAGCAGCTATGATTCACACTATATAACAAGGTTTTTTAAAGAATATGTCAAAAGATTTATTACAGTATTCACACGCTCTGCCCATGGGCAGCATCAACACCTATATTAGTTGGGTGAATAAAATTCCTTTGCTAACACTAGAGCAAGAGCAGGAATATGCCAAAAACCTACAAAATAACAATGACCTAGAAGCTGCGCGCAAACTGGTCTTATCGCACCTGCGTCTCGTGGTCAGCATCGCTCGTGGCTACAATGGCTATGGCTTATCTCAAGCGGATCTCATTCAAGAGGGCAACGTTGGGCTAATGAAGGCCGTTAAGCGCTTTGACCCATCGGTAGGAGTACGGCTGGTTTCCTTTGCAATCCACTGGATTCGTGCAGAAATTCATGAGTTTATCATTCGCAACTGGCGTATCGTCAAGATCGCAACTACCAAGGCCCAGCGTAAGCTCTTCTTTAATCTAAGAAAAGCAGCGAAAGCCCGCGGTTGGTTCAGTGACAGCGAGGTAAAAACGATTGCCGATCAGCTCAACGTCAGTCATAAAGACGTGCGCCAAATGGAGCAGCGTCTCAATAATTATGACCAATCATTCGATGCTGCAATCGATGATGACGACAGCCCCGATTATTGGGGTGCGCCATCGAATTACCTGGAAGATCACAGCCAAAATGTTGAGTCTAATGTAGCTGATAAAGATTTAACGGATAATCAAAATGCACAGCTTTATCAAGCAATGGGTCAACTCGATGCCCGCAGTCAAGATATTCTGAAATTGCGCTGGCTGGATGATAAGAAACAAACCTTGCACACATTGGCTGCAAAATACAACGTATCTGCTGAGCGCATTCGTCAACTCGAACAAAATGCGATGAAAAAGTTACGCGAGTTGATTGAAGTTAAATAAACCTTTATATTGTTGCTTTGGCAATCAATAAATAAGGTGAAATCGTGAAAAAACTCAGTGCTCTACTTCTATTAACCCTCTGCGGGCTATTCGTTGCTAACATCTCGCTAGCAGACAACCCATCAACAGCAACACCATCGGCTCAATCCAGTCAGGGCTCAGCACACGATAACCCCAACAGCAACGCAAGCTTTTCGCCAAGCCAAGTGCAAGACATTCAGAAAATTGTGCACGACTACCTGGTCAGCAACCCCAACGTTCTCGTAGAAGCATCACAGGCATTACAGGCGCAACAAATGGCACAAATGCAAAAAGCAGCCATGGTTGCCATTGCCCAGAACAAAGCTCAACTTTTTAATGACCCAGAAACTCCGGTTGCAGGAAACCCCAACGGTTCTGTTTATTTAGTTGAATTTTTTGATTACCAGTGTGGTCATTGTCGTGAGATGGCAGCCATTGTTGATAAAATTATTAAGGACAACCCTAACGTAAAAGTTATTTTTAAAGATTGGCCTATCTTTGGCGGCGCCTCTAAATTTGCTGCACAAGCATCCATTGCAGCCTATATGCAAAGCCCCAGCAAATTCTACGCTTTTCATAACGCACTTTATCAAGTAGACCCACCTTTAACATCACAAACTATTTTAGATCTCGCATCAAAAAATGGCCTTGATGTTGCAAAACTATCGAGCGACATGAAATCTCCAGCGATCGAAAAACAACTGCGTGAGAACTTCCAGTTAGCACAGGCATTACGCTTTGTTGGTACGCCAGGGTTTGTGTTAAGTAATCAGCAGGAAACTAACTTTAAATACATTCCTGGCGCAACTGATGAGCAGACACTACAACAAAACATTACCGCGTTAAAATGAGTTTATCATTTCAAAAAATTATTCTGGCCCTGCAACAATATTGGTCTGAGCAGGGCTGCGCTATTCTGCAACCTTATGATATGGAAGTGGGGGCGGGAACGTTCCACCCCGCTACTTTCCTAAGAGCCATTGGACCCGAACCGTGGCGCGCTGCATACGTACAGCCATCACGCCGCCCGACAGATGGGCGCTATGGCGAAAACCCCAACCGCACACAACACTATTATCAATTTCAAGTTGTGCTAAAGCCCCCTCCTAAAAACATCCAAGAAATGTATTTGAATTCTTTAAAGGCACTCAGTATCAATCCCTTATTACATGATATCCGTTTCGTTGAAGATAACTGGGAGTCGCCCTCATTAGCCGCATGGGGCCTTGGCTGGGAAGTTTGGTTAGACGGTATGGAAATCACACAGTTTACTTATTTCCAACAGGTAGGTGGTTTAGAGTGTAACCCCGTCACTGGTGAAATTTCTTATGGGCTCGAGCGTCTCGCCATGTATCTGCAAGGTGTCGATAGTATGTTTGATCTCACGTGGACCGATGGGCTCAGTTACAGAGACGTGTTCTATCAAAATGAAGCAGAGATGTCTGCCTTTAATTTCGAACACGCGAACATCGATGCCTTATTCAAGCAATTTGATACATATGAAGCTGAGGCTAATAAACTCATTGAAGCAGACTTGCCATTACCTGCATATGAAATGGCACTGAAGGCTTCACATGCTTTTAACTTACTCGATGCGCGCTCTGCTATCTCTGTTACTGAACGACAACGCTACATATTACGTGTGCGCAAATTATCTCAAGCTGTCGCTACAGCCTACTACGATAAACGAGAAGCGCTTGGCTTTCCAATGTTAAAAGATCAACAGCAAGGGCAGGCAACACATGGATAGCAGAACAGACAAGAAAGATTTTCTGTTAGAACTCGGGTGTGAAGAACTTCCGGCTAGCGGCCTGACGAACCTTGCGAAGCATATCGAACAGGGCTTGCTACAACAACTACAAAAAGCCGACTTACACCTTGATTCTAGCCATCATTATGCAACCCCTCGTCGTCTAGCAATCGTGGTTAAAGGGCTGGATTCGAAACAACCCAATCGCGTTTTGGAGCGGCACGGGCCTTACGTGAAAGATGCTTATGATAAGAGCGGCACACCAACATTAGCCTGCCTGGGCTTTGCTCGTTCTTGTAATGTGTCCGTCGATCAATTGCAACAGCAACAAACCGAAAAAGGTGAACGCGTTTATGTTAAGGCCGAACAACCTGGCCTACCCACCAACGATTTGCTAGCCGAAATTATCGAGACCGTTTTTAAAAAATTACCACTATCAAAGCCCATGCGTTGGGGCGCTACTGAATATAAATTTATTCGCCCTGTTCACTGGATTGTTGTTATGTTTGGAAGGGATTTAATCCATTGTAACTTGTTTGGCTGCCAAAGCACTCTTGAAACGCGTGGACACCGCTTTCATCACCCACTCGCTTTGCAAATTCAGTCACCACAAGATTATGCAGCGGCACTGTATTCCCCAGGCCATGTGATCGCAGATTTTGAAAAACGCAAACAACATATACGCAAACACATCGAACAAACAGCATCACCTCACAAAGCTATCATTGATGAATCATTACTAGACGAAGTCACCTGCCTCGTTGAATGGCCAGTGGTTCTGAAAGGTAATTTTGACAAGACTTTTTTAGCATTACCAAAAGAAGTGCTGATTACATCGATGCAAACGCATCAAAAATGTTTTGCCATCGAAAATAATCATGGCGATCTATTACCTCATTTTATTTTGGTGAGCAATATTGAAAGCAAAGATCCGCAAGTTGTCATTCAAGGTAATCAAAAAGTGATTAGCGCACGCTTGTCTGATGCACAATTCTTTTATCAAAATGATTGTAAGCACCCACTTGCAGAACGCATGAAGTCTCTTGAAAAGGTGTTGTTTCAGAAAAAACTCGGAACAATTGCCGAAAAAAGCAAACGCATCGAGAAACTTGCCAACAGTATCGCCCCCGAGAGCAAACGTGCCGCATTGCTCTGTAAGTGTGACTTGGCAACCGATATGGTCTATGAGTTTCCTGGTTTACAAGGTGTCATGGGTTATTACTATGCCAAGAAGAGCGGTGAGAGTGACGAATGTGCAACTGCAATCAAAGAACACTATCTGCCGCGTTTTTCCGGCGACAAACTGCCTGAAACCGAGCAAGGTAGTGCACTAGCGCTGGCAGACCGCATTGACACTTTAGTTGGCATCATTGGCATTAAATTATTCCCAAAAGCTGATAAAGATCCGTTTGCATTGCGTAGAGCTGCGCTTGGAATTATTCGTATATTGATCGAACAAAACATCGATCAACCGCTTAAAAAATTATTAAAATCAGCTGCAAAATATTACGGCGATCGTCTTACGAATAAAGATGTTGTGGACAATGCTTTTGATTTTGTTTTAGAGCGCTTGAAATATTGGTATGTGGATAAGGGTGTGCCAATTGAAGTTTACGAGTCAGTATTGCAGTGCTGTGACGACAACTTAGTCGACTTTAACCAACGCGTTCAGGCAGTGTTGGCGTTCCAGCAATTACCCGAGGCGGAGGCGCTGGCCGCTGCAAACAAGCGTGTTAACAACATTCTAAAAAAACAAAATAAGCTAGAAATTCCCAAGAAAATTAATGATAAGCTTTTTGAGTCTGATACAGAACAACAATTAGCGACTTTCCTTTCTGAGAAAAGTGTCAAGGTAAAGCCGCTCCTGGATCAATCCAATTATAAAGAAGTGCTTTCTGAATTATCACAACTAAAAGACCCTGTAGATACTTTCTTTGATGACGTGATGATTATGGCTGAGGATAAAAAATTGCGTGCCAACCGTTTGGCACTCTTGAGTGAACTGCGCAGGCTGTTCACTCAAGTTGCCGATATTTCTTTATTACCGTAATTTTCGCTTACAACGATTAGAAACATTTACCCATCTTATTAGGGTGAATACCGCTGTCTTTCACCATATCCTCACAGGCTTTTGCTGCTTTAGCAGGGTCTGGTGTCTCACAATTAGGGTGCTTACTCCAGCAATACGGTGTCCAGCCCTCATTTCTTAAGCGGCCCATTTTACCTGACAAGTAACCGCCTGTCTCTTCAGGTTTAAAGATTGCATCACAATCTAGTTTTTCAGGGAATTTTTCTCGGCCTTGAAGTATTGTGTCAAAATCCGGGCTGTTTGGTACGGCTCCAAAATACTTTCTATATCCATTTGCAAATGCGTTTTGCATAATTTGCATGATACTTCGAGCCTCTTGAGCAATACCTGCCACATTCGCCACACCATGTTGGTTCATTTGTTCAAGCAAATACATACAGCTCATCCATGCCGCTGCTCTCGCACCACACGTCGCAAGCTCCATTTGTCCATATTCCGCTGCAAATGACTCTGTTTGCGTTTCTATTGTCGCCAGTCCACATTCATCATCAGCCTCAGCACTTGCGCTTCCGGTTAATAATAACGCGGTTGTTGCTAGCAAAGATAGTTTTAGAACACTGCTCCTAACTGACATAACGTTTCTCCTTCATTTAAAAAAGGAAATGATAACATACGGCTAAATAAAAACCCCTTAACTAAAAATTAAATGGCTTGGTGTCTTAACTTAGATTTGTTGAAAGCGTAATGCCAGCACCACCTTCGCGCACGAAGGTGCTAGCTGCAATTTTTGAGCTAATGCTTTTGATGGCGAGTTTGCCAAGAAGTGCCACCGTAATCGTCTGCATACCCGTTCGATTTATGATTGATAAAGAACGCAGTTGGAGTGTATTTACCGGACGAGCAACCGCCATAGTGCTCATCAAAATAAGGGGAATAGCGATGTAATAACGTAATTTTTTCATGGGAGGTGCACATTATCACAACTCTGCTACACTGTCACTACTATGAATACCCGAACATTGATATCACAGATCATTTTTGAGGTTGCCACCAACCGGCGGTCACTCGACGATGCTTTTGATAATTTTCTTCCCGCAATAACGCATCAACAAGATGTTTCTCTAGTAAAGGCCGTTTGTTTTGGTACGCTGCGGTGGTTCTTAATGTTGGAGGCCATTAGCCATCAATTATTATTCAAGCCGGTTAAAGACAAAGATGTTTTTTATTTAATTTTAATTGGTTTGTATCAAATTATTTTTACCGATATTCCAGATTATGCTGCGATTTCAGAGACAGTCGGTGCAGCCAAAAAACTCAAAAAGAACTGGGCCTGTGGATTAATCAACAAAGTATTACGGGAATACACCCGTCAATCTGAGAAGCTTCTGGAATCGATACAAGCAAAATCTGAATACCACTATTCACACCCACGCTGGATGGTCGATAAACTCAAGCAGTCGTATCCAGAGCAATGGCAAGACATATTAAATGCAAACAACGCACATCCGCCGATGTTTTTACGAGTGAATCTTAATAAGATCACACGTGAACAGTATTGCCAATTGCTGGCCGATCAAAAGATAATTGCCAAGCCAGTTGCCAATTCAAAGACTGCTATTTTGTTAGAACAAGCCTGTGCGGTTGATAAGCTGCCGCTTTTTTATAAGGGTTTTTGCAGCATTCAAGATGCCGCAGGACAACAAGTCGTTGACTATCTGGATTTAAAGCCTGGTCTGCGTGTGTTGGATGCTTGTGCCGCCCCCGGCAGTAAAACCTGTCACATTATAGAGACTGAACCCAATTTACAGAAAATTGTCGCGATTGATAAAAGCGCTGCTCGGTTACAAAGAGTTCAACAGAATATCGACCGATTGCAATTAAATCCCCCGCATTTGCAACTGAATCCTGTTTCGGTCGAAGCGATTGACCGCTGGTGGGATAACAAACCATTCGATCGTATCTTGCTTGATGCACCTTGCTCTGCAATGGGTGTCATTCGTCGTCACCCCGATATTAAACTATTGCGTAGGCCTGAAGATATCGAACAATCTGTTAAGCAACAGTTGAAGCTGTTAAATGCATTAATCCCCTTGGTTGCTAAGGGCGGTATTTTGGTTTACACAACTTGTTCGATCTTACCAGAAGAAAATCAACATTTAATAGAGCAGTTTATTGTAGAGTGTTCGCGAAAAATAACGCTAGAGACGAGCAAGCAACTATTGCCTGGCTTTTCTGATGGCTTCTACTTCGCAAAATTAAGGTGTTAACTGTGGGGTAAGCTTACAGAAGCCATCAAAAGATGTTTAAGACTCACTGAGGCCAGGATAAAGATCTAGTCTTTAATCCTAACAGCTAATACATCACACTCGGCAGAGTGTAAAATAGCGTTTGCCGTAGATCCAAGCAACAATCTCACACCATGACGACCGTGGCTTCCTAACACAATAAGATCTGCTTTTATTTTCTTAGCTTCCTCTAAAACAACATACTTCGCAGGACCCACCAGAGTAACCTTCTCTGCGTCTCCAATACCATCCTTCTCAGCTACGTTCTTCAATACCTTGCCTGCTTCATTCAATAACTCATGCTCGATATCCACACCTGCAGACACACCATAAGCAACCCCATAATTACTCATATGCTCGATCGCATGAATCAGGGTGAGCTTTGCATCGTATTGAGCGGCAAGTTCTTTCGCCTTTTGAATAATCATCGTGTCATTCTCTGGATCAAGTTCCAACGCAACCAAAATGTGTTCATACTTCTTCATTATTTTCTCCCTAATAAGAACGGGAAGTATACCATTAGAATCCTGCCAACCCAACGCCCATACCCATTACACGCCATTATACGAGCTTAGTTCTGTGGATAAACCCCTGGATAAGATATTGTATAGCCTGCGTATAGCGTGTTTCCACAATGAGTATAAACCCGCTGTTTCTCGCGTTTGGCTCTATTTATCCCTATAACGTCACAGTGTACCCCCAGTTATCCAAACACTTATACACAGACTAAAATCCGCCGTATCCTCATGATAAAATGTAAAATAACAGGCTTTTCCACCGGAAAAATTTTACCTATAACAACAACTATATAATTAATTAATATATTTATAATGTTAGTAGGCACTTTTTTTAAAAAATATATTTATTGCCGCCGGGTTTATTTTTTGTACGCCTCGACAATTGTGGATAAACCTGTGCCAAAGATAGTAAGACGCTGTATCGTAATGCTGTAAGAAATGGGGGTAAAACACAAAATTCACACAAAACCGATATATTACTCACAGTTATCCCGCTTCTGTTCGACAGGCCGCACCGGGATTAATAACAGCGTTTAAATCAATATAAT
>JAHZIV010000076.1 GCA_022601255.1 Gammaproteobacteria bacterium
CTACCTATCCACACTGATTAAATTCAAAAGCCTCACCTCACGACAAGCCAACTATATAATCACGAAATGCAGGGTCTAACACTTCAATAATACCCTCACCATTTTTATATAGATAGTCAAGTTGCAGTAATTTATTAAGAGCCTGCCGTATACTAGACTCTGATAATTTTAATGAATAACAAACATCGACACTGGTTGGTTGACTTGTTGGCATAACTGCCATATAAGCTAAAACAGCTTTCTGATTTTTACTTAATTTCAATACATTATCAGTAAATTCAGCCGCCTTTGATTCAACCAAAATATTCCAGTATTCCCTAATAGCCTTAATAGTAGGTGGCTTGTCACCCATCCAAAAATAACCACAAATACGATTAACATAACTAGAATAAAATTCTGAGCAATTAAAAATTTCTTCTAATACTTTTGGTGTTAATTTCTTACCCCATCGTTCTGCTGCTGCATTTTGAATAAAGGCGACATAGTCTTGTCTAGAAATACGCGATAACCGCATTATCTCACATGAATTATAAAATGGCCTATTTTTATCATGAAACATACTTAGCAGCATATGCCGATTACTACCAAGATACACATAACTGACCTTCTGACTATACTGCATAACATGCCTAAAAGCCGCTTCCACCGAACTATTTATCTCACACAGTTGTTGAAATTCATCCATGACAACAATAACGCGCTTATTGACTTTCTTAGCTGCAACATCCAGTTTCTTCAAAATCTCAATAATATTATCTAAACTATTTTTTTCTGAATAATCGAAGCGAAAAATAAGTTTCTGTCCACTTGCAGACAACACCAACTCTGGATTTAACCACTTAAATAGTTGCAAGATACTTTGCGCAGCCTTTTTTGTTTTTGGTAAAATTGAATGAAGCAGATTGCCCACATGATTGACAATAATGCTTTCAACATCCTTTAATGAAGCTACTAATGTCAATTCTGTAATAGCATAAGGCATTTTTAACTCGAGCAACACTTGATTAACGAGACTGGTTTTACCATATCGCCTAGGCGCAATCAAAACACAATGACGCCCATTGCGAATATATTGCTTTAATATCTTACGTTCTTTTACACGGTTGCAAAAAGCCTTACCGGTTGCCACATTGATTGGGAAAATATCCATGCAGCGATTATACCGCATAACATTATGCTGCACAACTTTATACGGCATAAAAATATATGATAATAACTCGTTGAAATAGCGTCATATTTTAGACCATTAGCTCAGGAGCAGGTTCGCGCAAGTTATAACGCGAACTCATCGCACGCCCATACGCACCCACATTTGCAATCAATAACACATCGCCCTCCTCGGTCTTTGGCATCAGTCGTGAATAACCGAGCGTATCACCACTCTCACAAATAGGCCCAACCACATTAACCACTTGCACATTAGGTTCACCCAATTGAGTCAAGTTTACAATTTCATGATATGCACCGTATAGCGCGGGTCGAATTAAGGAATTCATCCCTGTGGTAATGCCAATAAAACGAATATCATCTTTATCTTTAATTTGCGTCACGCGCGCCAGCAGCACACCCGCGCGCGCCACCAAGAATCTGCCTGGCTCCATCCATAAGCGCACTCCGGGACATTGTTGTTTAATTTGCTGCAATGAGTCATTCACCGCAGTCATATCCAGTGCTTGCTGGCCTGCACGTTCCACCACCCCAAGGCCGCCGCCGACATTAATAATGGATACATCTTCAAAAATTTTTGTCAAATCCAATAAAGAACGCGCTGTGGTGCTCCACGTGTCAGGGTTTAAAATGCCGCTGCCCGAATGCGAATGCAGTCCGATAATTTTAAAATTGTGTTGCTGCGATAATGCTTTCAAAAAATCTACCTTAGCAAGCGGGATACCAAATTTAGAATCCGATCCTGCCGTACACACATAACGATGATGACCATCGCCATGACCCAAATCTATTCGCACTAAAATATTGTGCCCCTGAAATAACTCTGGCCAATGCTGCAATGGATATAGGTTATCAACCGTTACATGAATACCTAACGCCAGCGCCTCTGCATATTCAGTTTTTGGCGCGAAATTGGGCGTGAATAAAATACGCTTGCGATCAATTCCAGGAAACAACTGAAAAACACAATTAACTTCACTCATCGACACACATTCGAAACCAATGCCCGCCGCATAAAATGTTTTTAAAATTTCCACATTTGGATTGGCTTTCATCGCATAAAAACACTGATCCAACGCCATACAGTTCACCAACTGATCTGCAGCATTTTGTAATTGGGATCGCGAATACACATAAAGGTCAGATTGGCCACTCATCATTTGAAGCAACGTATCTCGCTGCTGTTGCCACCAAGGCATTTCTATTTGTTGGTGCTGACCAAATTCTTCCTGCCAGCTGCGATTAAAGCAGGCATTATTAGCATTTTCCTCAATCAGCAACACATGCAAACGCTGCAACAAACGCAATGACTGATCTTCATCCACTACAAATGTTAAATTCAAATCATTCGAAGCTTGTGACAACAAATAAATATTACGAGACTCAAATACCTCAAACACATGACCCAACTTACACAAGATACTACGAATATTACGCCCCACCAAACTGATTGAGGCACAAGGGCCAATAATATTAGCCTTAGCAAATGAATTAAGATCAACCAACAAAGCATCTAAAATACTCGCATCTTTCAGCTGCACGGTTCTATCTAACGATACCGTAACATTTGCCTCTGAAGTAGAAATTAAATCAACAGATACATTATATTTTTTGAAACAATCAAAAATTGCCGATAAAAATCCTGCCTGTTGCCACATCTTCACGGACTCGATCGAAACTAATAGGATATCATCACGTGTTAAAATAGATTTAATTTGCGGAACAGTGCTATCACTCTCAAAACTAATTACGGTGCCTTCACGAGCAGGTTCTGGCGTGTATTTCACAGAAAGTGGTATCTGATGAAACTTTAATGGCGGAATACAATTTGGATGCAATACTTTTGCACCCATTGAAGCAATCTCTTGCGCTTCATCATAATCTAATTGCTTCAAAAAACGTGCTTCTGGAATGACCTGTGGATTTGCCGTATAAATGCCTGGCACATCCGTCCAAATTTCACAGCATCGCGCCTGACATTTCGCGGCAAAATAAGCAGCAGACGTATCAGAACCACCACGCCCGAGCAACACCGTATCACCTTGAGCATTACTGGCAATATAACCCTGCGTGAGCAATACAGGAGAGGTCACCGCATTTAATTGGCTCTGCAATGCCACATCCGCTTCAATATCACAATAGGCCTGCAGATAAGCCTTTGTGTCGTCCATCAAAAAATCTTGCTGACATTTCAGGTAGTCGCGTGCATCTTGCCAACTGATTTGTTGCTGCTGTTGTTTTAGAAATGCAGCGCCTAATTTTGTTAAAGATAATTCACCGAACGACATGACTTGCGCACGTATACGCGGACTCGCTTCTTTTAATAAGGTGATTCCCTCACAATGTTTTTGCAGTTGCAAAAACTCAGCGCCGACATGATCGTTAAAACTTAACTGCAAGTCATCCGCTAATACTTGATAGGTGGATTTTATCGATTCAAGCGTTTCGTGATAATTGCCTACGATGGCATGCTCGATTAAACATTCTAATTGATTAGAAACCCGACTTGGCGCAGAACACACCACCAGTAGATGCTGCGTCTTTTGTAAATGTTGATCAATGACCGAAGCTATATTCTGCCAACTTTGTCGCGTTGAAACGCTGGTGCCACCAAACTTAATGACAACCCAATCACTGACCGGTGTATTTTGCATCACTGTATCTCTAAACAAACAGATGAAATATTATACTGACTTGCGACGGTATGTCTACAATGCCGTAAATTGACTGAGTTGATTCTATTGGTTTGCCAAACACATCCGAAGATCTTCCATTAACCAGGTCTTGTTACACTACATGGCGTGATTGAAACCCACATCCTGTCCCAATTACTGCAATCGGTTCAAACATTTCAACGTCCTGTTAAAACGGCCCCATGTAGTATTCACTGCCTGGTGTGTGCCTTCATACTGTATTTGGCAAACCAGTAAAATCAACTCATCTGCCAACACATCACTGCACTTAAATATACCAATATTAACTTAACTACGACTGGGGAACTTTACCATTGTATTTTTTAAAATGCAATAGATTCTAAAGTAATGCTCTGTAATTGCTCAACGACTTCCGCAGTAGCATTCAATGGCAACAACCAATACACTGTCTCACCCAATGGCCGCATTAACGCCCCCAGCTGCCTTGCACGATCACAGACTGACTGCGCAAATTCTTTTGAACCATTTGCAACATCAGCGGCCACCATGGCACCAATTGAACGCACATTAATAAGCTGCCCTGTCTGACTAGAAACTTTACACATACTGCTTAACATCATCCGTTGTAACGACTCAACTTGATTCAATATATCAGTTTTTTCCAACACATCTAAATGCGCATTAGCAACCGCAGCTGCCAACGCATTGCCCGCATAAGTATGTGAATGAATAAACTTCTCTTTAATGAAAGAAAGTTGATTTGAAATTAAAACAGCACTCATCGGCAACCAACCTGCAGTCAATGCCTTTCCTAGACACATAAAATCAGGCTCTATTTGTGCATACTCACAAGAAAAAAAACGGCCAGTGCGACCTAAACCGGTAAAGACTTCGTCTACGATCAAATGCACATCATTCTGATCGCACCATTGACGTAATCGTTTTAAGAAATCTTGACTGATAATTCGCATACCATTGGCCGCCTGCACAATTGGCTCAACAAGGATTGCCGTTGCAGCACCACAACAGCTATCCAGCTGCTTCCTGATTGACGCCCATCGCTCATCACAATTATTCCATAATGTATCGTCAACACCACTCACATAGGGGATATCCTGGATCACTGTATTGTGAATTAGATCTGATGGGTAGTCTTTTTTATAAACGTTTAGATCACTCACCTGCAGCGTTGCCAATGTCTCACCATGGTAGGCCCCTTGCAGTGATATAAATTGATTTTTATCTGGCTGAGACTGAATAGATCTCACCAATAAGCTCATCTTCATTGCCATTTCAACAGCACAGGCACCATCACTAGCATAAGACACCGCATCCAACGTTGAGAAATAACCTGTTAACCTATATGATAGTTTTTCTAACTCATCATGGCTCATATCAGCTAACATCACATGCTCAAACCGTTGCATCTGATTTAATAACGCTTGACGCAATTGCGGATGCTGATGCCCTAGCGATTTACACCACCAACTACTGGTTGCATCGATTAGACGCGCACCATTCTCTAACTCAATAAAGCACCCCTCTGCCGATACCACTTTCAAAGGTTTTTGCGAGACTCTTTTTTGACAGGGATACCAAATGGGGCTGGACATATATTGATCTGTTTTTGATCGTATATTACTTATTATCATTGTGTTAACTCCTTTTGTTTACTTTTATAATAATTAATAGTTGACATTAGTGCCGGTCAGATTATCATTGTGCTCTTTCAAACGCAATCAGGGATGCGACATGGAAATCAAACAATGTAAAAAACGTTACGACTGGTCTTACAAAGAAGTTGCCCAATTATTTGAATCCCCATTTCAAGATTTGTTATTTAAAGCACAACACGTTCATCGACAGCACTTCGACCCCAATGAAGTACAACTTTCTACTTTGCTTAGCATTAAGACCGGCGCTTGCCCCGAAGATTGCGCCTATTGCCCACAAAGTATTCGCTATTCCACAAATATTTCGATTGAAAAATTAAAAACAGTTGATGAAGTCGTTGAGGTTGCAGAAAAAGCACAATCATTAGGTGCCACCCGTTTCTGTATGGCTGCAGCATGGCGCTCACCTAAATCAAAAGACATTGAAAAAGTATGTAACATGGTTCGTGCCGTAAAGAAATTAAACTTACAAACATGCGCATCTCTTGGTATGTTATCACAAGAACAAGCACAGCAATTAAAAGAGTCTGGTCTCGATTTCTATAATCATAATTTAGATAGCTCGCCTGATTTTTATAAAAAAATTATCTCCACACGTAACTACCAACAACGAATTGACACACTAAATCACGTTAAAAAAGCCAATATAGCCACTTGCTGTGGCGGCATTATTGGCATGGGCGAAAGCATAAAAGATAGAATTCATTTATTAATACAGATATCAAATACCATAAAACATCCATATAGTATAACAATTAACGCACTCACAGCCGTTGAGGGAACACCTCTTGGCAAGAGACCCATGATTAATAGCATTGATTTCATTAAGGTTATTGCTGTTGCTCGCATTATGATGCCATGCTCCATGCTACGTCTCTCTGCAGGCCGGCTTCAATTTAGTAATGAGTGCCATGCTTTATGTTTTGCTGCAGGTGCAAATTCAATCCATTATGGAAAAGAAAAACTACTCACCACTGATTCACCCGATAGCAATCAAGACAATCAACTACTAAGCCTTTTAGGAATGCGAAAAAAGCAACATGCAAAACATAAAACAACATCTTGAACAACGTGTTAAGTCACGGCTTTTCCGGGCGCGAAAAACAATCGCTAATAAACATATTGTAAATTTTTCAAATAATGATTATCTAAATCTATCAAGTGATAATCGATTAATAGATGCTGCATATCACTCACTAAAACGCTTTGGTATAAGCACTAATGCTTCACCATTAGTTTGCGGCTATACCCAAGAACACTATAAGTTAGAGCAACAGTTTGCAGAATTCTTAAATCGCGAACGAGCACTGCTATTAGCCAATGGTTACATTGCAAATATTAGTATTCTGACAACACTTCCTCATCGCCATGACATTATTTTACAAGACCGGTATTGTCACTCATCATTACTAGAGGGTGCTCGCTTAAGCGATGCCAAAAACATACGTTACTGCCACAACCAACCATTAGATTTACAACAACTTCTGAGTCAATATAAAGATAAAAATTGCTATATTACTAGCGACAGTGTTTTTAGCACTACAGGCCAAATTGCAGATGTGAAATTATTATCGCAACTAGCAAAAGAAAATCAAGCAATGCTAGTAATCGATGATGCGCACGGCATTGGCATCTTAGGAGAAACAGGCAAGGGCATTTGCGAGGACGCTAAATTAACCCAAAAACAATTGCCTATTGTGGTTTGCCCTCTAGGAAAGGCATTCGGTTGCTATGGCGCAATAATCGCTGGATCAAATGATTTAATTGAGTTTTTAATCCAGTTCTCAAAATCCTATATCTACTCTACCGCAACACCAGCTAGTTTTGCTACTGCGGCACACACTAGCTTGAATATCATTAAAAATGAGCAATGGCGTCGTCAAAAATTATCAGAATTATCAGAATATTTTCACCAGACATCAAAAACATTAGGCTTACAATTTATTCACTCACAAACACCTATAAAGTCACTGATCATCAGGGATATAAACGATGCTATTTTATTACAAAATAAATTACTTAACGATAATTTCCAAACAACGTTATTACGACCACCATCAAGCGGAGAAAAATACAGTTTACTACGCATCAGTCTTTCTTGTCGACATAATAAAAAACAGATATCAACTTTACTGCAATCCATCCGAGAACATCATGTCACAACCTGAAGTATTACTACTGCATGGCTGGGGCTTTAATAGAACCATTTGGACATCATTACAAAAATTGTTATTTAATTACGTTACCACAGCCATTGACTTACCTGGTTTTGGGGAAGCACATTATATATCAGGCTCATACAAGCCCAACAATATCACAGACATTATCACCAAAAGAATTAGAACACCTACAATCATAATAGGATGGTCTTTAGGTGGCTTAATTGCTTTATTAGCCTCTCTACTAGCACCAGAAATGATCCATAAAATTATTATAATTAACAGTAACCCTTGCTTTGTTAGACAACAAAAATGGCCCGGTGTCTCATCCACCTTTATCAAAAATTTCATTGAGCATTTTAATAATAAACCACAAAAGCTACTGCAACATTTTTTACGTCAAATTGCCTACAACAAGAATGAGCACCGCATATTAAACCACAAACTTGTGCTTCCAAAATCTCATCAACATACGGCATGGGGTGCTGCATTAAGATTATTACAACAAACAAACTTATCATCACATCTAGACAGTTTAAAAATACCCTGCCAATTCCTATTATCCGAAAATGATTTACTAATACCACACTGCATTAGCAAGCATATTAAAGCAAAAAACCCCAGCATTGGATGTAAAATTATAAAAAATAGCGGGCATTTTAGCCTGCTACACAATCCCAAAGAGATAGTAAATGCGATCAAGAAAACAAAGAATTATGCGGTCATTTAACAAATCAGCCATGAATTATGAGCAACACTCTAATCTACAAAGACATGTAGGAGATAATTTATTTAAAATAATAAATGATCATATAAATTTATCCTCTACAACAGTCATGGATCTCGGCTGTGGTACAGGCTACATAAGCAAATTAATCAAACAACGATCAAATCCAGAATTAATTCTAGGGTGTGATATCGCGATAGAAATGTGCCACTATGCCAGGAAACATAGCAGTGTTTTTTGCGGTGATGCTGAATCATTAGCA
>JAHZIV010000077.1 GCA_022601255.1 Gammaproteobacteria bacterium
GCCCAATGAAATCTCACTGTCTTCTTGACCGCTAACATCAGAGACACTCACAGTAGGTGTATCAGCCACATCAGTGACAGTGACATTTAAAGTAGAACTGGCAGTAGCAGCATCACCGCTCTCATCTTGCGAACTGGTAGACACAGTAAGCGCAATATCATCTTCGCTATTTAAAGGCGGTGTAATGGTCATGCTGCTCATATCCCAATCGGAGATATCAACACTTGTATCACCACTAGAAGCGGTAAAGCTATTATCACCATCGCTTAAGACGGCTCCGACAGGAATATCAGAAACGGTAGTGGTTAAGGTCACAGAACTATCAGACTCATTTCCGGCAACGCTAATATCACCCAATTCAATCGCAGTATCTTCAGCACCCGATGCGCTACTGACACTAACAGTAGGCGTATCCGCTACATCGCTAATTTCTACATTGAGTACTGCAATTCTATTGGCAGTATCGCCATCGTTTTCAGTAGCAGTAGCTGTAATAGTGAGTTGTATATTCTCTTCTGAATTTTCTGCAGGTGTGATTTGCAAGCCATCTAATTGTTCTGCAGTTAAAGTATAACTTCCATCATCGTTAAGAGTACCTGCAGAAAGTGTTGCCCCATCAGGGACATCATCAATCTGAATCGATAAACTTTCAGAAGAATCGGTATCAACCAATTCAGGATCAATAACAAGATTGATAGCGTTATCTTCGTTACCACTTGCAGGGCTGACTGTTAGTGATGGCTGATCCGCAACACCGATAACATCAACGTTAACATTAGATTGTATGGAAGCAGTTTCATTACTGTCTACGTCAGTTGCAATTGCTGTTACTTCAAGTATAAAGTCTAAATTTGAATGCTCAGGTAAACTAATCGAAACATCTTGTGCTTCATCAATATTCAAAGACCAGTAATTACCGCTGCTAACAAAACTTCCTTCAGAAAGACTAACGCCATCAGGTACACCTGAAATGCGCACCTCAATTGCCTCACTAATATCTTGACTATTAGATCCAACTGCAATGCTTAAATTGGCAGTACTGTCTTCATTTAGCGAGATATCATCAACAGATACATCGGGCGCATTTAGCTGTGGTTCATCAGTAGTAATCGTTTCATCAGGAGGTGGCTCTGGCAATTCAGTTTCCGGAATAAAGGTGAGTGCAGTATCGTCTTCTGGAAAGAAATCATCATTAAAGTCGGCTGGAAAATCGTCAAAGAAAGGCTCATCAAAGATAGGTTCATCAATAGGGCCCTCATCAAAAAATGCTTCTTCAGGGTCAAAGAATTCCTCTTCACCATCTAATTTTGTCTCTAAGACTTGCTCAGTAAGGTCAATAGGTTCTTCAGCGAGTCCTTCAGCAGCGGTTGTTTGCGCTAGATCTGGGGCCTCGCCACTACGTCTTGCTGCGGCATCACCACCTGCTGCAGCTTCGCTTGCACCGTCGCTGTCTGCTTCACTACCTTCAACTTCAGTTGCGCCAGTAGCACGGTTAACAGCACTGGATTGAGAAGATGCATCTTCCCCAGCTTGTTTATCACCAAACTGACCAGCTTGGCTTGCTTTGATGTTGCCGAGGTCGCTTGTTTTAGAGCTATCTTCGACATCTTTCTCGGACTCTTCTTCTTTATCTTCTTTGGTACGCCTTGATGGGCCGCCTTGTGCTTCTACGGTTTTGGCGGGTGTTTGTACACTATCAGCACCTTGGTGGGCAACTCCGTGACCTGTTGCATCGCTTGGAGAGGTGCCATCAATTGGCTCAACAAACTGTGCGGCCTCAAGTGCATCTGCACTACCATCATCACTCTGAGGATCTTGAATAGCTGGATCGTTGAGTACAGAATTATCGTTAGAATCAGGGTCTACTGGATTATCCTGTTCGTTCTCAGAACCTTTTAGCTCTTCTTGCTCAGTCTTTTTGTCATCGGACTTAGCCATTTTGCACCTCGATTGGTGTTACCAATCTATTTTTTCAATACCATCAAAAGTAATGGTACTGCCATCATCCAGTGTGATTGTTCCGGAAGCTTCTTTATCAAAAGTTAAAACGTTATCTTCAATGCTGTAACCAGTGTTTCTGCCATTGATGCTGAGTGTCCAATCGCCTGAGTTAGGTGCACTATCTACATCATTAAGATGTATTGTGTCAGACCAACCGCGACCACCACTCACAGTATCGTTTCCATCGCCTTCGCCAAAGATAAAAGTATCATTTCCAGCATCACCTCTTAGTGAATCATTGCCACTGCCACCTGTTAAAGTGTCATCACCCCGTCCACCTCGCAATGTGTCATCTCCTGAACCGCCAAGTAAAATATCGTTACCATTATCGCCACGTATATTATCGTTGCCGGCATCTCCAAAGATTGTATCATTACCGTTATCGCCTCGGATGGTGTCATTATCGTCACCACCAAAGAGTGTGTCTTCGTTATTTCCACCACGAATGTTGTCTGCACCCGTACCACCGTAAATTATATCATCCCCATTCTGTCCTTGTAATATATCATTTCCAGCATCACCATATAGGGTGTCATTATCGTTTCCGCCATAGACGCGATCATTGCCATCGCCTCCATGCAGTGTGTCGTCACCATTTTGGCCATAAACGCGATCATCACCTGCGCCACCATAAGCAGTATCGTTACCGGTACCACCATAGACGCGGTCATTACCTTCGTTACCATAAACAGTATCATCGCCTGCATCACCGTAAACGTAGTCATTACCGGTATTACCATATACCGTATCTTCACCTGCACCACCGTAAACACGGTCATTGCCCTCGTTACCATAAACAGTGTCATTGCCATCTTGGCCATAAACACGGTCAGCACCTGCGCCACCATAAGCGGTATCGTTACCGGTACCACCATAGACGCGGTCATTACCTTCATTACCGTAAACAGTATCATTGCCATCTTCGCCATAAATACGGTCAGCACCTGTGCCGCCATAAGCGGTATCGTTACCAGTACCACCGTAAACACGATCATTGCCGCCATCACCGTACAGGGTGTCATTGCCTTCACCACCATAGGTGCGATCATGGCCGCTACCACCGCGGATGGTATCATTGCCGTCATTACCATAAAGTCTATCGTTTCCATTGAGGCCGGATATCTCATCACTTGCTGCCGTACCTCGAATCGTTTCACTGCGATTAGTTCCTGTAATGGGGTTAAGCACCTCGGGTTCAGGTTCAGGCTCAGGTTCTGGCTGAGTTTGCTGATTAGCTTCGTTTTCTTGCTGATTTCGCAGTTCTTGTTCTCTGATATCCTCAAGTCTTTCTCGTTGTAATGTGAAATTTTTAAGGCGATCAAATAAACCATATTCAGTTCCCTCAGGTACAACGGATTCTTCCTGAGGATTTATTTTAGATTCACTCTCTTGTGGGATTGCAGCGCTCTGTGCGGGTGCCTCGAGCTCACTGCTTTCTAGAGTATTTTGTTGTATTGCCTGTTGATTATTATTGGATGCGTTTTGTTCGTTTGCATCAGCATTAGCTTCTCTATCAGCATCATTACTGACAGCTGCTGGCCTACTGGTACTACTCTGATCCAATCCGAATTCACCACTTTCAGCTTGTGAGGCCTCTGAACTTTTCACTTCATCTGGAGTTGCTTTTGTGGCTTTGCTTGCTTCCTCTGAGGGTTTATTTTCATCATCTTCTTGTTCACCCGCTAAATTGGATTTTCCGCCATCACCTTGTTTCTCATCATTTACATGAACATATTTACCTTGGTGAACGGTAGAGAAATTCTTCTGACCCTCTTCGATCGTGTGTGAGCTTGACTTACTGTGTTCGGCTGCATGTGGATCATATGACGATCCATGCTTGTCATCATCATCAAGAAGCGTATTTATGTTTGTTTTGCCTGTTGCCATCTGCCTAGCTCACTTATTTTCAGATATTGTTAATATAGTACATAATTACTGGATTTCATTGGCGGGAAAGATGGCTTAACTCAATGAATTATATAGGGATACAGAGTGGACAGTATAATACCTCTTAAAAAAGAGATAATAAGCCTATCTTACTGAAAAAGTTGATAAAAGGCTAAAAACTAGGCACTATAGATGTAATGTCAATCAAGGATGGTGGATTTTGAGGACAGCCCTAAAACAAAAGGAGCAGAGCAATTGGTTTTCTAATTGGGTGGTGGTGCGCAAATTACGTGAATCGATCGATTTTTCGCTACCGCTGGAGGCTTGGAATAATTCAAAACATGTTATCTATAGCATTTTGCTGGCTTCATTTTTTATTAATATTCTATCGCTCGCATTTCCAATGGCATTGTTACAAGTTTACGATCGCATTATTCCAAATGTAGCGATGAATACATTGGTGCTGTTAGTTGCGGGTGTTTGTGTGGCACTATTATTTGAAGCCATTCTGAAAATGATGCGTTCTTATGTGAGCAACTGGGCAGATGGGAGATTTGAACATGTTACAGGGTGTAGAGCGTACAAACGCTTGTTAAATAGTTCGTTGCAAGCCTTCGAAGATGAAGGTTCAGCGGTACACTTAAAACGCCTTAATTCACTATCACGCTTAAGGGAATTTTATTCAGGTCAGGTGCTTATTTCGATTGCTGACATGCCATATATTGTGTTGCTATTGCTAATAATTGCATATATTGGCACATGGGTTGTATTTATACCTATTGTCATGCTGGTGGTATTTCTTACCAGTGCCGTCATGCATTCTTCAACGTTGGAAAAAGTTCTGCATATACGCCTAGAGCACGATGACCGTCGCATGAATTTTATTATTGAAACACTCGGTAATATCCATACCGTTAAGTCTATTGCGATGGAGGCGCAGATGTTGCGTCGTTATGAGCGTCTGCAAAAAATGTCATCTGTCTACGATTATGAGGTCAGTGAAAATGGCTCGGTTTCAATGGTGTTAGGACAAACGCTATCTCAACTAACCATTATATTAGTGGCAATTTGTGGCGCTGTGCTCGTTGTTAAAGGTCATTTGACGATGGGTGGTTTAGCGGCTTGCACCTTATTGTCTGGAAGGTGCCTACAGCCTGTCAATACGTTAGTGGGTGTGTGGACGCGACTGCAAACAGTCAAAATTGCTACTGAAGACATAAATAAAATGCTAGATTTTCCGCAAGAATCCACTAAAGGTCTGCCAGATGTACCGACAATAGCAGGTAATGTTGAGTTAAAGAATTTAAGTTTCCGATATACCGATGAGTCATCCTATTTGTTTGAGAATGTGAATGTATCGATTAAGCAGGGTGAAGTTGTTGGTATTCAGGGTGAGGGCTTAACCGGTAAGTCAACGCTAGCATGGTTATTAACTGGATTAATGCCGCCCACCAGGGGTGAGGTTCTATTGGATGGTTTAAACATGCATGATTTCAACTTGGAGAGTGTCCGTAAGCAGATTGCTTATTTGCCACAAAAAGCGGTGATATTTAATGGTACCATTATGGAGAATATAACGGTTTTTGAAGTGAAAAAATATTATCAACAGGCTAAGGTCATCGCTGGAGTATTAGGGTTGGCAGACATTATAGAACGTCTTCCTGAGGGTTACGAAACGATGATAGGTAATCAAGCAATTGATGCATTGCCTAGAGGTGTTACCCAGAGGATTGCGATTGCAAGAGCATTAATTTATAACCCTAAAATTGTTATTTTTGATGAGGCTAATATTGCTATCGATATGCAGGGAGATGAGGCAATACGACATGCATTAGAGCGTATTGTTGGTCGTTGCACCCTGATTATTATTTCATATCGTCCATCAATGCTGAAGTTAGCTAATCAAGTTTACTTGATTGAAGGTAAACAATTGAGGTTGAAGCAATGAATGAGTCGCAAAAAGATAGACGTGCTTCAGCTGTCCTCGTTGAACAAACAGTTATTGGTAGTTGTTTTGATCCATTATTAAAAGCAATGAAATGGCATGGTAGTAGACAACGACTAAAAGAGGTGATGCCACATTATTCAAAAATTTATAATGTCACTATGTTTAAAGATATTTTTAATCACTTGAATTATGAATGTAAGGAAGTGAAGCTGCTCTTAAAGGAGGTTGATGATCGTCTGTTGCCCTGTTTATTTGTGGCAGATGAGGGTAATGTACTTGTTTTAATTAAGCGTGACAAGAAGGGTCTCCATGTCTTTGATGGTGAGGCAAATAAACAGCGTATTATTAATCCTGAAGAGTTAACAACGCGTAAGTGCGAGGGACGTGCATATACATTTAGTTATAAAACTAAAACAGATGAAAGTTTAGGTTTGCATATTAGCTGGGTGCGTAGAACCTATAATGAGAATAAAAAACTGGTACATACTGCATTATTTTTAAGCCTAGTATTGAATTTATTAGCATTGTCCACACCACTATTTATAATGGGAGTATATGACCGTGTCATTGGCGCGTCTTCTTATCATATGTTATGGCAATTTTCAGTAGGTATTGGAATTGCATTATGTGGAATTGTAGTTGTGCATCGCATGCGCTCTAATTTATTGGCTATTTTGGGTGCTAGAATAGATAAAGCAATTGGGAACCATATTTTTGAGCGTCTAATATATTTATCGCCCATTTATACCGAATCAGCAACTGTCGGCTCTCAGGTTGCTCGTATTAAAGATTTTGATCGTTTGCGTGAGTTTTTTTCAGGACCTTTGTTGGCAACTTTTTTTGATGTGCCATTTATTGTGGTGTCGATAATTATTATTGGTGCGTTGGGAGGTTGGTTGATGATGGTGCCTATTTCAATGGTAATCGCATATGCCGTTTTAGGTCTGAGTCTTTATCCAAGAATAAAACGTCGTGTGTCGCGAAGTAGTTGGAATGCAGCACGTCAACAAGAATTTGTACTTGAAAGCATGAGTGATATGCGTGCTATTAAATATTTGGCTGCTGAAGAGTCGTGGTTAAACCGTTACCGAGAAATGTCAGCCAATTCAAGTATTATGGCAATGAAATTGAATATGGTTTCAGCCTTTAGTACAACCTGTTCGGAAACAATTATGATTCTGGCTGGTATGGCCGTCATTTCATTTGGTGCTATTATGGTGATCCATCAGACATTAACCGTAGGTGGGATGATTGCTATTATGGTATTAATTTGGCGTGTCTTGGCGCCATTGAAAACTATATTTAATACATTGCCACGCTTACAGCAGATGGGAAGTAGCTTATCACAGATTACTCGATTAATGAGTATTAGCCCAGAAAGCGATATTCAAAATGTTAATTATGAGCATAAGCGAAAAATAATTGGCCCAATTAATTTTAATCGTGTGAGTTTTCGTTATCAATCTGCCAGTGATCCGGCAGTGCTAGGTATGGAGTTTACAGTTGTGCCAGGTGAATTGATTGGTATTGTAGGGCGGAATGGTTCTGGTAAGTCATCAATTTTAAAAATTATTTTAGGAATGTATCAGCCACAGGCAGGCAGTATTCGAATTGATAATCAAGATATTCGACAAATTAATCCAATAGAATTGCGTAATGGCATTGGATATTTGCCGCAAAAACCAGAATTATTTTATGGCAGTATTGCTGCAAATTTGCGTTTAGCGAAACCAGATGCGACTGATGATGAGCTAAAGGTTGCTGCAGGCAAGGCTGGCATCTTGGATGATATATTGAGTTTGTCGAAAGGTTTTGACACGCCATTGCGTGATCATAGTATGGAGCGATTGGCCAGCAGTTTTCAGCAGTTGCTTTGTCTGGCACGAGCTTATTTAAAACAAGCGAATATATTATTATTGGATGAGCCGGCGAGTGTGTTGGACATGGATGCGGATAAAATTTTAATGCAATCTATAGAAAGTTTAAGAGGTAAGGCAATCGTGATGATGGTAACGCACCGCCCCTCTCATTTAAAGTTAATGGACCGTGTTTTCGTGGTAGACGGTGGCCAGCTTGTTTTAAAGGGGAAACCCGAAGATGTAATGGAGAAAATTCCTAAGGGGATGTTATGAAAAAAGCAAAAAATTACCAACAATTGCGCCAAATATCTACGGCTACATTATTAGAAGAGTCTACTCATTTAAAATTAGTGATGAAAGCGATCATTGCAATTATTGCTTTAATAGCAGCGTTATTGATTTGGTCGTCATTAGCAACCATTGAAGAAACTGCGGTTACTTTTGGTGAAATCATGCCCAAAGGTAAAGTGCAATCCCTGCAACATTTAGAGGGCGGCATTGTTTCTAGAGTACTGGTCAGTAATGGCCAACGCGTTAAGAAGGGACAGCTTTTGATAAAACTTGTTGACGCACCAATAGTGGCTGAGCTTGATCAGTTGCGTGGGCGTGAAATTATTTTGACGTTGGATAGCCAGCGCTGGCGTGCTTACTTAGATAATAAGCCAGCAAATTTAGTGGAATGGAGTAATGCGGTTATTAATTCAAAGTACAATAGTATAAAAAATCATGGGGAAATTCGTAAGCGTCTTAAGGATGAGGAGGCACACTTAGCTTCTCAATATAAGGCAAGACAAGATCAAAAATCAACTTTGCAATCTACAATTTTACAGCGAAAAGAACAACTCACTGAGACAAAGAAGCAATCGGTGATATGGGATAAACATCTGGAATTACTTAATAAAGAGTTTCAGATGTATGAAAAACTACGTAAAGATAATTTAATTTCTCATAAAGATTATTTGGTTGTGATGCGTGAGCTTAACAAAGCGCAAGGAGAAAAAGTGCGCCTTAAAAGCAAGATAACTCAAACTAAAGAGTCAATCAAAGAGTCTGCCAATAAACTTAATGAACTTTTTTCATCATCACATGAAGAAGCACTTAAACAGCTGGGAAAGGTTAATGATAGTTTGCTTGAGGCTCGGCATAAGATCGAGAAGCTCGATGGCCGTTTGAGTAGAACGAATATTGTCGCGCCTATCAACGGTGTGGTTAAGGGTCTTAGGGCTTTTGCAGGAAATGTGATTCAACCAGGTGCTATCTTGGTGCAAGTAGTTCCTTACGGCCAACAGTTTATTGTTGAGACACGCATTAATCCTAAAGATATTGGCCATATAAAAGTTGATGACAAAGTAAAAGTGAAAATCTTGACGTATGATTTTGCACGTTACGGTAGCATTGAGGGAGTGTTAACAAAAATATCTGCATCCACATATACAACAGAAGATGGCAAGCCTTATTATAAGGGTACAATTGAGCTAAAAAAACAATTTATCAGCAAGGGTCGCTCAAATGATAAGAATCCACTAAAGTCAGGTATGACAGTTGAGGCTGATATTGTGACAGGTGAGAAAACAATTTTGCAATATCTGTTGAAACCAATTCATCAGTCGACCAGTACTGCATTCCGGGAAAGGTAACGTTGCAGGCGCTCTTTGTTTTCTTTACTGAGCACGAGCCCTAGTTTGCTGCGGCGCCATAGCATATCGTCAATGCTGTTGGCCCACTCGTGTTTTAACCAATAATCCACTTCGCATTCATACAGGTCTGCTCCAAAGTGCCTGCCTAAATCTTTCCGAGATTGCTTATTTTCTAGGATAAGATGAGATAGCGTGCCGTAATAGTTTGCGTAACGCTGTAGCATTTGTTTGGGTAATTCTGGGTACTGTTGTTGTAGTTCGTTTGTAAACTTACTCCACTGATGGTGTCCCATGTCTCCTCCGGGTAGCGGTGTGTGTTTGGTGGTGCATTTTCTCATATCATTAAAGTAGGGTTTTAATTTATCAACGGCATGTTCGGCAAGCCGACGGTAAGTGGTGAGTTTGCCACCATATATTGTAATCAAGGGTAATGTTTCATGGTCGTCATCTAGTTGTATATAGGCATCACGGGTGACTTTGGATGGGTTGTCATGACGATCATCAAGCAAGGGTCGAACGCCGGTATAGCTCCATAAGATGTCTGCAGGATTTATTTTTTTCTTAAAGTAATGATTAACGGCATTGCAAAGGTAGTCAATTTCAGTGATATTAATGTGTGCCTTATCCGGATTATCATTGTAGAGAATATCGGTGGTTCCTACTAATGTAAAATCATTTCGAAATGGTATGGTAAATATCACGCGTTTATCCTTATTTTGTAGGATATAAGCATTTTTTTCTGCATACAGGCTTGGGATGATAATGTGGCTACCCTTGACATTTTTTATCGTGTGGCGACTCTTGAAGTGGGCAATGGATGCGCTCATCTTGTTGAGCCAAGGGCCTGCTGCGTTAACGACAGCTTTAGCATGGATCACTATTTTTTGTCCGTTAAATTTTTTACTCTGGCAGGTTGCAATCCATGAATTTTCGGTGCGTTTTATTTCAAGGCATTCTGTGTGCGTTAAAATATTAGCATCAGCTTGTTTTGCAGCAATCGCATTAAGAATCACGAGGCGTGCATCATCAGTAAAGCAATCAAAGTAACTGAAACCATGCTTGTAATTGTTTTCTAGTGGGCTGGGCTTCTTTCTAATATTCACTTTTTTAGATAATGGTATTGGCCCACGCTTTGCCAGATGGTCGTAAAAAAATAGTCCCAGTCCAATCAGCCATTGTGGTCGCAGGTGTTTCTCATGTGGGAGGATAAACTCTAAGGGTTGCACCAAGTGTGGTGCTCGGCGCAACAGAATAAGGCGCTCTTTGAGCGCTTCACGGACCAGTTTGAAATCGTTTTGTTCCAGATAGCGAATACCGCCGTGGATGAGTTTGCTGCTCGATGAGGAGGTGCCACTCGCAAGATCACCTTTTTCGCACAGTGTCACCGAAAGGCCGCGGCTGGCTGCATCAGCGGCAATGCCACAGCCATTGATGCCGCCGCCGATAACCAATAAGTCTGTATGATATTTTATAGCCATGGTACTATTATATCAGGCTTTTTTATGGTCTGCTCATCTGTGGAACATTTTGGATGATAAAGCTTGCTGCGCTGCTCATGTATTTTCGTATACACTGCGTCTGCTCGCTCACTTTATCATCCAAACTGCTCTCATAGCTGAGCAGCAGGCTTTGTATAGGTGGCTGCCTTAGTAGTTATATGTTTGAGAAAAAATACATCCTAGCGATTGATCAGGGGACAACAAGTTCTCGTGCGATTGTATTTGACTTAAAAGGTAAGTCATGTGGTGTCGGTCAACACGAGTTTACGCAAGTTTTTCCTCAGTCTGGCTGGGTGGAGCACGATCCAGAAATTATCTGGAAAACAACAGTAGCCTCCTGTCGCGAAGCGATTAAAGCTGCGAACATCAAAGCCTCCGAAATTGCGGCGCTCGGTATTTCCAATCAACGTGAAACCACGATCCTCTGGGATAAACAAACCGGCAAGCCAATTTACAATGCCATCGTATGGCAAGACCGCCGCACACAGGATTTTTGTTGTGAGCATGCATCTCAATATGAATCATTACTGCAGCAGAAGACAGGGCTCTTATTAGACCCTTATTTTTCTGCGACCAAAATTGCTTGGATACTTGAAAATGTGCAGGGAGTGCGCCAATTAGCGGATAAAAATCAGCTGGCGTTTGGGACAGTCGATAGTTTTTTGTTATGGCATTTAACAGGTGGTAAAATACATGCAACCGATATTACCAATGCGAGTCGTACACTACTTTATAATATTCATGAGCAATGCTGGGACGATGAGTTATTGGCGTTATTTAAAATACCTCAATCCATTTTGCCCGAGGTGCGTGATTGTGATGCACGATTTGGCGTTACTGATAGGGTATTATTTGATGCTGAGATTCCAATTTGTGGTGTTGCCGGTGACCAACAGGCGGCATTGATAGGGCAGGCGTGCTTTCAAGAGGGAATGATTAAGAGTACTTATGGCACGGGTTGTTTTTTAATGTTAAATACAGGCGCGAAACCGTTAGAATCAACTTCACGTTTATTGACAACGATTTCTTATCGCATAAAAAATAAAACGCATTACGCATTGGAAGGCAGTATTTTTAATGCGGGAACGTCGATTAAGTGGCTGCGTGATTATTTACATTTAATTGAGAGCTCAAAGCAAACGGAAATGCTAGCGAAAGAGATTGAAGATACGGGTGGCGTGTATTTTGTGCCAACGTTTACGGGTGTGGGTGCGCCATATTGGAATGCCAATGCGCGAGGCGCAATTTTGGGCTTGACGCGTGATACCAGTATTGCGCAGATTGTGCGAGCGGCGTTGGAATCCGTCTGTTATCGAACTCGTGATTTAATACAGGCAATTGCACAAGATTATCGGGGTGAAATTGCAACTTTACGCACCGATGGCGGCATGTGTGTGAATGATTGGATGATGCAATTCCTGGCAGATATGTTGAGTGTTGATGTGCAGCGGGCACAATGTTTAGAGAGCAGTGCTTTGGGTGTCGCGTATTTGGCGGGGCTGGGTGTGGGTATTTATGCATCGTTAGATGAGGTGCAGGCTTTATGGCAATCGGAAAAACAATTTACATCGAGTATGGGTGCGCAGCAGTGTAATGATTTATATGCGGGTTGGCAGGATGCTATTGAGCGAATAGTAAAGTGAATTACTTTAAGGGCTCTGTATCTTCCTCAAGAATATCAAGGTAGCTCCTATAGACATAAACTTTATCCCGTTGCTTTCCAGTCATTGCGAGCACAGTGAAGCAATCTACAGTCTTAAATAGTTTCACCATCACGCAACGTAAATACTTCGAAACCATCTTCGGTAACACACAAGGTATGTTCCCACTGCGCTGAGAGTTTGCGGTCTTTGGTAATCACCGTCCAATCATCGCCGAGCAATTTAACATGACGTTTGCCTAGGTTGATCATGGGTTCGATTGTAAAACACATTCCAGGTAATAGTTCTATGCCAGTGCCAGGTTTTCCGTAATGCAATACCTGTGGGTCTTCATGAAAGACACGACCAATACCGTGACCGCAGTATTCACGCACCACAGAATATTTATTGGATTCAGCAAACTCTTGAATCGCAGCGCCAATGTCACCCAATTTTAGGCCAGGCTTCACCATGCGAATGCCGAGATACAAACATTGCTGTGTGATCTCTACTAATTTTTTTGCATAAGGTGGCACATCGCCAACAAAAAACATTTTGCTAGTATCGCCATGATAACCATCTTTGATAACTGTCACATCGATATTAATAATGTCACCATTCTTTAATCGTTTTTGATTAGGTATGCCGTGACAGACAACGTGGTTGACGGAGGTGCAAATCGATTTAGGAAAGCCACGATAATTCAGTGGTGCTGGGATTGCTTGTTGTTCGTTAACAATATAGTTATGGCAAATCTGATCAATTTCTTCGGTAGTCACACCTGCTTTAACCTGCGGGCCAATCATGTCGAGTACGTTAGCGGCGAGCTGTCCTGCTACACGCATTTTCTCAATGTCTTCTGCTGTTTTGATGGTGACTGTCATAAATATCCTGAATAATAATGTTGCAACCGATTGTTGAGTGTAGCAGATTGATTTACATAACGTAATAAGAATTTTTTCTAAGGCGGGGTGTAAGTAACAAAGTAAAAAGGCTTGCTTAGTACTGTTATAATTGATATAAAATCCTCAAAAAATAGGTTATTTAGCAAGACCTTAAGAATGAATTAAGGTTTTTGTTAAGAAGGAGGATATGATCAAATGCACATCAAAAAAATACACACCATAATCACTGATTCTTTAGTTGAGATGCTATGAGGGTAGGTCGCACGCGTTCATTTGCAACATTAGTAGACGCAATAAAGGCTGGTGATAAGCTGGCAGTAAAAATATTTTCCTATGATGGTGAGGATAATAAAATCTTCTTTGGTATGTTGAATGATCCTGTCAACGTCCGCCCAATTCCACCTGGTGTGTTCCCTGAGGTGGTTGGTAAGCACTATGAAAAGTTAGCTTGTGGTGCGCCATGGGTAGGTCCTGCAACCAAAAATAGAGTATATGAGTTTACATATTATAAGGCAGAACAATGCTCTAATCCGGAAGATGAGAGGTTTAATATAAAAAAAAGCGTTATTACTGAGTTTGATGAGCATTGGAAGCCTGTTGGGCATTGGCGCCGCCTTCCTAATGGTACTTTCAAGAGACGTGGGGTTCCTAAGCCCGGCGCTACTCGCACTAAATCTTTTTCGATGAGCCCATTGTCACCTCAGGGTGGTAAGATATTTGCAAAAGGTATTAAGAGCGTTGGGCTTTTGCTAGATCTTAGTTGCCTTGATAAGGAGCCCCTTATTTTTTCTCGAGGTGTTGCTCATCTTTTCAGATTTGATACGACATGGAGTGAGAAACCGGATCAAGCTCCTCTTTATCATCAAGATCGAATCCGGTTGGATCAGATTAAAGATCAAGAGGAAGGGAGTTTTGTAGAGATGGTTGGGCGTGCAGATTGTCGAAAAAAATTGGAGTTTGTGCGTGCGGTCTATGTTCAGCAAGATTGCCTTATTTCTCGTATGATGGGACTGTGTCAGCAACAAAAAGTTTATAAAGAATTAGGAGAGATTGGCGTTCCTATTGTGGTGCGTATTTCAGACAGCTCTTCGATGCCTGAAGAAGAGCGCCCTGATATCGTTTATCGTGATTATACCCCACAAGAACAATGGCATGATATTATCACCACTCTTTATTATACTCTGTTTGGTTTGGCGGGGCAGGATGGCGTAACACGAGGGGTGTTACAGGCATCTCTTGATGAGCTTGATTTTGATCTTTTTGATGCGGAATTATTTGTTGTTGATGCTGTCATGGCTCGGGTGACAAGCCCGGAGAGTAATATTTGCAAGCTTACTACTGTTGTACAAAGACGGAAGCTTTTGAGTGAGCTCTATGGCAAAAGTTGTGACTGTAAAGCTCTAGCTTTGACGGATAAAATAACTGATGCATTCAACAGATTTTTAAGATTACATGCAAAAGAACTTATAAGTGGAGAGCTTTTAATTATGATGATAACTTTGCATGCGCAAATTACAGGTAAGGCAAAAGAATATGAGCCGGAGACAACCGAGGCGTTGATACAAGAACTTATTAAGCAGGGCTATGTTAATTATCGTTATCCAGCAGAAAGTTATCCAATTTTATATCATGCGTGTTCGAACGGGAAACTGCATTTGGTAAAAATGATTGCGGAGGCAGTTCCAGATTCTGCGAAATTATTGGCAACTAACGCGCCGGATTATCCAGAATGGTTCCCCATTTACGCAGCTGCTTGTGTGCCTCATTGGGATATTATCGATTATATTCTCGCGACATTTTTAGAGTCTAAGACAGTGTTGACGCAAGAACAGCTAAAATCAATTGATGAGTGTATCGCATGGAGTGAAAGTGATGCCTCATCACTCAAAGATGCGCCAGCTGAATATAAAAGTATTCATGAGTTTATTAGGCAAAATAAAGCTTTTTATCATCTAGCTGTAGTGGCGTCATCTGCTAAGGCTGGAGGAGCGGGTCTCTTCGATGGGGGCTCAGCCAAAAGAGAAGCTGCCGAACCTGCTGAAAAGCCAGATACTGGCAAGCGCAGAAGAACACCACGGACATCATTTTGACGACTATTGATAAATATAGTATAAAGCTGTTAATGAAGGAATTGTAAGTATGGCATTAAGTTTTGAAGAACTAAGTCGCAATGGCCAACAACAGGTTCTGTTGGCATCTATGGTTGACCGTGGTGTAATACTACAATTTTATTAAAGAGAAGTATGGTGAGGTTGATATGACTAAAGGTGCAGGCAGCGCAGACAGAGATAAATCACGATCAGGATTTCAAGCTATTATTGCGAGTAAACGAATGCCTGCAGGAGCTACTTCTCAGCCTGGGGCTGCTGGTGCAGTCACCCCTGCTATTCCCATAGGGGCTGTACAGTCGGTGGTGCCCCCAGCACCAGTGGCAGGCCCTGCTACCCAATCTGCGGTTGCACCTACAGTGCCACCACTAACACAGGCGGCACTAGATGCAGCACGAGTGCAAGCAGCACAACAAGCAGCAAGAGCGCAAACGCTAGCAGCACGCCAAGCAGCAAGAGCGCAAGCAGCAAGACTACGAGCAACACAACAAGTACCTGCTTCTTCACGACTGGTATTAGGCCTTCGTGATGGCTTCAAGATGCTTGTTCCGTCAGTATTACATCAGTCAGCAGACAGTGCTCTTGATGTCTTAATAGCTCAAGTGTATCGTGAAGCAAGGGCTGCAATGCAAGCAGCAACTGTACCAGTACCACAAGTGGCATCCACACCTGCTGCACTTGCAATCAAGCTCGCTGATTTACTTGAGATGAGACAGGACTGCCTCAGGCAACTGGCTTTCCAAAATCATGTGCAGCAGAAGTATCCGTTAATGAGCATTATGGCTGCGTTAATTACAGTTGAACGAGATTTTCGAAGAGATAGACAGCGTCGTGGGATGACACTGAAAGACTATCAGTCTTTATGTGAATTATTAAGAACTAATATGGATTCTTATTTCAATGCTAAGGATGGAGCGAAGCATCGTATTCTTAAATGCATGAAATATAAAGGCAATACTTGGTTTAAAAACGAGAGGCGCGAAATTCTCACGATTTTAAAGCAGGACGTCGAGATAGCAAAATACCCAGAAATAATACAATTTATTCAAGCAGGGTTACAATCGATCGCCCAGCCGCCAGTACCGCGTGCACAGTCAGCACCTCATCCTGCGTTGGCCCCCAGTGCAGGTGGTGTTGTGGCAGGAGGTGCTGGAAGTGCATCCTCGTATCCTGGGATGTTTGGGGGAGGTGTTGGTGGTAATCGTGGTAAGCATAAATCTACTAGTGCAGCTGCAGGGCAGGCTAAGAGATTACGATGGGATGGCAATGATCCAGATGATGAATTAATTCGCAGACCGACGTCTTCAGGTAA
>JAHZIV010000005.1 GCA_022601255.1 Gammaproteobacteria bacterium
AGGTGAAGATCGCATTGATAGCACCGATTGCGATGGATGAAGGCTTACGCTTTGCGGTACGTGAAGGTGGTCGCACAGTAGGTGCGGGTGTTGTTACCAAGATAATCGAATAATAACGGGATAGAGCTATGGCAGTTGTAAAAAATAACCAGAGAATACGCATTCGCTTGAAGGCGTTTGATCATAAGCTGATCGATCGTTCGACCTGCGAAATTGTCGAAACGGCAAAGCGTACAGGGGCGCAAGTGCATGGCCCAATCCCATTACCAACGGGTATCGAGCGTTATACGGTTTTGATTTCGCCGCATGTTGATAAAGATGCGCGGGATCAGTATGAGATTCGTACACATAAGCGCTTGGTTGATATTCATCAGCCGACTGACAAGACAGTAGATGCTTTGATGAAGTTGGACTTGGCTGCCGGTGTAGATGTGCAGATTAGTGTGGAATAACTTGGCAATATAGTGATTATGGGGTAATCTTATGCCCCCTTTATTTGGAGAAAGACGATGCCAATGGGCTTAGTTGGAAGAAAATGTGGTATGACGCGGGTTTTCACCGAAGATGGTCACTCAATCCCAGTAACTGTGATTGAGGTGGCGCCAAACCGTGTGACACAGACAAAGACAGTTGAAAGCGAAGGTTATCGCGGCGTGCAGGTGACTGTGGGCAGTCGACGTGCTTCTCGTGTGAATAAGGCAGCGACAGGCCATTTTGCTAAAGCAGGTGTTGAAGCTGGTGATTGCATTAAAGAGTTTCGTTTGGATGAAAATGAATTGCCTGATATCAAAAATGGTGATGAGCTAACGGTTGCGCTATTCAAAGAAGGTCAATTTATCGATGTTCGAGGCATCAGTAAGGGTAAAGGTTTTCAGGGTGGTGTAAAGCGCCATAATTTTAAGACCCAAGATGCTACACATGGTAACTCATTGTCGCATCGTGCATTGGGTTCAACGGGCCAGTGTCAAACACCGGGTCGTGTATTTAAAGGTAAAAAGATGGCAGGTCAGATGGGTAATAAGCAATGTGTTGCTCAAAACCAAAAGATTGTGAAGGTAGACGCTGAGCGTCATTTAATACTTGTGAAAGGCGCCATTCCCGGAGCCCCAGGTGGTCGCGTTATGTTGACGACTTCGGTTAAAGCAAAGGGGGAGGAGCAGTAAATGGAACTTCAAGTTCATGGTAAAGGCGCTAATGTGACGGTTTCAGACCAAATTTTTGCGTGTGAATATTCTGAAGGCTTGGTGCATCAGGTAGTGACTGCGTATTTAGCAGGTGGTCGACAAGGTACTAAGGCGCAGAAGACGCGTAGTGATGTCAGTGGTGGTGGTACAAAGCCTTGGCGTCAGAAAGGTACTGGTCGAGCACGTGCAGGTACTATTCGTAGCCCTATTTGGCGCAGTGGTGGTAAATCATTTGCGGCCCGCCCACGTGATTTTAAGCAGAAGTTAAATAAGAAAATGTATAAGCGTGCGATGCGCGTTATTTTGTCGGAACTGGCGCGTAACGAGCGTTTGGTTGTGGCTGATGATTTTGCATTAACAGCGCCAAAGACTAAAGAGTTGGCTGCTAAGTTACAAAAGATGCAATTAAATGATGCACTCATTATCACGGCTGCTGCAGATGACAATATTCGTTTATCTGCACGTAATATTCCAAACGTAACGGTGTTAGAGGCGATGCGCATCAACCCGGTTGATTTAATTGCGTATGAAAAAGTTGTGGTGACAGCAGATGCGTTGAAGAAGATTGAGGAGAAGTTAGCATGAATCAAGAACGGTTAATGCATATTCTACAAGCGCCTCATATGACTGAAAAAAGCGCTGCACCGAACGGGGATTACCCGCAGTTTGCTTTTAAAGTATTGCGAACAGCCACCAAGCCAGAAGTGCGTGCGGCGGTTGAGCAGCTTTTCAGTGTTAAAGTGCACTCTGTGCGTATTGTTAACCAGAAGGGTAAGCAAACGCGTACAGGTAGAATCGAGGGAAAACATCAAGACTGGAAGAAGGCTTATGTTTTATTAGAAAAAGATCAAGAAATTGATTTGACCGGGCAATCTTAGGAGATAACGGCAATGCCAATAAAAAAAGCAAAACCCACTTCACCCGGCAGACGTCATGTGATTCAAATTACCAATCCAGAGCTCTACAAGGGCAAGCCTTTGAGCGGTTTGGTAAAGTCAAAGAAGCGCATTAGTGGACGTAATAATGCAGGGCGTATTACGGTGCGACGTCGCGGTGGTGGTCATAAACGATTGTACCGCCAGATTGATTTTAGACGTGACAAAGATACGATTCCTGCAAAAGTGGAACGATTAGAGTATGACCCTAACAGAAGTGCGCATTTAGCGTTATTGGTCTATGCCGATGGAGAGCGACGTTATATTGTGGCACCAGAAAAATTGGCGGTGGGTGATACCGTATTGTCAGGTGAACAAGCACCGATTAAACCAGGTAATTGTTTGCCGTTGCAGAATATTCCGCTAGGTTCAACTATTCATAATGTTGAGTTGAAGCCTGGTAAGGGTGCGCAAATGATTCGTAGTGCAGGTACATCAGCACAGTTGGCGGCTCGTGAAGGGTTGTATGCCATTTTGAAATTACGTTCTGGTGAGATGCGTAAAGTGCTGGTTAACTGTAGGGCGTGTATTGGTGTTGTGTCGAATTCACAACATAACTTGCGCTCGTTGGGTAAGGCAGGTGCCAACCGTTGGCGCGGCCGTCGTCCTACCGTTCGTGGTGTTGCGATGAACCCAGTAGATCACCCACACGGTGGTGGTGAAGGTAGAAGCTCAGGTGGTCGTCACCCCGTTAGTCCGACAGGTGTTTCGGCTAAAGGGTTTAAGACACGTAAGAATAAACGCACTAACAAGTTAGTTGTGCGCGATAGACGTAAGAAATAGTGGAGAATAGAACGTGCCAAGATCTGTAAATAAAGGCCCATTCGTCGATCATCACTTGATGATTAAAGTTGAGAAGGCAGCTGCCGGAAGTGATAAGCGCCCCATTAAAACATGGTCGCGCCGTTCTGTGATATTGCCTGAGATGGTAGGCCTAACGATTGCCATTCATAATGGTCGTGCGCATGTGCCTATCTATATTTCAGAAAACATGGTGGGTCATAAGTTGGGCGAGTTTGCAATCACACGCACATTTAAGGGCCATTCTGGCGATAAGAAGAAGTAAGAGGTTATTGTATGGAAGTCATGGCAAAATTGAGATTCATTCATCTGTCACCGCAGAAGGCGCGACAGGTGGCTGATATGGTGCGTGGACTGTCTGCAGAAAAAGCATTAGAGAAGTTGCAGTTTGCTAATAAAGTTGCTGCCCATTGGGTGCAGAAAGTATTGAATTCGGCGATTGCTAATGCAGAGCATAATGAAGGCGCTGATATCGATGAGCTTAAAGTCGCTCAGATTTTTGTTGATGAAGGTCCAAAGGCAAAGCGTTTTCGCGCACGTGCTCGTGGTCGTGTTAATTATATTTTAAAACCGACGAGTCATATAACCGTCGTTGTGTCGGATCGTTGAGGAGAATTTAAAGATGGGTCAAAAAGTTAATCCAAGAGGCATGCGCTTAGGCATTACGGAAGATTGGACGTCTAAGTGGTATGCAACGTCGAAGGATTACGCGAGAATGCTAAATGAAGATTTGGAAGTGCGTGATTTTTTGATGCAGCGACTCAAGGGTGCGGCGATTGGACGCGTTCAAATTGAACGTCCTGCTAAAAATGCAAAGATTGCTATCCACTCGGCACGCCCAGGTGTGATTATTGGCAAGAAAGGTAATGAAGTTGAAGAATTACGTAACGAGATTGCGAGAAGGCTTAAAGTGCCTGTGCACATCACCATTGAAGAAATTCGTAAGCCGGAGTTGAATTCAAAATTGGTAGCGGAGAGTGTTGCTCAACAACTAGAGCGTCGTGTGATGTTTCGTAGAGCCATGAAGCGCGCGATTCAATCTACTATGCGCCAAGGTGCTTTGGGCATCAAGGTGAGTGTGAGCGGACGTTTAGGCGGTGCTGAAATCGCACGTACTGAATGGACGCGTGAAGGTCGTGTGCCATTACATACTTTCCGTGCAGATATAGATTATAACACTGCAATTGCTAAAACGACCTACGGTATTATCGGTGTTAAGGTATGGATCTTTAAAGGTGAGATTCATGAAGTGAAAGAAAGCCAAGAAAAAAGCGCGGCTGAATCAGAAGTACAAGAGTCGACAGAGGAATAGGTCATGCGTCAACCAAAAAATAGAAAGTTTCGAAAAGACTTCAAAGGTAGAAACCGCGGTACTGCCACACGTGGCAATAAAGTGAGTTTCGGTGAATATGGGTTAAAGTCAGCTGAGTTAGGTCGTATTACTGCACGACAGATTGAGGCAGCACGACGTGCGATAACGCGCCATGTGAAACGTGGTGGTAAATTGATTATTCGTATTTTCCCCGATAAGCCTATTAGTAAGAAGCCTTTAGAAGTGCGACAAGGTAAAGGTAAGGGTAACGTCGAATATTGGGTAGCATTGGTTCAGCCGGGTCGTATGTTATTTGAAATTGAGGGTGTTGATGAATCTTTAGCACGCGAAGCGTTTGCAAGAGCAGCCGCGAAGCTGCCGGTCAAAACAGTATTTGATGAACGAACGGTGATATGATGAATACAAATGAAATGAGAGAAAAATCAGTAGCGGAATTGAAGCAAGAGCTTCAAGCGCTGTTGAAAGAACAGTTTAATTTACGTATGCAAAAAGGTATGGGTGAAATGCCACGTGTGCATTTGTTTAAGCAAGTGCGTCGTTCGATAGCTCGTATTAAAACTATTATCAACCAGAAGGAGCGTCCAGCATGAGTGAGAATCAATCAACGGCGCGTACCCTAACAGGCACTGTAGTGAGCGACAAGATGAATAAAGGTATTGTCGTATTAGTGGAGCGTAAGGTAAAGCATCCTCGCTATAGGAAGTACATTAAGCGTTCGACCAAGGTGCATGCACACGATGAAGAAAACACGTCACGGATTGGCGATTTAGTCATGATTAAAGAATGTCGACCACTGTCTAAGACCAAGAGCTGGACATTGGTAGATGTAAAAGAGCGTGGAGAAAAGCAATGATACAAACAGAATCCGTTTGTGATGTAGCTGATAATAGTGGTGCCCGCCGTGTTATGTGTATCAAGGTATTAGGCGGATCCAAGCGTCGTTATGCCGGTATTGGTGACGTGGTTAAGGTTAGCATCAAAGAGGCGATTCCTCGCGGTAAAGTAAAGAAAGGTGATGTCATGAAGGCATTGGTAGTGCGTACGCGTAAAGGTGTGCGTCGTGATGATGGCTCGTTGATTCGTTTTGATTCGAATGCCGTTGTATTGTTGAATGCGCAGGATCAACCGATTGGTACGCGTATTTTTGGGCCGGTAACGCGTGAGCTGCGGCAGAAATTTATGAAAATTGTGTCTTTGGCACTAGAGGTGCTTTAACGATGAATAAAATTAAACAAGGTGATACCGTTACTGTATTGGCAGGTAAAGACAAAGGACGAAATGGCAAAGTGCTTAAGTTCTTAGCGAAAAACCGTGTCTTGGTGGAAGGTGTGAATATGGTGAAGAAACATGTTCGCCCGAATCCTAACAAGCAAGAACAAGGTGGTATTTTAGAGCGTGAAGCGGGAATTCATGTATCGAATGTGGCGATTTTAAACCCTACAAGTAATAAAGCAGATCGGGTTGGGTTTAAATCTTTGGAAGATGGTAAAAAAGTTCGTTGTTTTAAGTCAAACAACGAAGTGATTGACGTATAGGGTAATGTGATATGACGGCGTTACGAAAACATTATGATAAAAAAGTCAGGCCTGAGCTGCAAAAGCAACTCGGCTTTAAGAGTTCAATGCGTGTACCACGCATTACTAAAGTCACACTCAACATGGGTTTGGGTGAAGCGGTTACCGATAAAAAAGTGGTAGCGCATGCGGTAGCGGATATGGAGAAAATTACAGGCCAAAAAGCCGTTGTAACCATGGCGCGTAAGTCAATTGCGGGCTTTAAGATTCGTGATGGCTGGCCAATTGGTTGTAAGGTGACATTACGTGGTGTGCGTATGTATGAATTTTTGGAGCGTTTGATCAGTATTGCGATTCCGCGAATACGTGATTTCCGTGGTTTGAGTGCGAAGTCATTTGATGGCCGTGGTAATTACAATATGGGCATCAAGGAACAAATCGTCTTTCCAGAAATTGATTATGATAAAGTAGACACTTTGCGTGGTCTGGATATTGCTATCACGACGACTGCAAAGACGGATGATGAGGCGCGCGCTTTGTTGAAAGCGTTTAATTTTCCGCTAAAAGAGAACTGAGGAACAACGACATGGCAAAAACAAGTGAAATCATGCGAAACAAGAAACGGATCAAGATAAGCACGAACCGTAAAAAAACACGTGATATGCTGCGCAAGATTATCAAAAAAGATCCTGAAGAGCGTGATGAGGCTATCTTGAAGCTGCAGAAACGTAATCGTAATGAGAGCCCAATTCGAGTGCGCAGTCGTTGCCATAGTTGTGGGCGTCCTCGTGGTACGTTGCGTAAGTTTGGTTTGTGCCGCATTTGTTTGCGTATTGCTGCTATGCGCGGTGATGTGCCTGGTTTGAAAAAAGCGAGTTGGTAGGAGAAGTTTGAATGAGTATGCAAGATCCCATCTCTGATATGTTAACACGCATTCGTAATTCATTGGCCGTGTTCAAGAAAACGGTAACAATGCCGCATTCGAAATCGAAAGCAGCTATTGCAAAAGTGTTACATGATGAGGGTTACATTTCAGAGTTTCGTCAAGAGACACAAGAGAATAAATCGGTACTAGTGATTGAGCTCAAGTACTTTGAAGGCAAGCCTGTGATTGAGCGTTTAGAACGCGTTAGTCGCCCCAGTTTGCGTGTCTATAAGCAAAAAAATGAGTTGCCTAAGGTGGATAACGGCTTAGGTGTGGCAGTAATTTCAACTTCACAGGGCGTTATGTCTGATCGATTGGCGCGCCGCGCCGGTTGCGGTGGTGAAGTCATTTGTTATGTAAGCTAGGAGTGATGCAATGGTAAGTCGCGTTGCGAAAAATCCGATCGATGTGCCTTCTGGTGTTGAAGTAAAGTTGTCAGGTCAAACGGTTTCGATCAAAGGTAAAAATGGTGAACTTCACCAAGATGTGCACCCTGCGGTGCGTGCGTTAGTGGAAGAGAACCAGATCAAAGTGGCTCCGGTTGATGAGGCGCGTGAATCGAATGCGTTAGCCGGTACGATGCGAGCGTTGCTTAACAATATGGTTAAGGGTGTGAGCGAAGGATTTGAGAAGAAGCTGGTTATGATTGGTGTCGGTTATCGTGCGAAAGCACAAGGCAAGGTATTAAACTTAAATGTAGGTTTTTCACATCCTGTCGATGTTGCCATGCCTGAAGGCGTTAACGTTGAAACACCCAGCAATACCGAGATTGTATTGAAAGGTGCAAATAAACAGCTTGTGGCACAGATTGCAGCGAATATTCGTGATATTCGTCCACCGGAACCTTACAAGGGTAAGGGTATTCGTTATGAAGGCGAGCATATCAGCCTAAAAGAAGGTAAGAAAAAATAATGAATAAGAAAAAACAAGCAAGACTACGTCGTGCAAAAAAATCGCGCGGTAAAATTGAAGTACTGAAGAAGAACCGTTTGTCGGTTTATCGCAGTGCTAATCATATCTATGCGCAGGTGTTGCGCCCTGGTGACCATAAGGTATTAGCGCAAGCCTCCAGTTTGGATAAAGAGTTGCGTGGAAAGGTGAAGCATACGGGTAACGTTGAGGCGGCTAAGTGGGTTGGCCAGAAAGTGGCGGAGCGTGCAAAGCAAGCGGGCATTGATGAAGTTGCGTTTGATCGTTCTGGTTTTAAATTTCATGGTCGTATTAAGGCGTTGGCTGATGCGGCACGTGAAGGTGGAATAGTTTTTTAAAGGTTAAAGATTATGAGAAAGAAAGCAGAAGCAGATCAACAAAATGATGGAATCGTAGAGAAGCTTGTTGAAGTGCGACGTACATCTAAAACCGTTAAGGGTGGTCGTATCATGGGATTCGCAGCGTTAATGGTTGCAGGCGATGGTCAAGGTAAAGTGGGTTTTGGTCTTGGTAAGGCGCGTGAAGTGCCTGCTGCGATCCAAAAAGCAACTGAAAACGCACGTCGCAATATGATTCAGATTCATTTGAAAGGTAATACATTGCAACATATGGTGAAGTCGCGTCACGGTGCGAGTAAGGTTTTGATGTTGCCAGCCTCTGAGGGTACGGGTGTGATTGCAGGTAATGCGATGCGTGCTGTATTTGAAGTGATGGGTGTTGCCAATGTACTGGCAAAATGTATTGGTTCGAATAGCCCGGTTAACGTTGTGCGTGCTACTGTTAAAGGTTTGCAGCAAATGGCTACACCGGAAGGTGTTGCTGCGAAGCGTGGTAAATCAATCGAAGAGATTATGGGTTAGATTATGGCTGCAGAAAAAAAATTAAAAGTGACGTTGGTTAAAAGTAAATTTGGCAGATTGCCGAAGCATCGTGAGTGTGTCAAAGGTTTAGGCCTGCGCCGCATCAATCACAGTGTGGAATTGCAAGATACGCCAGAGGTTCGTGGAATGATCAACAAAGTATCTTACTTGTTAAACGTTGAGGAATGCTAAATGAAACTGAATACGATTAAGCCCTCTGCAGGTGCTCGAAAAGCGAAGAAGCGTTTAGGTCGTGGTATTGGCTGTGGCAGTGGTAAGACTTGTGGTCGAGGTCATAAAGGCCAACACTCGCGTTCAGGTGGATACCATAAAGTAGGTTTTGAAGGTGGTCAGATGCCGTTACAGCGTCGTGTACCGAAGTTTGGTTTCAACTCGCGTAAAGCGTTGGTGACATCAGAGATTCGTTTGCATGAATTAGAGAAGGTAACGGGTGATGTTGTGGACATCGCAAGCCTGCAGAAAGCAAATGTTATTACGAGTACGATTAAGTTTGCCAAAATCATCGCGTCTGGCGAGATTAAGAAGGCTGTGACTATTAAAGGGATACGTGTCACTAAAGGTGCCAAAGCTGCTATCGAAGCTGCTGGTGGTAAAGTAGAGGAATAAATGGCAAAAGCAAAGCTTGGAGCAGGATTATCATCAGGCGGCTTAACGGAATTGCGCAATCGTCTGTTGTTCGTCTTGATTGGGATTTTGGTTTTCCGTCTCGGTGCTTATATCCCTATCCCAGGATTGGATCCCGCTAGACTCGCCGACTATTTCCAACAACATCAAAATGGCTTGTTGGGCATGTTTAACATGTTTTCAGGGGGTGCGCTGCGTCGCATGACAATTTTTGCATTGTCGATCATGCCCTATATCTCCGCTTCGATTATCATCCAAATGTACGGCACCGTTTCTCCAGCACTGAAGGCGCTGAAGCGAGAAGGTGAGGCGGGTAAGCGTAAACTCAATCAATACACGCGTTATGCTACGCTGGGCTTAGCTTTCGTTCAGGCTGTGTTTATTTCACGCTGGTTGGTGAGCAATGGTACGGCACTTTCAGGCGATTTAAGCTTCTATTTTACTTCGGTGATCACTTTGGTGACGGGCACGATGTTTCTGATGTGGCTGGGTGAGCAGATGACCGAGCGTGGTGTGGGTAACGGTATTTCAATGATTATTTTCTCGGGTATTGTGGCACGTTTCCCGTCTGCGATTGGCAAGGTAGTGACGCAGGTGCGTCAAGGGCAGCTGGAGGTGATCTCGCTTTTGGTCGTTATTGCCTTAATTCTCATCGTCACTGGCGTGGTTGTGTATTTTGAGCGTTCTCAGCGTCGGATCAAGATTAATTATGCAAAACGACAGCAGGGCCGTAAGCTATATGCCGCTGAGTCGAGTCATTTACCCTTAAAAATCAATATGTCGGGTGTTATTCCGGTTATATTCGCACAGAGTATTATCTTGTTCCCGACGGCGATTTTAAGCTTTGTTGGTCATAACCACAGCTATGGCATTCTGAATCAGATAGTATTGGCCATATCGCCTGGTCAACCTGGCTATATGATTTTGTCTGCATTTCTGGTAATATTCTTTGCCTTTTTCTATACGGCGCTGGTGTTTAACCCTAAGGAAACAGCAGATAATTTAAAAAAATCAGGGGCTTACATCCAAGGTGTACGTCCGGGTGAGCAGACAGCGAAGTATATAGATAAGGTGATGACACGATTGACACTGATTGGGTCAATTTATTTGGCGCTGGTGGCATTATTGCCGCAGTTTTTGATCATGTACTTTAATGTACCGTTCTACTTTGGTGGGACTTCATTATTGATTATCGTGGTGGTGATTATGGACTTTATCTCGCAGGTGCAGGCGCATCTGATGAGCCACCAGTATGATTCAATCATGAAATCGAAGAAGAAAGGCGGCGGTGGATTAAATTTGTTGGGCTAGAGAGAAGGTTATGAAAGTAAGAGCATCTGTAAAAAAAATATGCAGAAACTGCAAGATTGTTAAGCGTAATGGTGTGGTTCGAGTCATTTGCAAGGAAAAGCGTCACAAACAGCGTCAGGGATGATTTGAGTGCTTGATTTTTAGGGGTTTAGACGTTATTCTAAGCGACTTTTTTAATGTGGAAAAGGGCAGATAATATATGGCAGTTCGTATCGCAGGGGTTAATATTCCAGAGCATAAGCATGCTCGCATCGCATTGCGTTCCATCTATGGAATTGGTCCAGCCATTGCAGAGAAAATTTGTATTGAAGCTAATGTAGATCCCAGTACGAAGATGCAGGAACTTGATAGTGCAGCTTTGGACATGCTGCGTCAAAAAGTGGCTGATTTTACTGTTGAAGGCGATTTGCGCCGTCAAATTTCTATGGATATCAAGCGTAAAGTTGATTTGGGATGTTATGCGGGAATTCGTCATCGTCGTGGGCTTCCGGTACATGGGCAGAGGACTTCTACTAATGCAAGAACGCGTAAAGGCAAACGCAAACCCGTTCGTAAATAAAAGGTAATCATTTATGATAAATGCACCCACTAAGCGTCGTGCGAAGAGTAAAGTTTCAGAAGGTGTCGTACACATCAAGGCAACGTTTAATAACACGCTGATTAGTATTACTAATCCAAAGGGTGATGTGTTGACTCGCGGTACTGCGGGCATGGCTGGTTTTAAAGGCGCTCGTAAGGGTACACCGTTTGCAGCGCAGCTAGCATCTGAAGCTGCGGCAAAGTCAGCAGTTGAAAATTTTGATATGAAGCGCGTTATCGTTCGCGTTAGTGGTCCAGGAGCTGGTCGTGAATCTGCTATTCGCGCAGTACGTTCAGCAGGTTTGGATATTTTGAGTTTAATTGATGTGACGAAGTTACCACATAATGGTTGTCGTCCACGCAAGAAGCGTCGCGTTTAAGGGGGTTAAGTTATGGCAAGGTATCTGGGTCCAAAATGTCGCTTATCGCGTCGTGAGAAAACAGATTTACAGTTAAAGAGTGGCATACGTGGAGTGGATTCTAAATGTAATTTAGAGCGCACACCCGGCCAACATTGGCAGCGTCGTACACGTACTACTGACTACGGCGTGCAGTTGCGTATGAAGCAGGTAATTCGTCGTTACTACGACGTACTCGAAAAACAGTTCCGTAATTATTACAAGCAAGCTGATCGCATGAAAGGATCAACGGGTGATAACTTGTTGAAGTTGTTAGAAACGCGTTTGGATAATGTTGTTTACCGTATGGGCTTTGCTTCTACACGTGCTGAAGCGCGCCAATTGGTGAGCCATAAGGCGGTATTGATTAACGGTGCGATTGTGAATCTTCCTTCTTATCAGGTACAGCCTGAAGATATCGTTTCGATTCGTGAGAAGGCAAAGAGTCAATTACGTATTGCTGCAGCACTGGATTTAGCAGCTCAAAGAACAGGTGTTACCTGGATTGAAGTGGATTCAAAACAGAAGAGTGGTACTTTAAAAGCAACTCCAGATGTTTCTGAGTTGCCGGCAGAATTTAAGGTCAACCTTGTGGTTGAGCTTTACTCTAAATAGAGGCTTGAAAATGCATAACATATATAAAAACTTTTTAACCCCGAAAAATATTCAAGTGCATGCGGTTGCACCGACTTTGTCGAAGATAACGTTGGAGCCATTAGAGCGTGGTTTTGGTCATACCTTGGGGAATGCGCTACGTCGTATCTTGCTCTCTTTAATGCCGGGTGCGGCCATTATTGAGGCACAGATTGATAATGTTTTACATGAATACAGCTCTATTGAGGGTGTCAGTGAAGATGTCGTTGATATCTTGCTAAACCTGAAAGGGTTGGCGGTTAAGTTGCATGAGCGTGATGAAGTTGAGCTTGTTTTGCATAAGACCGGTGTGGGCCCTGTTACTGCGGGTGATATCACGCTAGATCATGATGTTGAGATTTTAAATCCGGAATATGTGATTGCGCATATTACTAGTGATGCAGCTGAATTGCGTATGAAGATTAAAGTGAAGAGTGGTCGTGGCTATCAGCCGGCAACTGCTCGTAAGGAAGCTAGCTTTGAAGAAACTCGTGAGGTGGGATCGTTGTTGTTAGATGCATCGTTCAGCCCAGTGAAGCGTGTGACTTACGAAGTGGAGAATGCGCGTGTCGAACAGCGCACAGATTTGGATAAGTTAATTATTGAGTTGGAAACTGATGGCAGCTTGGATCCTGAAGAAGCGATTCGCACTTCAGCAACTATTTTGCAGCACCAGTTGGCCGCATTTGTTGATTTGAAGCATGAAGAATTGCGCGAGAAGGAAGATCCTAAGAATCAGATCGATCCTGTGTTATTGCGACCTGTTGATGATTTGGAATTGACGGTACGTGCGGCGAACTGTCTGAAGGCGGAAAATATCTATTATATTGGTGATTTGGTTCAGCGTGCTGAGAATGATTTATTGAAGACGCCTAACTTGGGTAAGAAGTCGCTCATGGAAATCAAGAGTGTATTGGCACAGCGTGGATTGAGTCTAGGCATGATTGTAGAGCCTTGGCCACCAACAGAATTTCCTGATAAGTAATACGAGGATAGAAACATGCATCACAGAAAGAGTGGTCGCCGTTTAAACAGAACAAGTAGTCATCGTAAGGCGATGTTTAGTAATATGTCATGCTCGTTGTTAAAGCATGAGTTGATCAAGACAACTGTCGCTAAGGCGAAAGAGTTGCGCCGTTACGTGGAGCCGTTAATTACATTGGCTCGTACGGATAGTGTTGCTAATCGTCGTTTAGCGTTTTCGCGTTTGCGTGACAAAGCAGCTGTTGCCAAGCTTTTCGCAAATATTGCACCACGTCATAAAGATCGTCCAGGCGGATATTTGCGTGTCTTGAAATGTGGTTTCCGTGATGGTGATAATGCACCAATGGCGGTAGTTGAGTTGACAGACCGTCGTGAAGTTGCCGAAGACTAAGATCGTCGTTTTCTGTATAAAATAATTCCAACAAGAAAGTCACGGGCTGCCTTTTTGCGCTGCTTGTGATTGCCTGCTACAATATCCGGCGTTGTGTACTGTATAAAGGATGAGTACTGATGCTGCCTAATCAATTTCTTGTTGAGATCTCTCGCGCCCAGTTTGGTTTTACCGCCATGTTTCATTTTCTCTTTGTGCCCTTAACGCTAGGCCTGACCTGGTTGCTCGTCATTATGGAGGGTGCCTACGTCATCACGGGTAAACAAGTCTATAAAGACATGACAGTTTTTTGGGGTAAATTATTTGCCATCAATTTTGCGATGGGTGTCATCACAGGCCTCACCATGGAGTTTGAATTTGGCACGAATTGGGCTTATTTCTCGCGTATTATTGGCGGGAGCTTTGGGCCAATTCTAGCAATTGAAGGCATCACGGCCTTTATGCTAGAGGCGACGATGTTTGGTTTGTTTTTCTTTGGTTGGGACAAGCTTGGCAAAAAAACGCATTGGCTGGTTACCTTCTTGATGGCGGCAGGGGCGAGTCTATCGATTGTGAATATTTTGGCAGCTAACAGCTGGATGCAGCATCCAGAAGCTACCTTTATGGATCCGCATAAAATGAGCCTGTCGATCACGAGCATTGCACAACTCTATTTGAACTTCTTGGCTCAAGTGCGAATCGGGCATGTGGCCTATGCAGGCTTTCTGACTGCCTCTATGTTCGTATTGGGTATTAGTAGTTATTATATTTTAAAAGGGCGTCATATTGCTTTTGCAAAACGTTCGATGAGTGTGGCAATTGGTTTTGGTCTGATCAGTGTCATTATGGTGGGTTTTTTCGGAGATCAGAATGGCTTGAGTGTCGCAAGACATGAGCCTGAGAAAATGGCAGCAATTGAGGGCCAGTGGCATACGCAGAAACCGCCGGCTTCTTGGTATATTTTTGCAATACCGCATCAAGCTGCAGAGAAAAATACGGCCACCTTATCGATTCCTTATATGTTAAGTATCATTGCAACACATTCCCTCACTGGAACTGTTGAAGGTTTGATCCCGATCATGCAAGGGTATCAAAAACGCTTTAAAGAAGGGTTAATCGCCTACGCTGCATTGAAAAAAATTCGTGGTGGTCGCGACACTCCAAGACAGGAAGCAATATTCAAGAAATACAGTCATAATATAGGCTTTGCATTGCTCGAAAAAATCTATGCAAAAGACCCATTAAAGGCAACTCC
>JAHZIV010000078.1 GCA_022601255.1 Gammaproteobacteria bacterium
AGGCGAGCCATGAAGTAAAAGGATGTTTAAGAGTCACTGGTGGGCTTCAGCATTTATCTTTCTATAGTTAAGTAGTAATTTATGCTACTTCGGCGAAGCTGGTGCTTTGTGCTTGCTCAACCAAATCCTGCAAATCCTGAATTGAAATGACAGCAGCCAATGCTTTACCGCGACGCGTTAATACAACACGGTTATTGCCATAGGCAGCTTGGTTAATCAATTCTGCAAAATTTTCTCTCGCTTGAACAGTTGTCATCTTTATCATGTTTCTCTCCTCTATTGGGTTACTGTACATTCTCGTTTTTGAATGCTCAATGTACATGAAGTCTAAAATAAATGCAATACAAAACCTCGCTTTTTTTGTTAAATTTGCCCTCTAATTTAATGAAATATAACATTTTTATCCCATTTTCTTAAGCCGCTCTTAAGGTTTGAGGGTAACATATTGAAAGTATGTGTGAGGAGGTTTATTCAGATTTTGGTCTAGGCTGGTCGGCAGCAGCAGCGGCAGCATGACCGTTGGGGGCACCCAACTTGTCTAGTTCAATGCCATTAGGCGGCGGCTGTTTGTGTTTTCTTCTGCCCAGCCAGGAGGCAAGTAGTTTGCCACCCATGCCGCTACTGCCTTTCTTTGCTGCTTTAGCCCTTGCTTTTGCGTCTTCAGCATTTGCTTTGTCGGTTAAGGTGCTAATGGTTTCGTGGTAACGTTGTGTGGCGGTATGATCGCGGTAATGGCACTCGCTTAATTCAGACGAGAATGTGGTGCCCTCATCGGTTGATTCGATTGTAATGATATACTCTAATTCAAATAATGGCGTGTCATCGGGAGAGAAGCATGGTTTTGATGTATAGCTATTCATGCTCTTAAATGATTTTCTTGAATAGAAGAACTGAGCCTTAAAAGGGTTGTCAGCAAATAAAGTAATCTGATGAGTCGCGTCGTTTGTATCGGGTATATCACCTTCAGTTAAGAATTCGTCAAACAACTCGGTTGGGCGAAATGCACGGTAGAGTTCTTTACCTCCTTGTTGCGCAATTCTTTGTATGATACTGATCAAGGTTGGGTTGGTTTTAAAGTCTTTGGCAAGGTCGACGGTATCAGAGGCATCATTGGTGTTTTCTAAAAGGATAATTCCCTGTTCGTCAGGTTTTGTCGCTTTATATTGTTTCTCATTCAGCATCACACGCCAACTGCGGTTAAGATCTGCCGTCAGTGGTCCGCCACGATATTGGTCGTCTTTAAAAGGAGGCGCGGTAATGGTTTCGATGCATTTCGTTAAGTCAGGATGTGTGCAAGTCACCCAAGGTACTTCCGCGATAAGGCCCCTCTCTAGGCAGCTAATATACGGTGAATAAATTTCTGCAAAAAACCTCAGGCGATCACTCATGTTGAGCTCTTTATCTAATGCATTTCTTTTCGCTAGACTTCCCAGTGATCCCACTTGCGGTATTTCAAGTATTCTTGTCATGGTGTCATCGATAACGGCGATAAGTCCTGGCCAGTGGGTGAGTGGATCAGGCTTTTTTGGCCACCTGATGTTTTCTTTCATGAAGCTAATTAAAGCCAGCGATTTCTCTTCAGTAGTCGCTTGTGCTAGCTCACGTTCAATGCGTTTTAATTCGTTATACAAATCTGACTTTGGGAATTTGTCTGCTTCGAAATCGGTTATAAACTTATGAATCTCGGGGAACATCGAATATCATCCTTAATATACTCTAATCTTAATAAGCAATTTTACTATGAATGGAGGAGTATTTTCAATATTTCCCAGGATGTAAGCTCTGTTGCAAGGCGTCGTGTTTTATTACCTCGATTCGGTAATGATTTTGTCAGAGTAAACTCTTTGTTGTCATGATATACGTTGATAAAAAGCTTAGAAAAAGGTGATTGCACCATGTCGTCCCATAGCTCATTGAGCCCCTGAAGATGCACGATGGTTTTTTCTGTGCTGTTATGATTTTCTGAGTGCTCGGCAAATGTAATGAGCGCTGCTGTTTCTGCATTGATGATATGATGTCGCAGAGTCCCTTGCGTTGCCTCATCGATAATCGTAATGGGTAGTTGTTGTTTTGTAATGGTAGTTATAAGCTGCTCTAGTGCTGTTTGCTTGTTGCGACTGATTAAATGGGGTGTCACGATTTGTTGAATTGCGTTTTGTGCCTGTTGAAAGTGATCGGCATCAGAGTCTTTTAGTTTGACTTCTATATAAGGATGATCCACGCGATAGCCAATGATGCTGCTAATAGGAGTATTAAGCTGATCAATTTTTTCTGCGATAGAGCCTTCACTGACGCCCAGTAATAACCAGTGAGCATGATGTGTTGGTTGCACTAGGTTTGATTTTAACAGCTGTGGAAGCACATATTGTTCGAACAGGGGTAGGCATTCTTTCGGTGGCCCGGGCAGCATGAAAATCATTTTGCCGTTGTATTCAACCAGGCATGCTGCTGCAGTGCCATTCTTGTTGGGTAGGATGCGTGCGCCTTCAGGGAATAAACACTGTTGACGATTAGACTCGGGGATATCGAGGTTCAGCTCAGTTAAACGGGTTACGATTTTTTGCCAGGTGACAGAGTCGAAAACTAAAGGTTTATCGACAGCTTCAGCTAGTGCAAAACGGGTGCGGTCATCCGATGTGGGGCCTAAACCGCCAATGGTAATGAGGGCAGCATGATCCTTGATGAGGTGTTGTATGGCATGAGTGATGTTGTGTTGTTCATCGTTAACGGCCATGTGATTGCCAGGTTGAAGATGATTGTCGATGAGTGTGCGTGCGATCGTCTGTCCATTGGTGTTTGTGATATCGCCATTGACGATCTCATCACCGGTGGCGAGGATGGCTATTCTTTCCATTTCTTCTCTAGGTGTTCAATTTTATTAGGTACTTCCTTCCATTCATCGGCATCTTGAGGCGCATCTTTCATGGCGGTAATCATCGGCCAATCTCGAGAAAGCTCGGTATTCAGTTCAATAAACTGCATCTGATCTTCCGGTAAATCATCTTCTGCAAAGATGGCATCGATGGGACATTCAGGCACGCAGAGATTGCAGTCGATACATTCATCAGGGTCAATCACAAGCATATTAGGGCCTTCACGGAAACAGTCTACAGGGCAGACTTCGACGCAATCGGTGTATTTACATTTGATGCATTTATCAATGACTACGAACGTCATAAGCACTCCTTACAATGATGATATTCCAAGTGAGCAGATTATAGTGTAATCTAGGCGCTTTTAATAGAGCGTTGAGGTGAGAATGGTATCATCAGATGAAATAAAAACCTGGATAGAGCAGGGGCTGCCAACAAGTCAGGTGCATGTAACAGGAGATGGGCAGCATTTTGAGGCCGTGATTGTGTGCGCTGATTTTGCGCAAAAAAATACTCTGGCGCGTCATCGGATGGTGTATGATGCGTTGGGTGATAAGATGAAAGATGTCATACACGCACTTTCAATGAAAACCTTAACTCCAGATGAAAAAGGGTAAAATAACATGAGCATAGAAGATAAAATTAGAAATATTATAACTGATAATAAAGTGGTGCTTTTTATGAAGGGCACGCGTGATTTCCCACAGTGTGGTTTCTCAGGCAAGGTGGTGCATCTGTTGCGTGAGTGTGGGGTTGAGTTTAAAGACGTCAATGTGCTAGCCGATCCTGATATTCGTCAGGGTATCAAGGACTTCGCTAATTGGCCAACCATTCCACAGCTCTATGTGAATGGCGAGTTTATTGGTGGTTGCGATATCATTACAGAAATGTACGAGAAAGAGGAACTACAGGCGCTTTTTCAGGTTGCCTCTTAGTTTCAACACAGCGGGCAAGATCATAATGTCGAAACAGTCCGCTTGGTCTCGGATTTTGTTTCGGTGTTGTGGCAAGGTCCAGATGAGGTGGTTGCTCGCGACACTCGTTTGTGCTCAAGACAATGGCATTAAGAATAAGCTGTAATAAGATGGGATCGTAGTGCGGTTGTTTGAGTGCATCAAATAAGAATTTTCTTTCAAAACGCGTCTTGATATCTGCTTTTTGTTCTGGAGTGTATGCATTGGCTAGTAGAAAGCTTGCTATGTCGGTTTTATTTTTTTCAAAGCTTAATCGTAGAAGCCGGTAATTATCTTCGGTAGCTAATGCTTCGAGTTCACATTTCGGAAGCTTCTCTAATAACCAAAGAAGAGTTTTCTGACAATAGTTCGTGAGTTTGAAATAATGTATAAAGGTCATTTTTGCAGGTTCATCCAGTAACTCGTCCCACAACCATGCAAAAACGTTTATTTTATCTTTTTGTGCAGCCGCTTTGATGGCTCTATGAATAATGATTCTGTCCTCAATGGGTAGCAGTTCTTTAAGGTGTCCTTTTGCTAATTCAAGCTTTCCCTCTCTGCAGGCATCAATAAAATGCTTCTTAATGCCTTCATGGCATTCAGGATTTATTTCAATGTCTGTAGTTAGAGCATTATTGAGTAGCGTTAGTACCTCTGGATAGGGGCTATGTGTTCTGTTTCTTCTGGACATTTCGCACGTTTTTAGTAGTTATTATTTGAGCGTAGTGTAGCCGATTCTGTTCAACTGTCAAGCAGCTTTGCTCGGTAGATGCTAACGGTATTGTGTCATTAGCTTAAAGGCACGTGCTAGTAGAGAAGCTGAAGGTACGGTGTTCCCGTGGCGTGGAATGTTAAGCTGATGGTCTGTTACCGTATAGTATCCATTCTTATGGTAAGTGATGATGAGTTTGGGTGTGATGATACCCTGGTACTGGTAGCTGCTGACCACCAAAAATAATGAGCGGTTATGCGGATTAAAAAGATTTTGTCCACTACTGTAATCTTCAGTGCGATTCTTCACCTGTAGAATATCTTGCAGCAATGTGGGTGTCACATCATAGTGGCTTGTAAAATAGTGATAGTGTTTAGCGGACTTTCCGGGCCAATATACAATCATGGGTGTTTGCATCTGATATTTAGAAAAATCACTCGCATGACCCCAGTGGTCTTTATGTTCTTCATTAAACTCTTGGCCGTGATCTGCTGTGATAATAACCACCGTATTTTTTAAATAGCCTTCTGTTTTTAGTGCTTTTAAAATTTTTGCTACCAGGGCATCATCGAAGTACACGGCATCTTTATAGTGATTAAATGCCTTGGTGGGATTGGTATTATTGTTGATGGTCAGATAATTCATTTCCTCGGCAGGCTGAAACGGTTTATGAAAATTTGCAGGAATGCTGTCGGCATGGACGGCATCATAAAATAGAAAGCCAAAGATAGGCTTTTTACTGTGTTGGTTTTTTTTCAGAAATTGTAGCATGCGTTTGTTAATGTTGATGTCGCGTTGCCAAGGTGTGTCACCGGGTGTGGTGATATCGATATTTTTTAAATTTGCAAAAACCGTACTGGTAAACGGCGGTGTTGTCAGTGGCGCGCTTGCATAGATGCCAAATTGGTAATGGTGTTTCTGCAGTTGATCCATTAAAACAGGCGCACGATGGTGTGCCAGAATCGTATCCCAATAGGTGCTAGGAATGCCGTAAAACAAAGAAAAAATGCCAGGTTGGGTGCAGTCTCCACCACTATAATGGTGGTCAAACACACTGGCTTGTTTCGCAAAGTTGTAAATATTGGGACTGTATTGCGGCGACATGATGTCAGCACGCCAGGTGTCGATTACAAGAAAGAGGATGTTCAATGGTTTTGCTTGTTGTTGACCTGAGTATATGCGATGCAAGGGATAATGTAGGTTTTGACCGCTCGGAGGAGAGTCTGTGCGGTGCTTTTTGATATCTGCCATGGTAATAAGATGATGCTTCTTCAGAAAGCCCATTGCACTCATGGCATAGTAGTAGGGCAGCATATTGGTATATTGAGTCACGGGTTGGTATTCAACGGCATTAAACCATGCATGTGTGATTTGTGAAAATCCCCAGCTGATTACTACTAATGAGACTAGCGGGAGAGCGATTTTTTTAGGTGTGTTGTTTTTGTTTCGGCTTGCAATCTTTAGAAAAAGAATTTGAATGAAGAGTAGGGCCAAACACATCATTATAATGGCAAGCCACATCAGGCCATTCATTTCGAATACTTGTGACATATGGCGGCTAAAAATCATTTGTAAGATTATGCCATTCATATGGAAACTGTATTGATGGTAGACAAAAGTGTCGACCAGCAAATAAAGCGATAGGACTGTGTTGATTGCAATTAAGATCGGCCAAATAATTTTTGGATTCTGGCTGAATAAGCTCAGAGCTTTTGGCAATAGCAGGGCGCTGATCAGGGCGATAAGGCCTAGCTGGCCAAAGTAGGAGCTGAGCATAAAGCCCAATCCCCAGCCATCATGATTAAATCCGGCAGCAAATAAGTAACGAGATCCAATCAAATACAGCAAGGTAAGATTGAGTAGGAAATATACGAATAAAGAAAATTTTTTATGGGTTAATCCCATATATTGCCCATGTCCTCGTTGAGTTTAATGGGCTCATCACGAAGTTTGCAAATTTTTTTGTACTTTTTTGTTTCATCTCGTTGTGCTTCAGACGGTTTTTTCTCGCGATCAAATTTTGCAAGTTCTTGATCAATTTCGCTGACAAAATGTTTATTTGTTTTTTCCATCTGCTACAATGCCTCGTTATGTCTGAAGTTGAACAACTTAATATGAAAAGTGATGCTTTTCAAGCACTATTTACTGCCGAGGGTTTGCAGCAGTTAGATGTGCAATTTTTAGCCTTCTTGCACGCGCGCGATGCGCAGCTGCATCAGGCGTTATTGGCATATCGACAGGGTGAGGCCTATGAATATCAGCAGGGTAATGAAAGTTTAATGCTGATTGATCTTGCGGTAGTCGTTCAGCAATTTATTACTGTGCTATTTGATATAGAAAAAGCAAGTCAGCAGCAGAGTGATCTAGTGCTCAAGCAAGATCCCATTTTTGTGTTTAAAAAAGAATTTGTTTTAAAGCGTGCAAAGCGTAAGTTGCATAGCGAAATCAGTGCTGATTTTGAAGAGCTCAATAATTGGCTGAATTGTAGTATTGGATCCCGCATCAAGTGCGGGATGACGGACGTTGAGCAGGAGATGACGGACGCTGAGCAGGAGATGACAGATGCTGCGGGTGATGATCGAGAGTTAGCGGTAGCGCGTTTTGCGGTGCAATGTTTGCAAGCATCTAACGTGGACGCAATTGAGAAACTGACTCAATGGTGTGTGCTCTTGCTGCGTGATAATAACGCTCAACAGCATGTTAAAAGCTGGGTGAGTTTTCATTTACCGGAAAAACTCAATTATGCGAATTTAGTCACGGTAGAACCTTTAGCAGATGACACTTTTGCGCGTTACAGGGCGCCGGAATCCCGGCAGCGCCAACGCGATGGTTTTGCGTTGACTGATGCGCGTATGCAATTGCGAGAAGTGTTGGATGAGATTCATTACTGTGTGTATTGCCATAAAAATGATGGGGACTTTTGCTCGCAAGGATTTCCAGTAAAGAGAAGTCAGCCAGATCTAGGTTTGAAGATGAGTCCCACCGGTGAGGTGCTAACGGGTTGCCCACTGGAAGAAAAAATTTCTGAAATGCACGTGTTAAAAAAAGTTGGTCAAGGTGTTGCGGCGTTAGCAATGATCATGCGAGATAATCCAATGTGTGCGGCAACGGGGCACCGTATTTGTAATGACTGCATGAAAGCCTGCATCTACCAGAAGCAACAGCCGGTCGATATTCCGCAAGTTGAAACACGTGTCTTAACAGATGTTTTGGAACTGCCGTGGGGTGTGGAAATTTATGATTTATTGACGCGTTGGAATCCATTGCGTCAAGATCAATATTGCATGCAAGACTACAATGGTAAGAAAGTTCTAGTCATGGGAATGGGACCTGCGGGCTTTACATTGGCGCATCATTTAACGATGGCGGGTTGTGCGGTAGTAGGTGCAGATGGCTTAAAGATTGAGCCACTCGATCCCGAACTATTAAATAAGCCAATACGTAATTTTGCTGATCTAAAAGAATCTCTCGATGATCGTGTGATGGCAGGTTTCGGTGGTGTTGCTGAGTATGGCATTACAGTTCGTTGGGATAAAAATTTCTTAAAGCTAATCTATATTTGTTTAATGCGCAGACCTTTTTTTCAGGTATTTGGAGGCGTTCGTTTTGGTGGTACTTTGACAGTTGAGAATGCTTGGGATTTGGGTTTCGATCACATTGCGTTAGCGGTGGGCGCTGGATTACCAAAAGAACTGCCGATTACAAACAGTTTGGCTCCAGGTATGCGTCAAGCAAATGATTTTCTAATGGCGCTGCAGTTAACCGGTGCTGCTAAGAAATCGAGTCTTGCTAATTTACAAATTCGTATGCCTGCGGTTGTTATCGGTGGTGGTTTAACTGGCGTTGATGCAGCGACCGAGGTGCAGGCTTATTATATTAAACAGGTTGAAAAAATTTCTGAACGTTATCAAACATTAGTGCGTTATTACAGTGAATTGGCTGTTCGAGAGCAATTTAATGCAATGGATTTAGCCATCTTGGATGAGTTTTTGCAGCATGCAGATGTTGTGGCGGCAGAGCGTTTATCTGCACAGCGTGAAAAACGCGAGCCTGATTTTATCCGTTTATTGCGCCAGTGGGGCGGTGTCAGTATTGTGTATCGTCGAAGTATGCAAGAGTCGCCCGCCTATCGTCGTAATCATGAGGAATTACAAAAAGCATTAGAGGAAGGCATTTATTATGCCGAGGGTTTAGAGCCGA
>JAHZIV010000079.1 GCA_022601255.1 Gammaproteobacteria bacterium
CAATAATCAAAGTGTTCGGACCACTAAAATGACATTCACTGCGAAAAACATCAACACCTAAACCCTCAAAACGCTCCACCGAATCGTGTGGCTCAATAGTCGCAATCACTTCTCTAACATGCTGATGTACACGCTTAAAGTCAACGCTTGCATCGTTAACTTCAATCCCAAATTCTGATAGGTTTTTTAAACCAGCAAAACGCTTTGCAGCAGCGATAAGAGACTTCGAAGGCACACAACCATAATTCAAACAATCACCACCCATCTTATGATTCTCAACCAATGCAATTCGTAAACCCATTTGCACAGCACTTGCGGCCACACTCAAACCCGCAGATCCTGCACCTATAATACAAATATCAAACTGACGCTTATCACTCATGGATGCACCCTCATAAACTGATTCACTCGAATAAACGCTGTCAGCAACACCAAGGCGGTATATGCCCAAGCCAATGGAATAAACCAATGTGGCAATACAATCATCAACGCAAAAAATATAAATGCCTCGGGGCGTTCGATAATACCCCGACTGTAATAAAAACTTTTACTAGTTTGATTTTCTGAAAAAATACCCACCACTAAAAATGATGTTACACACAACAATGAACTCCCCAACATAAAAAATGCTGGTATTGCTCGCGATGCCGGCGCCAACTTAAACAATGCGAACATAATGCAAAATTCCACGACACGATCACCCACGATATCAAGCACCGCACCATGTGGAGAGGTAACACCCTTACGCCGCGCATAACTACCATCCAATGAATCACAATATCCCGACAGCAACAACAATGCCAATCCCAGCATCGGCCAATGCAACATAATAGATGCAGCCGAAAAAATACCACAAAACATGGAAAAATAAGTAATCTGATTTGGGTCACAATCCGTGAACTTATCCAAAAAAAGCATTATCGGGTTAACAAAAATTTTCTGATACAATGGCCTTACATATGCTTCAAGCATTTTTTCGCTCCTTGATTTTCTTGACGACAACAGGCACAACCGACAACACCGCCAAAGCCAAGATTGGTATTAACACACTCGGCGTAAAGATAACCCTTAAGTCAGGTGTTTTATGTTGCGCTAAAATCGCACCCAAACCATTCCCCACCAAAACATAAACAAATGTGCCAGGAATAATTCCAACAAACGTTGCAAAAATATAACTGCGCGCTTTCATATCTAATAATGCAGGCACGATATTTACCACCCAGAATGGAAACAACGGCACTAACCGCAAAAAAAGTAAATAATTAAACGCATTTTTATTAAAACCTTGCTCCATTCTTAACACCCAACCCTGCGCCCTGCGAGCAATCCAATCACCAAATGACAAACGTACAATCAGAAACAGTAATGTGGCACCAGCCGTTGCACCTACAACAACATATAAGGTACCCCAAAACAATCCAAATAATAGCCCTGAGGTCAATGTTAAAAAGACCGCCCCCGGGAAAGAAACTGCCGTTGCTATAAAATAAATAACCATAAACATCAATGCAGCTAAAGCATAATGATCATTGGTCCAACGTTGCAAAAATTGATAATGTTGCTGCAACATGTTGAACGACAGGAAGCGATACAGTTTAAAATAGATCGCAACACCAATACCGATCAACAAACAAATCAACGGCAACCAACGCATGAAACTATTTTTGTTTTCCGTCACTCAATCCATCTCCTTTGGAAAGCGATAATGCCAAATCATAAAGTGAATTACGCCTGAGCCCTGTTGCTTTAACTGCAATGCCAACCGCAGTTTTAAGCGGCAATTCTTGTAATAATGGCCGCAGGAGCTGCGTCGTCTCGACAGTTACCTGTTGTGATGACGCCGGTATATCATTGCCTTCAATCACAACGACATATTCACCTTTTTGTTGTTCTGGATGCTCTTGAATGGAATGCAATACATCTGCAGCACTACCATAATAGAATGTTTCAAACGTTTTAGTGAGCTCACGTGCCACTGTTACTCGGCGCTCCTTACCAAACAAATCGACAATCAATTCTAGCAAATTAACAATACGATGCACAGATTCATATAAAATATGCGTACGCGACTCTGCTACTAAAGCTGCTAATTGCTTCTTACGCTCTGCACCCTTGTGCGCCAGAAAACCCGTAAACACAAATTGACCTGCGGCTAATCCTGATGCAATCAATGCAGAGACTGCAGCACATGCACCTGGGATCGGCATTACCTGAAAACCTGCAGCAATGATTGCACTGACGACTCGCGCACCCGGATCACTGATCAAAGGCGTACCCGCATCTGAAATCATTGCAATCGACTGCCCCATCCGTAAGCGTTCAATTAATTCATCCGCGCGCTTTTGTTCGTTATGTTCATGCAGTGAAATTACCTGCGTTGGAATACTGTAGTGAGATAATAATCGCTTGCTATGACGCGTATCTTCAGCTGCAATCAAATCAACCTTTTTTAACACCTCAATTGCTCGAATTGTGATATCATCGAGATTGCCAATCGGGGTAGCAACCAAATATAAAACCTGTTTTGAATGAAAATGAGACATTTACAATCCATAAAAAAACGACTCCCAAGTGTAACACTTTTCATAATATCGCTGACACTGTTATGTAGTTGTGGACCTTCGCCAAACACCTATGGCGCAAAAAATAATCAGTTCCCATTAAGTACTGACCAATACATGCAATCTGCTAATAATAGTCAGGGCGATAATAAGCAAAACTTTCTCTTCAGCGCTGCCGGCAGAAGCATGCAAGATCAAAACTATATTCGCAGCCAACAAATCATCAATCAAATATCACCCTCATCGACTCAAATGCAAATCCAAAAACAATTCTTACAAACCAAACTTTTTTTCAAAACACATCAATTAGCCGCAGCAGGAACAACTTTACAGTCACTAAATAACATCAGCTCCAAGTTTAATAATGATGAACAAGTTGAACTCTATACACTACAGGCAAAGCTCGATGATGCTCAGGGAAATATAATCGGCAGCATCAATCAACGTAACCAACTGGCACCGCTGCTAAACACACAGCAGCAGCAACAAAACTCAATGACCATCTGGGCAAGCTTACAAAAACTCTCAAGCAAACAGCTAGCAGACTTCGTTAAACAAACGCCATCCTCTAATTTACAAGGTTGGTTATCACTCGCACTAGTAACGAAACAATCTCAAACACCACAAACATTGATGGTAGCACTCACACAATGGCGCCAATCATTCCCCAATCACCCCGCGAATGCATTACTGCCTAATGACCTTAAAGAACGCATCCAAGCGCCACAATTACCGCAAAATATAGCCTTATTGTTACCCATGACAGGCAAGCTCAGCAAAAGCGCCAACGCGATTCGCAATGGTTTCTTTGCGGCATACTACTACCAGAAATCCCACTCGGACTATTCGCCAAATATTCAAGTTTATGACACTACTGGCAATGACATTAATGATCTCTACCAAAAAGCTATCCAACAAGGTGCTAATTTTGTAGTGGGCCCGCTCACGAAACCGAATGTGGTACAACTGTCACAAAATTCACTCACAGTCCCCACTTTGGTACTAAACACACCTCCAAGCATTGCCAATCAAACTCAAAAGAATTTTTATACTTTTGGTCTATCGCCCTTAGATGAAATTCAACAAGTCACGCAAAAAGCCTGGCAGGATCGTTTAAGTCGCGCCATCATCATCGCCCCCAATAACGACTGGGGCAACACCATCGCGGATACTTTAAATGCTGAATGGACAGCACTCGGCGGTCGTGTTGTGACAAAACTAAGTTTTGTCAGCCAACAATCGCTAGCCGATCAGATTCAACAAACACTGCACATCGATAATGCCAATCTAGACTATAAGAATCTTCGCCGCATACTGGGTGAGAAAGTGCGCTTTTTTCCACGCCGTCGACAGGATATAGATGTCGTGTTCTTAGCAGCACAACCTTTATTTGCGAGACAGATAAAACCATTGCTGAATTTCTATTATGCTGGCGGTATTCCTGTCTATGCTATTTCACCCGTGTATTCCGGCCGCCCCAACCCTATTCGCAATCGCGATCTTAATGGGGTCTATTTTTATGATATTCCCTGGGTATTACAACCCAATCAGTTAACACCCAACTATTTGATGTCGATTAAAAACAACATCAAACAGATTTGGCCAGGATCCTATCGTAATAACAGCAAATTATATGCGCTAGGTGTTGATGCCTATGATATTATTTCGAAACTCAATCAAATGTCTTTACTGCCACAGTTCGGTGTTCCAGGTGCTACTGGTACGCTGTTCCTGGATACACAAAATCATATTTATCGCCAACTTGTCTGGGCACGCTTCAAGAAAGGCAGGCCGGTTGTCATAGAACAGTAGCGCACCAACATGCCGCAAACAAAACAACAAATAGCAGGCAATCAAGCTGAAACACTCGCCTGCAGCTATCTACAAAAACAAGGTCTCCGATTAATCGAACGTAATTATCGAATAAAAAGCGGCGAGATTGACTTGATCATGCAAGATAAGGGGGTTCGGGTATTTATTGAGGTGCGCTGTCGTTTTAATCCAAATTATGGCAGCGGCATTGAGACGGTCACTGCTTTGAAGCGTAGGCGCATTGTAAGTGCCACCAAACATTATCTATTAGAGCATAACTTGTATGACAAGATCGATTGTCGATTCGACGTGATTGGGATTGATGCGGCGCA
>JAHZIV010000080.1 GCA_022601255.1 Gammaproteobacteria bacterium
CGATCATCATGATGCTGCTCAATCGCCGCTGCGATCACGCGTGTGACGCCAATACCATAACAACCCATCAACGGTGCTTGCGCTTTTCCACCTTCATTTAATACGGTGAGATTCATCGAGCGAGAATATTTATCTCCCAACTGAAAAATTTGCCCGACCTCAATGCCACGTGCAAATTTTAGTTTTCCTTTGCCATCGGGGCTGATATCACCTTCAACTACATTACGCAGATCGATAATTTGTAATGCCTCAAGTTTTGCATCACGTTGCCAATTTACGTTTTTATAATGGAACCCTTCCTCGTTAGCACCACAAGCGAAATCGATTAATACAGCCGCATCACGATCAACATAAAAAGGAATTTGCAAATTAACAGGACCCAACGAACCCGGGCCGGCACCAATCGCTTGGCGAATCTCTTCATCCGTTGCCATTTGCAAAGGAGACGCAACCGCTGCTAGTTTTGAAGCCTTAATCTCATTAAGCTCGTGATCACCGCGCAGGATTAATGCTACCAATGGCTCTTCTTCGCCTTTGACAATGAGTGTTTTGACACCTTTATCAGCTGGACAATCATGTTGCTCTGCTAACTGCTGAATGGTCTTAACATTTGGTGTGGCGAATTTTTCTATCGCCTCAGTGGGTTTTTTGGTATTTTTTACTGGCGCTTGTGCTTCTGCTCGTTCTATATTGGCCGCGTAATCACTTTCCTCACAATACACAACAACATCTTCACCAGAACTAGCAAGCACCTGAAATTCTTGCGACAGGCTACCACCCATCTCACCATTATCGGCTAACACGGCGCGATAAGTTAATCCAAGGCGCGAGAATATATTCGAATACGCTTGATACATTTTGTCATAAGTTGTTGCAAGACTTTCTTTATCGAGATGAAAGGAATAAGCATCTTTCATAATAAACTCACGCCCTCGCATGACACCAAAACGCGGGCGCACTTCATCACGGAACTTAGTTTGAATCTGATAAAGTGTAAACGGTAATTGTTTGTAACTTTTGAGCTCGCCACGGATGGTATCGACCGTCACCTCTTCATGTGTAGGGCCTAAACAAAAATCACGCTGGTGCCGATCCTGACAACGCATCATGTCTTTACCGTATTTATCCCAACGCTGACTCTCTTGCCAAAGCTCAGCAGGCTGCACCACTGGTAATGACACTTCCATCGCACCGATATGATTCATCTCCTCACGGATGATCGCTTCGACCTTCTGCAACACTCTCAAGCCTAGTGGCAGCCAACTATAGATTCCACTAGCGACTCGACGCAACATGCCAGTACGCAGCATCAGGCGATGACTGACCAACTCAGCATCGGCTGGTGTTTCTTTTAACAGGGGTAAATAAAAGCGGCTCATGAGCATGGGAATATTCCAAATGTTAACAATATAAGCTGCCTATTCTAGGCCAGGTAAAATTGCCAGGCAAGCCTTATTACTTTATTATTCAAATAAGGCTTGCCTGGCAATTTAAACCAAAGGAATTTACTAAGTGTGCTATAAAACAATCCTAACACTCTTGCTTATCAGCTCTGCGTCCACTGCTGTTGCCAGCAACCCACCCCATAAGAAATACACCGAAAACAATACCGCAAATGTATCCTTCAATGTTTCCATGCCAATAGACTCAACCGGATTTATATTGCAAGGCAATAACACAATGGGTGGTATCACACAATTTACAGATAACGGGTTTTATTTTAACTCACTGCTCGCTAAAGAGTCTGGCGCCATTGAGCCACCTGTCGTTACCAATAAACAAGGCAAGACAGCCATTAAAACTACTGTTAATTATAAAGCGATAAAATTTATCAACCCCAATGGTGTTAATAATTTATTTATTAAAGTCGGCATGGGAACACGCACACAAACCGTTAACGGACTCGATCCCAAGATATTAAAAGACGGCACCTATACTTGGCAAGCACCTATCTTTGCAATCGGTCATGAAAGCGATACTGTCGACAACAAGAGTCACAACATCCAATTTATGCAAGTGGGCTCCGTCCATGGTGGACCAGCCAGTGCCAACGTCGAATATACGCAAGACTTTTATCTTTATTCTAAGGGTAATGGCAATACTGCTATTATGGGCCAACCGGTTAAGACTGATCAATCTAATCTAGTTTTATCAAAACCCTATACCACACACTATGCATGCAACGTCGATGGCCTCTGGGGTGCAGGAGGTGCCGACCCCTATAGAACGATTACTGGCAAGTGCCAAGGCACTGCAACTACACAACCTGCTGGACCCAATCTAGATTATGAATACGGTTCCTTCACATTCCCCACCATAGCTACTCCATGGGGCAGTGGCATACCTTCGACACATTGCACCTTTCCTGGCAGCAATAAGAAACATCCTGGCTGTGTCAATTCATCACTTGCTTTGGGTGCACATTACATAGCACAGAAGATTCGCGTGCCACTGGATAAGCACATTACACTGTTTGCAGAATCAGGTACTGCATATCGGAATATTACACCTAAGAATCTTCGTTATATTTGCCAAAGCAATATGTATCTTAAAAAGATATTACCTCAAGCTGATTGCAATATGAAAAGCTATTTGCCGGGTGGCGCCTCTTATACTTTTTTTGCGGTGGGTTATGATTATACTGCCGACAATGGCAAATATTATGAAGCAAAATATATGAATATACCTGGTGAAGAAAATGCCAATAGACTTGTATGGCTCGATGCATCAAACACCTATATTTATGCTATAAATACACCTCCCAATGACCCCAATGCAAAACGTTATTTGAACCAAGCTCTAAAAACCATTCAGAAAAAAATACCTGATTTTTATAATGTGGTTGGCAAATATTTTTTTGTTAATGTATTAAAGAATAATAATCTACTTTAATTCCTACCTGGGCAATGACTCAGGAACCCGCCATCAACCAGAATATCCGCTCCTGTTGTATAACTCGACTGGCTAGACGCCAAGTAAATAATAGTACCCGCAATCTCATCTGCCTCTGCGGCTCGACCCAAAGCTGTTACGCGCATCATACCTTTATGTAAATCGGTTTCATTTTCCCAATGATAACGATTCATTTCAGTCTTATGCGTACCTGGGCTAACGCTGTTGACTCGAATGCCATATTGTCCGAGTTTATTTGCCATCGTTTGCGATGCCCGGATAATACCTGCCTTGGCAGCATCATAACTGGCACCGCCCATGCCGCGATGACCACAAACAGAAGAAATATTAATAATAGAACCACCTTTGTTTTGCTCGATCATTTGTTTTGCCACCAACTGCGCTAAAAATATTGGCGCTTTCAAATTAACATCTACTACCCGATCAAAATCTTCTTCAGACTCTTTCAAAAATCCTGCTTTTACAGGAATGCCTGCATTATTTACCAATACATCAATCGCATTAAATGTACTTAGAGTTTTTTGAACAATGCGTTCACGATTAGCATGATTCGTAATATCAGCTTGTAACAATAATATTTGAGATTTGTGATGATCCAACTCAGCAAGCACACGGTTAGCATTCTCCTCATCATTGGCATATACCATGACCACCTTAGCCCCAAGCTGCAATAAACGCTTACTGCTCGCAAGACCCATTCCTTTTGTTGCTCCCGTTACAATAACCACTTTGTCTTTGAGTGAATAATCATTCATGCTTACTAGCCCCTACTTTTCTTAGCTACCATCAATAAACGCTCAGTTTTAGATTGATAAAACCGCGAACCATCAACATCGCATTGCTTCAACACAATGAACCCATTTGACTGAAGCATCTCAACAAGCTGTTCTTTAGTATAAACCTGCAATGTCTGATAAGCCTTCGTGATTTTTGGCGATTTACCCGCTACTTGCTCATGATAAATATCATAAGACGCCAAAATACCTGCTTCATCGATAGTACTGTACTGGATTTCTCTAAATTTCTTATTACCCATTTTTTTCTGATTATCGATAGTGAGTCGAGTAATATTGTTATCTTTTAACAAGTAGTTTAGGTTGAAAATATCAAAAATATAAATACCACCTGGCTTGAGATTAGCATAAATATTCTTTAATGACAGACTAAAATCTGATCGCGTTAAATGGCCAATGGCATTAAAAATAGTGATGACGGCATCAAATTTTCCAACTTTTTTAGTACGCATATCACCTTTTATAAATTTAATATTTTTATCTGATCTCTTAAGCTTACTTTTTGCAATTGATAACATTTTTGAATTGATATCAACACCAACGATGTCATAGCCCAGCCTGGATAAATATAACGCCTGAGAACCTGTCCCTGTAGATAAATCTAAAACGGATTTAACTTTATTTTTTTTGAGACACAGGTCAATAACCTGATTGATCACTTTGGAGTTTTCCTCATTAAAAGTATCATAAGTATCCGCCTCTTTATTATAGTGTGACGCTTTAGCTGTAATGTGAGATGGTTTTTTCATTTTTTTCTCGCAAAATAGACGTGATAGTTTTAATCGTCATCATTAGTGTCATTGGCTGCAAAGGCGACTCCACAAACCCTCTAGATAAATAAAATTGCTTTGCCTGCTCTGATATCGCATGCACTAAAATAGCAAATATACCAGTTTCTTCAGACACATGAATCACCCTAAACATTACATCACGCAATAAGGCACTACCCAAACCCTGATTGTGATATTTCACATCAATGGCCAACCTACCTAGAACCAACACAGGTAACGGATCTGGCATATTCCGCCTCAATCTTTTTGGCGCATTTTCACGGGCAATAGCCCCTGCAGACAAACAATAATAACCAATGACTTTCTTACGCTTGCAGACCACAAAAGTCCGTGATGCCCCCGTTACTTGATTCTTCAGCGCTCTTCTTCTCAACCAATCATCGAGTGAGATCACCCCACTATCAAATGTTTCTAAACTATGTTCCGCAGACAATAATTCCGGAGATGAGTCTATTTCCACAACTACTTATCCCATGGCGCTTTTGTTTTAAGTAATCGGCGCAACTTATCGGTCTTTGGCAATGGCTTATCAATCAAAGACACCAGTTTTTTAAATGTAGCTTCCTTGACTGTAAAAAAGACCTGGTCAAGCAACACGTTTTCCGCTTCACGACAAGCTGCATCAAGCATAAAATCAGAACGACTTCTTCCCTGCCGTTTGGCCGCTTGGTCGATCAGGTCTCTTTGACGCACTTTAGCACGAATGTTAATAGCGATTGATTGCTTTGGTTGTGGTCGACTCATTGATCTAGCTCCTATGTATATACAAACAATATACATTACTGTATTGACAAATGCAACACTATAATGCCAAACAAAAAACATCCATGCCTGATTTTCGGCTGCAAAACCCAGAAACAGTGTTAGAATACCCGCATGAAATCAACCGACACTAAACAACAGTACTACACTGCCCTGATCAACAAAGACTCCGAATATGAGGGGGTTTTTTACGTCGGCGTTATGTCCACCGGCATCTTCTGTCGCCCTACTTGCCCTGCAAGAAAACCAAAATTTGAGAACTGCGAATTTTTTGACACAGCAGAAGCAGCATTACTAGCATCCTATCGCCCTTGCAAGCGCTGCCAACCACTATCACACCCTAACAACACACCCCCACTGGTCAGAAAATTGGTCGAACTTGTTGAAGCAAATCCAGAAAAACGCTGGCGCAGCGAAGATATTCGCAGGCTTGACATCGATGAATCTACTGCGCGTCGACAATTCCAAAAACGCTTTAACATGAGCTTTATCGAATATGCACGCGCCAGAAGATTGGGTATCGCCATGAAAGCAATACGCAAAGGAAGCTCCATCATCGATTCACAACTCTCAAGCAACTACGATTCTGCCAGTGGCTTTAGAGATGCATTCACAAAAATCATGGGAACAGCACCGAGCAAAGCCAACCTCAAGCAACTCCTCTACGCTGCCTGGACTGACACCCCTCTAGGACCGATGCTCTTGATTGCCAATGAAGACAAACTTTATTTATTAGAATTCGTCGATCGTCGCGGGTTAGAGCGTGAAATTGAAATGATGCGAAAACGACTCAAAATCAATATCATTCCTGGCAACAATAAAATTATTCAACACACCACACAGGCTTTAGCAGATTATTTTTCCGGTAAAAATTTACAGTTTGACATTCCCATCGAAATGGTCGGCAGCCCATTTCAGAAAAAAGTCTGGCAAGCATTGCAAGCCATACCCATTGGAGAAACCATTTCCTACAAGACGCTTGCAGCTAATATCCATCAACCCACTGCTTGCCGCGCTGTTGCTAATGCAAACGGCAAAAATCAACTCGCACTGATTATCCCCTGCCATCGTGTTATTAATGAAGACGGGAAACTCGGTGGCTATGGCGGCGGTCTACACCGAAAACTATGGCTGATCGAACACGAAAAGAAACATGCATCATAGTCGTACGGTTTGCTTCATCACTAGCGTCAAGCAGAAACCAAAAGCTGACGCAAACAACAACACCAATGCACCGTGCTTAAAACCCTGTGAAAATACTGGATTTAATCGTACCACTGCCAGAGTCATCGCCAACCCCAGTGTACCCCCCACTTCTTGAAAGGTCACAAATGTTCCCGACGCGATGCCTGCATGCTGCTGTGGCAATGTACTGATTGCCTTCGTCGCTGATGGCGACCATATCAAACCCCAACCAATACCAAATGTTAATGCCGCACACACCACCACTATTAAAGACATATCTTTAGAAAAACAATACAACAGAAAAGCCGACACCATCAAGCTGACAAACCCTACTCGAATTAAACGTTTGCAACCAAAAAAATGATATAGACGATGGTTCGCAAACGAAAACAAAATCACCGGTGTTGTCACAATTGAAATAACAATACCAGAATGAAATGCACTCAACCCAAAAACATTCTGTAAATACAGTGGTATCAAAAATAGTCCACACCAAATAAACCCAATCAATAATGCATTAGAACTTGAAGATAATACAAACGCCCGATTGCCAAATAAATCTTTGCGAATGATAGGCTGTTTGGCGCGTCTTTCAACCCGCAATAAAGTGATAAAACAAATACTACTGATAACAACAAGCATCACTGTCACCCACAACGGCCATATTTCAAATTGCACCAACGCCATCACAATTGTCGCAACACTCAATGCTAAAGATAATGAACCCCATCCATCTACGCGTATTTCTTTTTCATTGCTCTTAGATTCCGGGCAGTACAGCGCAACCAATACAATACTCAGCAATATAATAGGCACATTTAAATAAAACACCCAGCGCCAACCCCAAGCATGAATCACAAAACCGCTATACAGCGGACCAATCGCCAACGCAATCCCAATACAAGCGGACCATAGCCCCAGCGCCAGACTCTTCTTATCATCCTTAAAAATATTGGTCACTAAGGCCTGTGAGATCGGCATCACAATAGCAGATGAAATACCATCCACCGCCTGGAAGAAGATCGCCTGACCGATATTCTGTGACAGCCCCATACCCGCCATTGCCGCCGCTAAGATGACCAGGCCAATTACATAGAGACGCTTGCGACCAAACATATCACCCAGGCGACCAAAGATCACCAGTGTGCTACAAACTATAATTCCATAGATATTGATCAGCCACTGCATACCATGCAGTGACGCCCCCAAAGTGCGCTGCATAGAAGCTATCGCCAAATTTAACTCGGAAAAAATCAGCCCGCCAATGGCCACGCCAAAACAAACCCCAGCAACAGCCAGTATAAATGCCCTTCTATTCATTGGCCCAGTCTACCTGGCCTGAAGCAAAGAGGCGACTGCTTTGACTGATAATAGATAATGATTTGAGCAAGCCATTTACTTTAAATATTAAAATAAAATAATTTGGATTTTTTTTCTGAAGAATTACCACTGGATTTACAAGGCACTATATTTGAGTTGTTAACTTATAAGACAGAAAGTGCCCACGAGTGCGATTGACAAACTGAGGCCCTCGGGAGTACGATGGGGTCTGTAATCAACCGACATTGATGTGAAGCAAGGACCCCTGAACATGCTCGTGTGATTTATCACTCAGCTTGGATTAAACCCCGCCTTTTCCGGCGGGGTTTTTTTTCGCCTTTAGATTCTCAGACAAGCCTGCTGCTCAGCTATGCGGCCAGCTTGGAGGGCGAACAAAGTGAGCGCCCATAGATGGGCAGTTCAAAATATCACCCCTAAACTAAGCACGATCGGCACATCGAAGCCGTTGTTGCGGGGGAAGATATCACCATTAGAGTAGTGCCAAAACTTCACGCTCACATTAAAAGCTGGATGCTGGCCAATATTAGCACCAACCCCCATGAAATCTTGAAACAAGAAATGCTTTCCAAGATAAGCTCTACCCAAGTAGTTCCTGGAAATCCATGTGGGACCTGCAATAGCATAGGTAAAATACGGGCTAAAATAATGGCTGTGAAAAAACCAGAAACGCACATCAAAAAAAGCCGACACCGCATAAAGATTCTCAACAGTCGATGCGGGGTATTGCCACCACGAAACATCACCGCCTACATTTAGAGAAAAATATTTTTGAGTATGATAAAGCGTATGTTCATAAAGAACCGTCATGCCTTTGTCTGCCTTAGTCTTCGCCGTCCAGAAAATCGGCGCGGGTGGGCGCTTGATGTTACCACTCACAAAAGCTTGGTCATAAAAACCAACGTCTATTTGGTTTTTATTAAAGAGTGGCGATGCTCCCCACACAGTTACTGCATACAATGCAAGCAACAACATCAACAATAGACTAGTAAATTTCCTCATGCGCCATTATTGCATACAAACATTTTTCTTGATAGGGTATTAAAAATGTTAGGGAAACGATTATTTACAATATTAATATTGATTTTTAGTAGCACTGCTTATTGCTCAGAAATAACGCGCTCTGGTTTATATTTAGGTGCTGACGCAGGTTACTCGACTGTAAATTATACGACGAGCACTTTTCCGACAGGCTTTGCACCTAGCAGTATTGATAAAGCAGGTGCGGCTGCAAAAATTTACATGGGCTATACTTTTAAGAAATATTATGATGCAGAGTTAGACGTTATTTATTTTAAGCAACCATCGTTTACTGGCATTTCTGGAATAACACATGCCATCAAGATTCGTAACAACATTATTTCACTCTCTGCAAAAGGCATGTTACCGCTGAGCAATCGCATTGCGCCTTATGTGACGCTGGGAATAGGATATATTGCGCGAACAGGTGTTTCATCTGGCAGCACAACGGTATTACCAGAAGGTTGCTTTTTCAGCCCCGTTTACGGTGCCGGGCTGATTTGGAATTTTTATAAGAATTGGAATACTGACTTTAATTGGACACAAGCGCCACAAAACTCAAGCAAAAGATTACCCACCGCAAATTTTGTCGCCGCCGGTATCTTCTATAAATTCTGACGAACAAAAAAAAGCCGGGACAACGCCCGGCTCTTAAAAAGAATGTCGTTAAGACAACATTGGCGAATGACTACATCATTCCACCCATGCCGCCCATACCGCCCATGCCACCCATATCAGGAGCACCGGCAGGAGCCGCTTCTTTCTTCTCAGGCAAATCTGTGATCATGCACTCAGTGGTAATCATCAGACCCGCAACAGATGCAGCATTTTGCAATGCAGTACGCGTTACTTTAGTTGGATCCAAAATACCCATAGCGATCATGTCACCAAATTCGCCTGTTGCTGCATTGTAACCAAAGTTAGACTCTTTAGATTCCAATACCTTGTTCAAAATAACAGGTGCTTCTTCACCTGCATTCGCAACGATTTGACGCAATGGCTCAGACATCGCACGGCGCATAATATCGATACCAACACGCTGATCAGCATTATCTGTTTTGATATCAGCAATCGCACTGATAGCACGTAACAACGCAACACCACCACCAGGCACAACACCTTCTTCAACAGCGGCACGAGTCGCATGCAACGCATCTTCAACACGTGCTTTCTTTTCTTTCATTTCGATTTCAGTGGCAGCGCCAACTTTAATCACAGCAACACCACCTGCTAATTTAGCAAGACGTTCCTGTAATTTTTCACGGTCATAATCAGAAGAACTTGCCTCAACTTCATTACGAATTTGATCAATACGTCCTTTGATTTCGCCGCCATCGCCAGCACCATCAATAATAGTTGTGTCTTCTTTGGTAACAACAACACGTTTTGCTGTACCCAAATCTTCAAGTGTCGCTGACTCTAGTGACAAACCAACTTCTTCAGAAATTACTTTTGCACCCGTTAAAGTAGCAATATCTTGCAACATTGCTTTACGACGATCACCAAAGCCAGGCGCTTTAACCGCAGCCACTTTAACAATACCGCGAATGTTGTTAACAACCAATGTTGCTAATGCTTCGCCTTCAACATCTTCAGCAATAATCAACAAAGGACGACTTGCTTTAGCCACATTTTCTAATAATCCGATCATGTCACGAATGTTAGAAATTTTCTTGTCTACTAACAAGATAAATGGCGTTTCTAGCTCAGCACTCATGTTTTGCTGGTTATTGATGAAGTAAGGTGACAGATAGCCACGATCAAACTGAATACCTTCAACAACAGATAGTTCGTTTTCAAAACCTGAACCATCTTCAACAGTGATCACACCTTCTTTGCCTACTTTTGCCATTGCTTCCGCAATAATAGAACCAATTGAGTCATCAGAGTTAGCAGAAATAGTACCCACCTGCGCGATTGCTTTATCATCAGCACAAGGCTTAGAAAGACCCTTCAACGCTTCTACTGCAGCGATAGTTGCCTTATCGATACCACGTTTCAAATCCATTGGATTCATACCCGCAGCAACTGAACGAATACCTTCGCGCAAAACTGCTTGCGCCAATACTGTTGCAGTTGTAGTACCGTCACCCGCAGCATCAGAAGTTTGCGAAGCTACTTCTTTAACCATCTGCGCGCCCATGTTCTCGAATTTGTTTTCGAGTTCAACTTCTTTGGCAACACTGACACCATCTTTAGTAATGGTTGGCGCACCAAAAGATTTATCCAATACAACGTTACGACCTTTAGGACCCAACGTTACCTTCACTGCATTTGCTAAAACGTCCACACCCGATAGCATTGAATGCAACGCATCTGGACCAATACGAAAATCTTTAGCTGACATATCTTATTCCTCTCAATTAAGCTTCAATAACACCCATGATGTCGTCTTCACGCATCACAACTAATTCTTGGCCTTCCACTTTCACTTCAGTACCAGAATACTTCCCGAATAAAATGGTATCGCCAGATTTAACACCCAACGGGATAACGTTTCCATTGTCCAACATTTTTCCAGGCCCAATAGCCATAACTTCACCGCGCATTGGTTTTTCTGCCGCGCTATCAGGGATGACAATACCACCCGCTGAAGTGCTCTCCGCCTCTAGGCGCTTAATGACGACACGATCATGTAATGGTCGAATATTCATACTCCATCTCCAATTATGTTTAATATTTTAACTAAAACCAGCACTCTTTGAGTGCGAGTGCTTATGTTATGCATATGGCACTGAGTGTCAAGTTTTCAAGGGAATTAATTAGAAATATTGATGAAATTTCCGAGTTAGACTAGCCTGTCAACTGCAGACAGACTAAAATAGCCATTCGAAACACCAACACAAGGACAACAAATGAGCAACAGCTTCAACACCTTGAGCACCCTAGAGGTAAACGGCAAAACCTATCACTATCACAGTCTGGCTGAGCTGGCGAAATCCTTACAAAATGTTCACAAATTACCCTATTCTTTGAAGGTACTGTTGGAGAATCAACTGCGCCATGAAGACGGTTTCACCGTTGATAAGCGTGACATTAAAGCTTTTCCAGCATGGCTCGATAATCGTAAGTCTCAGAATGAAATTGCCTACCGCCCGTCTCGAGTGTTGATGCAAGATTTTACTGGTGTGCCTGCGGTAGTAGATTTAGCTGCGATGCGCGATGCGATGCAACACATGGGTGGCGATCCTGAGAAAATCAATCCACTCTGTCCTGTAGACCTTGTCATCGACCACTCGGTACAGGTTGATAAGTTTGGTAATGACAACGCCTTTCATAGCAATGTTGAAATTGAAGTGAAACGCAACTACGAGCGTTATAGCTTCTTGAAGTGGGGGCAAGAAACGTTCCAAGATTTTCGTGTGGTACCACCTGGCACGGGTATTTGCCATCAGGTTAACCTGGAGTATCTTGGCAAAGGTGTTAGATCGAAAGAGATTGATGGCAAACTGTTTGCCTTTCCAGACACATTGGTGGGCACGGACAGTCACACCACCATGATCAATGGTCTTGGTGTACTGGGTTGGGGCGTCGGTGGTATCGAAGCGGAAGCTGCGATACTCGGCCAACCGATTTCAATGTTGATTCCTGAAGTCATCGGCTTTCGTTTCACCGGAAAATTACGTGAAGGTATCACAGCGACAGACTTGGTATTAACAGTCGTGCAACTGCTAAGAAAAAAAGGGGTTGTTGGAAAGTTTGTTGAGTTCTTTGGTCCTGGTTTATCACAACTACCACTGGCCGATCGCGCAACCATCGCCAACATGACACCAGAGTTTGGCGCCACCTGTGGCTTATTCCCAATTGATGCTGTTATGTTAGAGTATCTTGCATTTTCAGGTCGTGACCAAGAAGATATTGATCTGGTTAAAGCATACAGCCAAGCACAAGGTTTCTGGCACGATCAGAATGCAACCGAGGCGTGCTACACCGACACCATTGAATTAGATTTGGGTGATGTTGTAGCGAGTGTTGCAGGGCCAAAACGCCCACAAGATCGCGTAGCGGTGGAAGACCTTAGAAATGCTACCGAAACGGTCATCAATGAAAATACTCAGGGTGATGAACTCGACAAAGATTTTTCTACCACAGATGACTTCAACATGCATCATGGTGATGTTGTGATTGCCGCTATTACCAGCTGTACCAACACCTCGAACCCGAGTGTCATGGTAGCGGCAGGCTTGGTTGCTAAAAAAGCCGTTGAAAAAGGCTTGCAAAAGAAACCCTGGGTAAAAACATCTCTTGCGCCAGGCTCTAAAGTTGTTACTGATTACCTTGTTAAAACAGATCTAATGCCACATCTTGAAAAGATCGGTTTTTATTTGGTAGGTTATGGTTGCACGACCTGTATTGGTAACTCTGGCCCGTTACCCGACGCTGTTAGCGAAACCGTCAGTAAAAATAAATTAATTGCTTCTGCAGTGTTATCCGGAAACCGAAATTTCGAAGGCCGTATTCATCCGCAAGTTAAAGCCAGTTGGTTAGCATCACCTCCGCTAGTTGTTGCTTATGCCTTGGCAGGAACGACTCGAATTGATTTATCCAAAGAGGCACTGGGCGAAGACCCACAAGGCAAACCTGTTTACCTTAAAGATATTTGGCCCAGTCAAATTGAAATTGCGGAAGCCGTTGGGAAAATTAATAGTGACATGTTTCACAAAGAGTATGGCGAAGTATTTAAAGGTGATAATGAATGGCGCAGCATAAAAGTGGATAATAGCGAAACCTATCATTGGCTCGATGATTCTACTTATGTGCGCAACCCGCCTTATTTTACCGACATGCAGGCTGAACCTCCTGCTATAAAAGATGTCACCGGTGCACGTATTCTTGCATTGCTGGGCGACAGCATCACTACAGATCATATTTCACCTGCGGGCGCGATTAAACCGGATAGCCCTGCGGGTAAATATTTAATTGACAATGGCGTGGCCATAAAAGATTTTAATTCTTTTGGTTCGCGTCGTGGTAATCATGAAGTGATGATGCGTGGTACTTTTGCAAACATTCGCATCCGCAATGAAATCGCACCAGGCACCGAAGACGGCGTCACAAAATATTTTCCAGATGGAAAAGAGATGTCAATCTATGATGCCGCCATGCAATACCAACAAGACAATGTGCCGTTGGTTGTATTTGCCGGTAAAGACTATGGCATGGGCTCTTCACGTGACTGGGCAGCCAAGGGTACCTTATTATTAGGTGTGAAAGCGGTTATTGCAGAAAGCTTCGAGCGCATCCATCGATCTAACTTAATCGGCATGGGTGTTTTGCCATTAGAATTTAAAGATGGTATGACACGCAAATCGCTCAAACTTAAAGGTGATGAGCATGTTGATGTGTTAGGGCTTGATGCTTTAAAACCGCAGTGCGATGTCACGGCAGTGGTTACTCGTGATGATGGTACTAAAGAAGAAATTAAACTGCTCTGCCGTATCGATACACAAAATGAATTTGAATATTATAGACATGAAGGTATTTTGCAGTATGTGATTCGGAATTTGCTGCGGTAGTTTAGTAGCTTGGTTGGTGGCTTGAAGCTTTGGCTGTGAATGTACTATTTGAGTTTTAACGTAATCTGTATAACTTCGATATTTAGAGGGTATTTGAATCCCGTGAAATCTTTAGAGGAAACGCTTGATGACCTTAACTATATACATAATAGAATGGAACCTGACCTAAATGATAGCGAAGTAAAACAGTACTGTACTATCGTTAGAAGATTGCTCCTAGAGGGCACTCTTGGCAAAGCCTGGAGGTCAATAGGGCATAGCAAAGAACCTAGCTTATTGTGCAATGATCTGGACAGTTATATCGCAAACGCATCGAATCTACCGGAGCATTATATAGCTCTAGCTGGTGGTGGTCGAAGCAACTTATGTTCTAAAAGAGGGCATACTTATCAACCATTAATTTTTGACTTAGGCCATTCATCTTTATACATTAAAAGCCTCGAATCATCCTCTAGTGATTCACTCAGTTTCTCAAATGAAAAAACCATATCAGATTTTTTACGTGGGTCCTGCATTAAATCGAGGAATACGTACTTCACCAGAAAAGACCTTATAATATACTACTGTTATGTTCTTGCTGGAATTCATCCAAGTAATAAGATGAAGAAGGAAGGACGCAGGATAAAAGAAAAATTTACTCAATTAGATGCTTATTTGAAACCATTATCTAGCTCTATTACATCAATTGCAGGAACTCCGCACGGCGTTACTAAGCCAGAAGGAATGGAGTTTATATCAATACTGCAATCTCTTAAATTTTCTCCTGATATAGATACTATTAAGCAATGGCTAAACAATGAAGGTACCTGAATAGTCACATTTCTTTCAAAAATACGAGTTATATATAATTTCATAGAAGTGTATAGTGGGGTTTTGTTTTGGAGGGTTTATGGAAGAAGATTTAGCAATATTTGAGGATTATCAGATTCGTCGTGTTTATGATGAAAACTCTGAAGTTTGGTTTTTCTCAGTAGTGGATATTATTCAAGCACTAACGCTGCAGCCAGACTACCAGGCTGCTAGAAATTACTGGAAAGTTTTGAAAAATCGTCTTAGACAGGAGCGTAGTGAAGTGGTTACAAATTGTAACCGGTTGAAGATGCGAGCCCAAGATGGTAAGCAGCGTTTGACCGATGTTGCAACTGCTGAGACCTTATTGCGCCTAGTTCAATCCATACCCAGTCCTAAAGCGGAACCCATTAAGCTATGGTTGGCGAAGGTGGGCTATGAACGTATGCAAGAAATGGCTGACCCATCAAAATCAATGGATCGTGCACGAAAGACATGGAAGAAACATGGCCGTAGTGAAAAATGGATTCAGCAACGAATGATGGGGCAAGAAACACGCAATAAGCTCACAGATTACTGGCAAGATCATGACGTCAAAGAAGGCCAAGAGTTCGCTATCCTCACCAATATTATTCATCAGGAGTGGAGTGATATTAGCGTAAAAGAGCATAAGAAATTAAAAGGTTTGAAAACTCAAAATTTACGTGATCATATGAGTGAAGCTGAATTAATCTTTACCGCACTAGCTGAATTATCGACGCGCCAGATTGCAGAAAGCGTAGAAGCCACCGGCATGGATGAAAATACAGTGGTGGGCAAACAAGGTGGGGGTATCGCTAAAAAAGCGAGACTGGAATTAGAGAAGAAAACTAAGAAAAAAGTTGTTACCAAACAAAACTATCAACCAACAGTATTAGAAGATAATAATTAGATGAAAAAAGCTGCTCTTACAGCTTATTGATTTATTTAACTTGAAAGTAGCACCCTTCCAGAATTACTTAGAGAATTTATGGAGTCAGTCAGTGATAAATTGTCACCGACTGAAATTAAAAGCATTAGATAGTAAGCAACGTTTAGGGTACCTAAATAGTAACTATGATTCCACACTAAGCTGTAATATACTTTTATCATGAAATATTTTTGGACTATTATCTTATTTTGCCTCGCGCTACTGAGTTTCGCGTCTAGCAGCTATGCGCATGTCGAGCCACTCACAGCCGATCAAGCCTTTCAAGTAACCGGTACTGCACGTGATAATCAAACCATCTTAATCAGCTGGAAAATAGCACCCGGATATTACCTCTATCGCGATAAATTTCATTTCAAAACCATGCGCACGCATCAAGCCGTTCTGAGTCAACCCATTATGCCGCCAGAAAGCTTCACCAAAAGCATTCCAGGCTTAGGTTCATTTAAAGCTTATAAAAATAATGTCACCATTATTATTCCTGTCTTAAGAAGCAAACAAGCAACGCTACCAATACAAGTCAGTTACCAAGGCTGTTCTGATGATGGTTTTTGCTATCCACCCACAACCAAAGTCATTCCCATTGACCTGGAGGGTGATTATATGATTCCGGTCAATAGCGTTGATGTTGATATTGCACCCACTCAGCATACAAATAACACTAGGCCTAAACAAGAAAACAAAATGTTTGGCATCCTTGATAGCCACAGCTTGACCGCTCTGATTTTCGGGTTTCTTATTTTCGGCATTCTAATTTCATTAACGCCTTGTGTACTACCCATGATTCCCATTTTATCTGGCATCATCGTCGGGCGCGGCAAGATCAGCCATCTGCATTCCTTCCTGCTATCACTTGCATACGTGATGGGCATGGCCGTAACCTATGCAGTTGCAGGACTCATCTTTGGCATCATTGGCGCTAGCATACAAGCCATTTTTCAACAAACATGGATCATCATATTATTCTCGTTGATATTTGTTGCAATGGCACTATCTTTATTTGGTTTCTACAACATCCAATTACCCAGCACATTACGCAGCAAAATGGCTCACCTGAGTGAACATCAAAAACGCGGCTCATTTATTGGCGTTATCTTAATGGGTATTTTCTCAACCTTAATTTTATCACCCTGCGTGACACCACCACTAGTAGCGGTACTCAGTTATATTAGCCAATCTGGTAATGCATGGACGGGTTTTATCGCTCTATTTTGCATGGGCATTGGCATGGGCGCCCCACTATTATTGATTGGTGCATTCGGCCCTAAATTTTTACCACACAGTGGACGCTGGATGAATGCAACAAAATCGATACTCGGTGTATTAATGCTCGGTGTTGCCATCTGGATGCTGCAACGTGTCTTGCCCGATAGGATCACAATGTTATTGTGGGCAGGGTTAGTCGTCGGTTCCGCAGCTGCCATGGGTGCATTCGCCTCTGCCAAAACAAATTGGCAACGCATTAAGAAAGCTATCAGCATTGTTTTGTTTGTTTATGGCTTGCTTTTAGTGGTAGGTGCTTTTTTAGGGAATACTAATCCATTACAACCACTGAATATATTCGAACAAAGAGCTCAGCTAAATCACATTAAGTTTATTTCTGTAAAAGCAGTTGAAGACGTGAATCATCAATTAAAACTAGGCAAGCATCAAAACAAACCCGCTCTACTCGACTTTTATGCTGACTGGTGTATTTCATGCAAAGAAATGGATGACACTACGTTTAGCAATCCCGCCGTTAAAAAATATTTATCTCAATATGTGTTAATGCGCGCAAATGTTACAAAAAATGATATGCAAGATAAAATTTTAGAGCGGCATTTTCGCGTGGTAGCGCCACCCACTATTATAGTGTTTGATCGTAATCATAAGGAAATTAAAAGTGCGCGTATCGTCGGCATGCTATCGCCCGAGAAATTCTTGCAACAGCTTAAGCAAGCCATACAGCCATAACGGCTAAAACGTCGATAGCTAAAATTAAATATACGATATTGAATACCAATCTTTTCATATATCAGAGTATAGGACATCAACCAATATTTTCTACCACACGAAAATGGTTCATATTATCAATATGGTAGCCATGTCTCTTGGTGAGGCCACAAGGCAAACAGAAGATGAATCTTCAATACCCTTTTACGAAAGTAAAGCGCAGCCGACGGGATGGAGGCGAGCCATGAAGTAAAAGGGTGTTGAAGAGTCACTGTTTGCCTTATAACTCGAAAAATCCAAATGCGAACTAATATGCTATTATATAGGCATGTTTTACAACCCTACACAATTCCCCTTTACCCAGATGCTTGAAGACCATTGGCAAGAGGTGCTGCAAGAGTATCAAGCACTCGATCCCAATCACCTCATGGAGTCTCCCTGGAAAGATCTTTACAATAATGATTGGAGCCTCTACCCATTGTTTGGGCGAGGCCGTCATTATAAAAATCATTGCGCCAAGTTTCCGAAAACTACTGCACTGTTAGATAAAATTGACTCACTGACCAATGCATCATTTTCTGTATTAGCACCACAGACGCATATTAAACCTCATGAAGGTTATACCGATACGGTACTGCGCTGTCATTTGGGTTTAGTTGTTCCTGAGGGTTGTGCAATATCGGTTGATAATAAAGTACAACAGTGGCAACAGGGGAAATGCTTGGTGTTTGATGATACGGTGATTCACGAGGCTTGGAACAAAAGCGACAAACCCCGTGTTATTCTATTACTGGATTTTCTTAAAAAATGAGCACTAGCACGGCAATCTCACCAAGGCCCGCCAGTTGTAGGCGCCTCCCCTCCTTCAGCTATACCCCTGAGCGAAATCCTTGACATCCCAACATTATCAATAAATAGCACCACCCTGTTATAAAGCATCGTACTCTTACCCTGATACTGGTTTATATTCGTAACATCAAAGGTCATCACACCATTTTTCATCTTTGCATTTTTCAACTCAATCGCTAACGGGGCCTGGTTACCGCCTCGAGTATACGACATATCCGCATGCACCAAACCTGCATTTGGCGGGTCCCCTTTAAAGCTTTTCGCCCAACTTGCAATAAATTTTTGTGTCGGTACAAAGCCAGCCTTACGATTCGGTCTATCCGTAAACCATAAGACATGAGGATCTATATCCGTTAAGGTTAAAGTACGGCCTTTAGCTGATTTTTGAAGCACACCTTTCTTTGCTGATAGAACAAGCAAGGCACTCACCTTCTTCTTAGCCTTAGGTGTCGCCTGGGCATTAACCATCAATCCAAGGCCAATGAGACAACACAATGTTATCAAAAGTCGCTGTAAAGTAGTTGAGTAGTTCTTCATAATATAAGTTCCTTCTCTAATATTAATATAGAACTTTAAGTCTAGCATAACCTAGCATTTATAATCTAACCCCCGCCATTGCGGGTAGCACTGCCATCACTGCGGATGACAACTTCCGTCATTGCGGATGACACCACTTCCGTCATTGCGAGCGCAGCGAAGCAATCCAGAGAATAAAATGATTCACTGTATAGATTACTTCGTCGCTACACTCCTCGTAATGACGAGCCATAAGACTTGCCTGGCAATTATTGTAAGACACTAGCACGTGGGGGTCCTCAGAGGGAGCGATTGTTCGCTCCCTCTGAGTCGCTGTTCACGCGAACTTGCTTCGCGTCAGCGAAATCATACCAGGAAACAAATGCCTTGCGGCTCTCCAAAGTGCATTTATTGATCAATTGTGTCGATCTTCGGCCATTATGCAGTGAACTGCAGCGAACTAGACATCTCAAAAAGACTCAGGCACAATAGGCGCCATGGCAAATATATGGATCATTCACGGACCCAACCTGGATCGGCTCGGCGAGCGCGAACCCGCTCTCTATGGCACTCAAAACCTTGAAACCATCAATCAACAGCTACTCACGCAAGCAGAAACATTACAACACACCATCCAATGTCACCAATCCAATGCGGAGCATGACATCATTAATTGGATTACCACTGCAAGCAAACAAAATGTTGATTGCATTATTTTAAATGCAGCAGCATTCACACATACCAGTATTGCCATACGCGATGCACTATTAGCATCCAATACTGCATTTATAGAAGTTCATTTAAGCAATGTTAAAGCACGAGAAACTTTTCGCAAGACATCGTATCTTGAAGACATTGCAATCGGTTGTATCTATGGCTTCGGTGCTAACAGCTATGCGTTAGCACTCTCCGCTGCAGATCATTATTTAACGTTAAAATCCAATAAAGGTAGAGACTATGGACACACGCAAAATAAAAAAACTCATCGAGTTAGTTAAAGAAACTGGCGTCGGTGAGCTCGAAGTAAAATCAGGTGATGAGTCGGTGCGAATAAATTGCCAAACGCAAGCAAGCGCACCCATCGCAACCTCGCAGGTTATAGCACCACAACCTGCGGCCAATACCAGTCATATACAGGATGCCTTGGCAGCGAATTTATCAGAAAGTCATGCGGAACCCACGAAAAAAACACCTGAAAAACACCCCGATGGACACCATGTCAAATCACCTATGGTGGGAACGGTTTATCTTTCATCAACACCTGGCTCTAAACCATTTGTTGCCATCGGCGATCACGTTAATATCGGTGACACACTTTGTCTCATAGAGGCGATGAAAATGTTTAATAAAATAGAAGCGGATATGTCGGGCGTGATCAGTGCACGTTTAATTGAAAACGAACAACCCGTTGAATACGACCAACCTTTATTTATTATTGAACCAAGCGAGTAATTTATGTTTAAAAAAATATTAATTGCAAATCGCGGTGAAATTGCATTACGCATTCTACGTGCCTGCAAAGAACTCGGCATTCAGACAGTTGCGATCTATTCCTCTGCAGATAATGACCTCATGCACATTAAGCTAGCAGACGAAGCCGTTTGCATTGGCCCATCCAATTCTGCCAATAGCTACCTAAGTATACCTGCAGTTATCAGCGCAGCCGAGATTGCACATGCAGATGCCATTCACCCCGGTTATGGATTTCTTGCCGAGAATGCAGATTTTGCAGAACAAGTCGAACGTAGCGGCTTCACCTTTATCGGTCCTGCACCAGACACGATTAGCTTAATGGGAAATAAAGTTTCTGCCATTAACACAATGCGCGAAGCAGGAATCCCTTGTATTCCAGGCTCAAATGGCGCACTGACCGACGATGACCAGCGCAATTACGAACTCGCACGAGAAATTGGCTACCCCATTATTGTAAAAGCATCTGGCGGTGGCGGTGGGCGCGGCATGCGTGTGGTACACGAAGAATCAGAACTCATTAACACCATTGCCACCACACAAACAGAAGCCGCCGCCGCATTCGGCAACGGCGAAGTCTATATGGAAAAATTCTTGCAACACCCACGCCATATTGAAATACAAGTATTAGCCGATGGGCAAGGTCACGCCATTCATCTGGGCGAGCGTGATTGCTCGATGCAACGGCGTCACCAGAAAGTTCTCGAAGAAGCGCCTGCACCTGGCATTACAGAAGCGCAACGACAAGCCATCGGCGATCGCTGCGTACAAGCATGTCTTGCTATTAACTATAAAGGTGCTGGTACTTTTGAGTTCTTGTATGAGAATGGCGAGTTTTACTTCATCGAAATGAATACACGTATCCAGGTTGAACACCCTGTTACCGAAATGATCACCGGCATCGACATTATCAAAGAACAAATCCGCATCGCATCTGGCATGCCATTATCGATAACTCAAGAAGACGTTACATTTACAGGGCACGCTATTGAGTGTCGCATTAATGCAGAAGACTCTAAAACGTTTATGCCTTGTCCTGGCAATATTACACAATACCATCCAGCAGGCGGTCCCGGAATACGCGTTGACACACATATTTATAGCGGTTATCGCGTACCCCCCTACTATGACTCAATGATTGGGAAATTAATCGCATATGCAGAAACACGCGAAGAAGCGATCAGGCGCATGGATAATGCATTACAAGAAATGGTCGTCGAAGGCATTAAAACTAACATAGCACTACAAATGGAACTCATGGAAGATGAAAATTTTATTGCCGGCGGGCAAAATATTCATTATCTTGAGAAGAAACTCAATCTATAAGATAATGTGATATGGCCTATCTAAAAATATCCATTAAAACCACTTCTGCATTTGCAGACACCCTAGCAGATGCTTTAATGGCGGTAGATGCTTTGTCAGTAAGCTTAGAAGATGCTGGCGAACAAGAAATATTCCAAGTAGAACCCGACGACAGCCCGTTATGGCATGAGGTCAGTGTACAAGCGCTGTTTAATACTGAAGTATCGCCACGCGATGTTATTGCACAAATAAAACAAGACCTAGCATTAGAGCAACCACTCAATTATAAAATCGAAAAAATTGCAGATGAAGATTGGGTGCGCCTTACCCAAAAAAACTTTAAGCCTCAATGCTATGCCAATAAATTATGGGTATGTCCTAGCTGGTATGAACAAAATCAATTTGATGGCATTGTCGTACGCATCGATCCAGGCCTCGCTTTTGGCACAGGCACACACCCAACCACCCGCCTTTGCCTGAAGTGGTTAACACAATACGATCTTAAAGATAAGACCATCATTGATTATGGTTGCGGCTCCGGTATCTTAGCATTGTCTGCATTAGCATTAGGCGCTAAAAAAGTTATCGGCGTAGATCACGATGCGCAAGCACTCGAGGCCACACTCAACAATGCCGCACTAAATGATTTTGTAACCGAACACAATCTCGTGGTCTATCATAGCAACGATTTTATCGATATCAATGCTGATATTGTACTAGCAAATATTTTAGCGAACCCTTTAATAGAGCTTGAAGAGACGTTGAAAAATTGCTGCAAACCAGGCGGAACACTACTACTCTCGGGCTTGCTCGAGACAGAGCAAGAAAAAGTCCTAAAAGCCTATGCAAATGACTTCACACTGGGCTCTGTCGATCTGGATCAAGGGTGGATTGCAATACAGTTATTTTCTTAAAGCAACTTTTACTGAATGTTTCATGCAGTTATACATCAAAATCTCTTAATATTGCCTTAATGTTTATCAGGTATAATGGTCATAAACATGCAGATCACAGGTATATTATTATGAGCAACAGCAGAAAAGAAAAAGATTTTGGCGGTGGCGGCGATTGCGGTTATCTTAGTATTGCGGGCGGACTACTCAGAGATAAGACCTACACCCCTCAAGATGATGCGCGTCTCGCGCCATTACTCAATAATTTCGAGTTTTTGTATCCAGGAATCACTTCCCGAGTAACTGGCTACGACGTGAATGCAACGCCCACCGAGAAATTAACAAAACTCTCCCAGAGCGTTAATGAACAAACTCTGGTAAAGGCCATGGCACATGCCTTGCGTTTTGCGGTTGCGAATGAATTAATAAAATACCCACATCGTTATCAAGGTGCATTTGCATCTTCAGGTACAAGCGCTGTAGATCGAGACACCAAACCCACGGACGCAATAAGACGTGGCACTTGGATCGATGAAACGGCTATTGCTGCTGCTGCCCAAATCGTTGGGCCCATAGAGGTGATCAGTCGTGAACTTGAAGAACCTACTTACTACAACAAAGAAATGACTACAACAATAAACGGAAAAAGCAATGTGATTTCACTCAATCACAAAGGTGCCCATTACACTGCGAATGTGTATAACCCAAGTGCTGCGGCAACTGCTTCAATTTCAGTAAATGCTCGAGCAAAAGACAGTAATGGTCTTTTCGAAATGCCATCTGAGGAAGAAATACAGCGTCGCATCGATCAAGGTGCGCAAGAAGATAATCGACGTGAACTCAATGCACGTGTTTTTACAGCTGGTCTTTCTGTAAGAGAATTATTGAAGTTATATGCTGACTTAAAAGATGATGTATCGAAGCGAGATGGTGACAGTTATTTAACGGGCCGCACCAAACAAATTACGCTAGAGCGCGGCACTACTGCCATCGCAAGTGTTCTTGAAAACCCCGAACTCGCCGACACAATGCTCACGGATGATTTTGACCTCGAAATCAGTACACGAGAAGAGCTCATACACGTGCTATCCGTAGAAGCGCGTCGCAATAAGGACTCTTCTGATTTTATCAAATCACATATTGGTCATGCTGCACCATCCCGTGGTTCAGAAGTAGACGCGAATAGTGTAGCATCAGCTTCACCCATATTGGCGCACTAGTCTTTATCATGACAGCAGAGAAAATAGATCCTTAGGGTCTTCGATCTTTGGAATCAGATATAACGACTCGCCAATATCATACTTTTTTGCAAGTCTGTAGACATATTTCAAAACAGAATAATCTTCTAATGCAAACCCTACAGAATCAAATAATGTAACATCTTCATCAGAAGCTCTGCCTGGGGTCACACCCGACACCAATTGCCATAGCTCTGCATATATGTCTTTTAATTTTAGATTCTGAATCTCGCCCTCTAGTTCAGTCTGCTGCAAATATTCCACTACAATTTTACTGCGCTGCAATATAGCAGGGTCTAACTCTGTCTTGCCAGGGCAATCACCACCAACACCATTAATGTGCATGCCCGGCTTAATCCAGCCATCTTGTAAAATAGTATTCTGTTGTTTATCTGCTGTTGCAGTCGTAATAATATCAACATCAGTAATTGCTGCCACCGCATCACCACAGGCATGTAACTCTATATCGTATCCCGATAAATTATCGTGAAATTTACCCATCGCATCTTTATCGATATCAAAATATTTAAAGGTGTTCATACCCATTGCAGCATGATGCGCCAAAACTTGGAATTCACTCTGTGCACCCGTGCCCACAATCCCCATGACACTACTATTGCGCTTCGCCATCAATTGAGATGCCAATGCCGATGTTGCCGCCGTACGAAAAGCCGTCAACAATGTCATCTCACTCATCAGTAAAGGGTAGCCACTAGCAACATCGGCAAACACGCCCATTGCAATGACTGTTTGTTTGTTATGTTTAGGATTCTCGGGATGACCATTGACATATTTAAATGCATAAAACTCATCATCCGTTATCGGCATCAACTCAATCACACCATGTGGATAATGATTTGCCATGCGCGGACATTTCTGAAAATCTTGCCAACGCTTAAAGTCAACGCGTAACTGCTCAATAAGTTCGACAAAAAATGTCTCTACACCAACCTTATTAACAAGCCGCTTGATATCATGAATCGTGAGTACTCTTGGCACCATCTTCTCCTTCCCAATCTTTTGGCGGCAAGAAATCCGTGTAAAGACGCGCTTCCTCACTACCAGGTTCAGGTTTCCAATTATAGCGCCAATTCACCTGCGGCGGCAATGACATTAGAATTGATTCTGTTCGCCCACCTGATTGCAAACCAAATAACGTTCCACGATCGTACACCAAATTAAATTCAACATAACGACCACGTCGATATAATTGAAACTCACGTTGTTGCTGTGTATAAGGCATATTTTGACGTTGTTTTACAATTGGCAAATAAGCCTCAAGAAAACTATCACCGACACTGCGCATAAATGCAAAACTCTCGTTAAAACTTAACTGATTGAAGTCATCAAAAAATATGCCGCCTATGCCGCGACACTCACCACGATGCTTTAGATAAAAATATTCATCGGCCCAACGCTTGAAACGCGGATATAAATCTTTTCCGAAAGGATCACAAGCATACTTCGCGGTCCGATGCCAATGCACACAGTCTTCTTCAAACCCATAATACGGTGTAAGATCATAGCCGCCACCAAACCACCAGACAGGTTCAGTGCCCTCTTTTTCAGCCACAAATAAACGTACATTTAAATGAGTGGTGGGGACATATGGATTTTTTGGATGCAACACCAAAGACACCCCCATTGCCTTAAATGAACGACCCACTAACTCAGGGCG
>JAHZIV010000108.1 GCA_022601255.1 Gammaproteobacteria bacterium
ATCTAAAATAGTAGGCGATTGCAAGACCCATCGGCGTAAAGATGAGTCCAACTAAATTATGCACATAGAAAAAGCTTGTATTCACCCTCGAGATCCCTTGTGGAACCCATTCAATCGCAAAATTGCCCACAACAAATGTGAATGTTGTCCAAATGAGCGTTCCCATCACATACCAAAGAGAGACATACATCTTTTTGTACCGTCTACCTGCGATAGTCATGAACATATTTAATGCAAACAGTACCCAGGCAATGGTGACAATCAGTTTGATCGGTACCCACCCTCCTCCAATGGTCATGGGAAGTTCGGCATACTCCCAACCGAAATTGGTGCCCAAGGGAAGAGAAAAAACACCCAAAATCAAACTAATCCACCAAATATAGTTGGTCCAAGTCGCGAGTTTGACACTCCACAAAGGCGAACCGCATAGCCTGGGCACAAAGTAGTACATGAGCCCAAGATTTGCTGAGAGCAGCCAAAGAAGTGTGTCTGTCAGCACATGCACAGGACGGACACGCCCAAAATGGATGTACTCGCCTTTGAAATAATCAGGCACCAAAAAGCCATTATAGGAGATAAAAACGCCAATAAAGAGGCCGATGATCAAAAAGAGCAGCGCCGGATAGAGCATCTGGCGGACAGGACGATCATTATGAACGATAGGAGGGGAGCCTTGCATAAATACTCTGTTGTGTGGTTTGCAGTTTTTGAACATCCGCTAGTTGTACGATCAGCTTGGTCCTTAAATTAATATAAGTTGCCTGCTCATCCATCAAGTTTTGAATGACCTTTCCTCTCTCTGGCGAACGGATGTCTCCCTCTTCTCGGTCGATGCGCACTTGATAGGCAGCAATTTCTTGATCCAAAGCAGAGATCACCCGTTCAAAAGAGGCTTTATCTGAACGGATCACGTGAAAAAAGTCGTGCACAAGAGGCTCTGAGAGCTTGGCAGCAATCACTTGCCGCCCTAGCGCATCAAAAATTTCTCTCTCTTCGCGGATTTTCTCGATCAACTCAACATAGAGCGCGTCGAGCGCCTCACCTTTTTCAACCGCCCTTTTAAGCTCTGCCATTCCTGGAGTGAGATCGAGGTCCTCATAAAGGCGTTGCTTGGCCTCTTTCAACTGGTTTTGATCTTTGTCAAGCTGCGCATACTCAACAGCACGGTCAGCTTCTACGACTTGAATTTTTTCATCAAATTCATCGTAGAGCACGTCTTCAAGTTCATCGCCTAACATTTGCGCACGGGTCAGCTCGCGAATGTACATCACGAGCTGCATCTCCTGCGCCGCAGTAGTCTGATCACCCCAGGGAATCATCGAGGTGCCTGGGACTCCATATTTGATGGAGCGGAGCAGACGCAGATCGTCGCGTGTGCGTAACCACGGAAGATTCGTGAGCATACGCGGTTTTGCCTCTACCATCGAGGTGGAGCGCAATCCCGTACCACCACCCTCTTTGCCATGACAAGGAGCGCAGTTCACGACAAAATACTTTTCAGCCTCCTTGAGATTTTGGTCTGTGTAGTACTTCTCGCGAATGTAATAAAGCTCTTTATCAGGACCGGGAACGGGGTTAGGGCGCACCTCAAAGTAGGCCTCTACATCTACTTTTGGAGGAATCGGAGCCAGTAAATCTCTTTGCTTTTCCATTTCCTGAACAACTGCTGTCGGTGAATAGCTCCACTTCTCAAAATCTTCTTTTGTCTCGCTACGGCGCTGCTCAGGTAGTCCTTGATAGAGCCAATCGACCAGCTGGGTCGTCTCAGATCTAGTCAAAACAGGAACAGGATCTTCAAGCGAAACACTCTCTCCCCAGGGAGGCATGGGCGTTCCTTTCACTCCATGTAGAATGGAGTCAATTGCGCGCTCTTTGGTCAGATTGCGCAAGAAAACGGGATTACGTAGGTTTTTAGGAATCGGGTAGATCCACTCAGAGATCAACCCATTCCCTTGACGGTTCACTCCATGGCAAGAGCTACAAAGGAGCTCATAGGCCAAAGGAGGATTAAACCCTTGAACACGCCAAACCTCTTGTAAAGCATCTCGATTTTTCCGTCCTAGCTCATGCAGCATTGTATTGAGCATGTAAAACTTTGTGTCATCAAAGGGCATCACCGGCATGATCGAACGCGCTGTATAAGCGCTTGGGTTTTGAAAATGACCAAGTAGCCATGCATCGTCGCGATAGACCCCCGACCAGTTCAAATGAGGAGCGATATCACGTCCCATTCCGTAAACTTGAATGTACATCATTAAGAGGCGGTGGAGTCTTTCCCGATCTGCTGGATCAAGTGCACGCGCGGCATACTTGAAATTAGTGTAAAACCCTTCCACAAGCCCTGGATAACTCGCTTCAATCTCTTCAATGATCCCGCCCTTACGCACTCCATCGACAATGCGCGCATCAATCTCCTCTCCTTGGGAAGTGACGATTTGCGCTAACTTTGAACCAGGTGTCTGCTCGGGAATCAACTGATAGAACCACTCCCGCTCTTCAATCGTATTCTCTTGATTAGCAAAACCGACATTTGACTCAAATCCTTCGAGTTTGTGACAAGCAGCACATCCTTCGGTCACAAATACATGCATTCCTTGGCGTACATCATGCAAGGCCGTAGGAGAAACCGGCTTTTCCCACGGCATTTGTTCACCTGCCTCCCACTCTTTAAGTGAGATGTGGTAGTCGACCTCAGAAATCGCCTTTGTCTCTCCTGTCTGCGCCAATAAGAAGGTCATCAAATCAGAAAGCTCTTGGTGATCAAGGCGAAAGTTGGGCATCGTCGAGGAGGGGAGATCGGCTTGCGGCCACACAATAGACTCTTTGAGATACCAAGGATAACTCAATCCTGCATGCGTTAACTCAGGGCCGACGCTGGCACGAGAGAAACCGGCAATCCGATGACAAGCATAGCAAGCTTGGGAGATGAAAAGCTCTTTACCCCGATTATAGTTCACAATGAGACGATCCACCTCAGTGCCCATTTTTGTGACAAGGGCTGTATCTTGGCTGGCTATCTTAAGGGGCTCAGAGGAGTTTTTAAATCGCTTCAAAACCTCTTGCTCTTGGACAAATGCTGCTTGCTTCTGTTCGCTAGAATCTCGAATGCGCCCGATATCGTCATCGATCGCTATCAAAACATTTTCGTGCTCTTTGAGATAGGTGAGCTGCCCCTCATAGGCGTCAATTTCATCAGAGGAGTTATGGTAGTTCCCCAGCTCCTCTTTTAGCCACGCAATCGTCTCTTCTTTTCCCTTTTCTTGAATCGATTTTTGTAGAGTCAATAAGCTATCCAAAGCCTTTTGATCGTTTTCAATCCCTTCTTGAATCCGCTTGATCTGCTGTTTTTTCTGATCGGAAAAATAAGAGAGTTTATCTAGTGAACCCTGCACCTCTTTGGAAGCCGATTGGTGACAGTTGACGCACTTGGCGACAATCAAATCACCGGCTAAAATAGGGGTTGTCTGAAAAGCAAGATCGTGGCCCGGTTTATCATTATACATCCGTGCAAAAGGTGGATCATTCTCCTCATCCCGCTCCGTAAATTGTGGCTTTACAGTCGTATAGGCGGGTTCATATTCCTCATCATAGACAGGCCCGTGTGCCCGCTTGGCCACAAGTGCGCGTCCATTTCCACTATGACACGAGGTGCATCCATACTCCTCCATCGAATGGTATTGAAAAGGGCGGATTTCTGATCCGATCAAAGGGTGCATCTGCAAGACTTTGGTCATGTCAACCTCACGCCCGCCAATCACGCGTTTTTGCAATGATTTAAGCGACTCTGCTTCGGCGACACTCGCAGTCTCTTGAATGGTTTGATCGACCTGAGCCCAAATATAGTCTGGATTGCTCTCTAAAAGAGGCTTTCCTTCGGCATCATAAGTAGGCTGCGCGTTGACATTGAGAGCGACACGGACGGGAGAAAAATGGGGAAGATCAAGTGCCACATGGCACGAAATACATCTGTCAATGATCTCTGGACCCTGTTTTTCATCGGGAATTAGGATTTGTTTGATACCTGTAGTAAAAGGAGCTGGTTTTTCTCCTGTATAGCTAGCGCGGAATTTTTCGAGATCTTCGTAGGCATATTGATAGGTTTTATAATCGGGAAAAAGCTCTTTATAGATGAACACACCCACGCCGAAGACCACTAGAAAAGCAAAAAAGAGGAGCATGAATTGGTAGAAATTTTGATACCGCACTAGTGCCTCGCAAAATTTTCAGTCCACGGCCAAATCCATCCCCAGTTAGGCCCACGGAAAAAGACACCAATGATCACTAAAATCCCCTGAAAAGACATGAAGGCCGTGTAGAGAAAAATAGCAAAATAGCGGCTTCTATGAAACCAGACGCCCTCACCATATGGGTTAGAATCAAAATAAGGGATGAGCGCAAGACCAATCACAATGAGGGTTGGGATGGCCACCCCACCCCAGAAGGCATTGTAGGCCACCATTTCTTGCAGCCCTAAGAAATACCAAGGCGCTTTTGCCGGGTTGGTTGGTTTAGAAGGATCTGCAATCTCTTCCAAAGGGGCATCGATAAAAAGAGAGAGAAGAACAACCAGCGCGGCGGTTCCCAAGAAAACAGCGAGTTCCGCACGGAACAAATTCGGCCAGGAGAAGATGTAATTCTCAGGACCTCGATCCACAGAGGGACACGAGCCACGCACAAGCTCCATCAGACCATACGTTCTGCGCACACCAGGAGCAAACGACTCCTTGGTATCAGAGCGTTGCACCACGCGGTAAGGGTCGGGACGCCATGTATCGGGACGGCGGGCGAGCCCCCCATCTTTGCGAATTCTCCAAAAGTGCACACCCAATAAAATTCCGGTTAGAAGGGGAAGCACCATCACGTGCAGCACATAAAAACGAATCAAAGCATCTTGCCCCACCGTAGTCGAACCTAAAAGCATGATTTTATTAATGTTATATTGCATACCTGGAATACTCGGCACATAACCGGCAATCTCAGAACCAACTGTAATGGCCCAAAAGGCCAGTTGATCCCAGGGGAGCAGATAACCGGTAAACGATAAAAATAGGGTGGTAACCATCAATAAAATCCCGATCACCCAATTGAACTTCCTCTCCCCCTTGTAGGCGCCCATATAAAAGACACGGCTCATATGCAAAAAGACAAACAGCACCATCAGCTGAGCAGACCACCTGTGGATATTACGCCACATCATTGCAAAAGGTGTGGTGTCCAGCCAGTCAACCAAAATCGTGTAGGCGCGATCAACAGCAGGCACGTAGAAAAACATCAACACAACCCCGGTAAACACCAGCAAAAAGAAAAGCGAGGCTGTAATGGTTCCTAAACCTAGCGTGTGAAAAGGATCGACCACAGTTTTGTGGCACTTGACCGGATGGATATGAAGAAAAAAGTTCTTAAATACGATTTCGGAACGGTCGACATCGTTATTGGGATAGTTGTGACGAAAAATCGAGCGGACAAAGCGGGCTGGAAAACTCTCCAGCATCTCTAAAAAACTCTGTTTTTTCTTACCCTTAAATACAGCCATGTCTCAGAACCATGCCTCCGATGGAATGTGTACGCGCCTGCTTTTATCGACCAAAAGTTCACCCGATGCTCCTTTAAAAATGCGGTAATAGACGAGAGGAAGAGGAGCAGGGCCTCCTGTATTGGCCCCATTAAGATCATACGTAGAGCCGTGACAAGGACACTTAAATCCTGTTTCAACTGCATTAACCGTGCATCCCAGATGTGTGCAGATCGCCGTCATGCAGCGCACCCGACTGCGCGCCACTTCCACAAACACTTTCTGCTTGGGCAGAAAAACGCGCCCTTCTGAGGCCAGAATATCATCAGGACGGCCCAATGAAAAGACACTAGGTGGGATTTTCAATGCGTTTGGATAGAGGTACCCCAACATCGCAGCTCCCAAAACCCCTCCAACACCCGCAACAGCTCCCCATCCGACAAGAGCGAGAAAACGGCGACGAGAGATCTTAGGTTCTTTCCCATTTTTTATAACCCGCAGGCTATTTCGATACTTTGGCATGCTTCACTCATCATCTCTAAACATTTGATATTTCGGATCTTCAGGATCCTCAAATTGTCCTTTTTTCATGTGGTAAATAAACACGCCCACACCAGCGAGCCCCCCTACAAGCGCGATCAGCAGAAAACAGAAAATTTCCATCAGCCGATCCAACGGTAGGAGTAGTTCATCACATCCATTGTCACCGCTTGCGTCGGACATTTCTCTGCACAAAGGCCGCAACGAATACAAAGATCCTCATCTTTTAACATTGCTGTTCCTATAAAGTCTAAATCTTCCGCTGCCATAGCGGCAGAATCCACTCCAAAATGATTGTCAACCGCTTTACGTAGATTCCCTTCTCCCAAATCAAGATTGAGCAATGAAAGGGGTACCTGCTTCAAACAATTGGTCGGACAAACGTCCACACATCCGTTACATTTAATGCACAGCGCGCCGTCAAAAACGGGAGAGATGTGGCACTGCAAACACCTGTTAGCCTGCTGGTGCACTTCTCCAGGTGTGTAGTTGTTTTCCACCATATTGAAGTTGTTTTTCCGCACATGAGCAGGTTGACTGGTAGGCAAAGCCCATTCAGTACGCAAGTAAGCTTTGTCGCGCATAGGAGGGATTGTCATAAACATCCCGACAAACTCCTGATAGGGCTTTGTGCCCCGCAGATCCTTGTCCATCGCACGCGCGGCATTCTGGCCGTGGCGGATCGCTGTGATAAAAAGAGCCGCCCCAAAAGCAGCATCTCCTCCTGCATAAACCCTCTCGACAGAGGTGCGTCCGGTATCCCGCTCTGTTTTAATCGTACCCCGATCAAAAACAAGCGCCTCTTTTTGGTCCCATCCATCAAACACACTCATATCCATCGTCTGCCCAATTGCAAGCGCGATCGTATCGCAGGGAATGATAAATTCCGTATCAGGGATAAAGTCAGGATCAAACCTCCCGTCGGCATCAAAAAGGGAGGCGATCCGCTGCACTTTTAGCCCCACAATATTCCCTTTTGCGTTCCGCTCAACTCCGATGGGTCCCACTCGATTGACAATCTGTACACCCTCTTCTCTTCCATCTTCGATCTCAAACTCATCAGCCGTCTGTTCATCGCGCGCCTCTAAACAGACCATCGTGACTGTCTCAGCTCCATTGCGCACCGACGTTCTGGCCACATCAAAGGCGACATTTCCTCCTCCCACCACCACCACATGCTTGCCGATCTTCCATTTGTCCTCCGCACACAAAACGCGGAGGTATTCCACACCCCGTATGATATCGGGAGCCTCAAATCCAGGAAGGGGTAGGTCGCGCGATTTCCAAAGGCCATTCCCAATAAAGACTGCATCGTAGCGCTCTTGCAACTCAGTGAGCGTAATGTCCCGCCCCACTTTGGTGTTGTAGAAAACCTTAGCACCTAAAAATTCAATCGCCGCACACTCATTGATTGCCACAGTATTTTTCAGACGGTAGTTCGGCACGCCATAGACCAACATACCCCCCGGAAGAGGCATCTGCTCGTAGACATCGACCTGATAGCCTAGTCTCAATAAATCATGAGCGCAGGTAAGCGAGGCCACACCAGCTCCAACGCACGCCACCCGCAAACCATTTGATTCTGGCTGTGTTGTTCCACGTGCATAACTATATTCAAGTGATTGAATGTGTGCCTTTTTATCCAACCCAAACCACTCATCGAGATACCGTTTCTGAGCTCGAATTGTCAGTGTTTTATCCACTCGATCACGGCGGCACGAGATTTCACACGGAGCGCCGCAGATAATTCCGCAGATGGAGGCAAACGGATTGGGCCCACGTGCAATTTTATATCCTTCCAGCAGATTTCCTGCGTGAATCGCTAGCATATACCCTCGTCCATCGGTATTGACCGGGCACCCATCACGACAGTCAATTTGACGGATAAAGTAATCCAGATCAGGAATCACAACATCGTAGAGTTCCCGATAGACCTTTTTGGCATCGCTCATGCTTACCTATCTTTATTGTAAGGAAAGACAATATCAAAATTTATTTTGCAGGGCAAAGATGATCGACGGAATTCTTATTTTTTGGTTTGTGCTCACAGTACTCTCTTTGATTTACATCACCTATGATCTGATCTGGGTGACGCCTGAGGCCACGGTAATGAAAGCCGGTTGGTGGCTTGTCACCCTTTACGCAGGACCAATTGGCCTCTTTTTTTATCTCATCTCGTGTAAAGAGCCGATGCCCGGCACCCACGAAAAATTCATTCAGCCCCTTTGGAAACAATCGCTTGGATCGATGGTACACTGCCTTGCAGGAGACGTGACAGGGATTATTCTTGCAGCCATCGTCATCGCCTTTTTTACCATTTCAATGAGTGTAGAAATTGCCATTGAGTATGTCGCAGGTTTTGGATTTGGTCTTTTTATTTTCCAGTCTCTTTTTATGAGAAAAATGATGGGAGGCTCTTACTTTAAAGCGCTTGCCACCTCTTTTTATCCCGAATTTGTCTCCATGAACATGATCATGGCTGGAATGATTCCCACGATGGTGATTTGGAATTTAATGGAACCCTCCGCTCTTTCTCCCCTTTCGATCCACTTTTGGGGTAAGATGAGCCTGGCAACGATTATTGCAGGCCTCACGGCGTTTTCAATGAATCGGTGGCTTGTGCGTGTCGGTTTGAAGCACGGAATGACCACCGTGCGCAAACAAGAGAGCGAACCAGCTTCTATGGAGCACGCTCAGATGGCGCACCAACATCACGCCACCCCCACCGTCACCTCCCAAGAGAAGTGGGCCAAGTGGGGCATCTCAGTGGTTTGTTTAGGTTTAGGCATCCTCATTTCCATCCTAGCCTGGGTTTTGAAAAGCTCTTAAGGAATTTTTTCTTGCTTTTTCCCCTCAGCAAAGTATATTTATAGGTAAATATCCGCGGGTACAGCATGGAATTTGACGGTATTCCCAGATACGCCGAGAGTAAAATTCGTAAGCTCTTAAAACTGTTCCCTATTGTAGCTATTATCGGGGCTAGACAGGTAGGCAAAACCACTCTAGCCAAAAAGATAGGTCTAAATTGGAAATACTTTGATCTGGAAGATGAGAGTGATTTCGACTTAATCAGCACAGACACTAAATTTTTTTTTAATCAATATCCCAGCGAGATCATTCTCGACGAAGCCCAAGAATATCCAGCTCTATTTCGCGTACTGAGGGGTGTGGTCGATCAAAATCCCAAAAAGAAGGGACGCTACCTTTTAACGGGATCGAGTAGTCCTGATTTGCTTAAAAACCTTTCTGAGAGTTTGGCTGGACGCGTTGCCATTGTGGAACTCGGAACATTAAAAGCAAGAGAGTATTACCAAAAGCCCCTAAGTCCTTTTTACCAACTATTTGAAGGAAAGCTGAGCCGAGACGCGTTACCGAAAAAGGCTCCGGATCTAACAACGGAGCAAATGCAAAGGATTTGGCTAAAAGGAGGGTATCCAGAGCCTCTCATCGAAGGTGAGTCTGTTTTTTACAATCAGTGGATGGACAACTATCGTAAAACATACCTGAATCGAGATATCGCTAGACTCTTTCCCAAGCTAAATAAACTGGCCTACAGAAGATTCTTATCGATGCTTTGCCAACTATCTGGGACGATTATCAACAAAAGTGAGCTGGGCAGAGCCATAGAGGTGAGCGAATCGACAATCAAAGACTATCTAGATATTGCAGAAGGCACCTTTCTGTTTCGTGTGGTCCCAAGCTTTGAAAAAAACGTCGAAAAGACAATCACCAAGCTGCCCAAAGGTTATATCAGAGACACAGGCTTACTTCATTATCTTCTCAAACTCGAAGAGCTCGAAGATCTATTGAGTCACCCTGTTGTAGGTAAGTCATTTGAAGGATTTGTGGTTGATGAAATTTCCAAAGGATTGCACGCCACAATGATCACAAACTGGCAGTGTTTCTACTACCGCACCCTAAAAAAAGCGGAGATCGACTTTATTTTTCACGGTCCTTTTGGAATTTTACCGATTGAAATCAAAAGAGGAGTCAAAATCGACCGTAGACAACTGAGAGCCTTGTCTACTTTTGTCGACGAACATCACCTTCCATTTGGTCTATTGATCAATCAGTCAGAACAGCCACAATGGATTTCAGAGAAGATTTTCCAGCTGCCCGTTGGCTGGATTTAATGCGCGCACACAAATTTCTTAATTGAAAATTAATCTAGCATTTTATAATGAAGAAAAACTCAGGGACGATTTATGGAAATCACTGAAATAGAAAATCTTACAAAACCCGTTGAAGGCTTCTTAAGTCAAAATAGCGAAAATCTATTCGAAGGAGAAGTGCTTTACCGCCTTGCTTTGAAATCTAAGGGAAAAATTGTGGAGATTGGATCGTGGAAAGGGAAGTCGACGATTTGGCTCGGCAAAGGCTCCGAGGCAGGCACCAAACAGAAAATCTATGCGATTGATCCGCATACAGGTTCTGAGGAGCACCGTAAAGATGGCAGGCCCGTTTGGACCTTCGATGCCTTTAAAGAGAACATTTCTCATGCCGATGTGGCACAGTATGTGGTGCCTATTTTGAAAACGTCAGTTGAAGGCATCTATGATGTGCCTGGACGTGTAGGCTTGATTTTCATTGATGGAGCGCATGACTTTACATCTGTTAAAGAAGACTTCGATGCGTGGCTACCCAAAGTGGAAGTAGGAGGCATTGTGGCTTTTCATGATTCCTTCGGTCCAGGTTGGCAAGGCGTGAAGGATCTTGTTCACAATGAAGTGTTTAAATCTCCTTTCTTCAAGAATGTGCATTATATCAATAGTATCACGTATGCAACCAAGGTGGATCATACGACTTTGAAGGAGCGGCTGCAGAATCGACTGCATCTTTTAGTAAAAACGATTCATGAGAAAAGTTTGACTTTTCCCCAGCCTTTCAGAAGCTTAGCAAAGCGTTTGATCTGGCGCCCGTTTCAACAAAAGTGGCTCAAGGAACTCAATCGCTAAACCCACTGACCAAGCACCTAGAATCGATAATCAGAACTACAGCATATGACCATTGCTTGTTAGCAAGTTGCCCACATGTCTTACATCCGCTTCATTCCCGGCAAGCTCAATAAAGGGAACTGTAGCTAAAAACAATGCAGCTGCCACCATGGTGCCTAAACAAGTGGTACCAGAATATGTGGGAAAAGAGAGAATCAGCGCCGCACTAGCAGACGCCACTAATATCGCTAAAGC